>DDTF01000053.1:0-27071 GCA_002345965.1 Flammeovirgaceae bacterium UBA2371
ACCACAGGAGCTACAACCACCGGACATCCACCCTGTGCATCTCCATGTGCCTCGTGTGCCGGCCATGCCGACTCAGCAATGGTGATGGTTTGAGGACTATTGCCAGGAGAAACATGGCAGATGGTCATCTGCTTTGGCTGACATACAAATGAAACGGTTTGGGTAGCCGTGCCCGCTGAGTTGGTGGCCTTGATCACAAAGTGGGCTGTGCCGGTGACGTCTACATTGGTAACAGTAACGGTGTTCGCAGCAAATTCAAATGCTACGGGTTTACCATTTTGTGTAACGGTGATACTTTGTTGGTCAGTAATGTTTTCCACCGTAGCTGTAACAGCTGCCTTGCAGTTGTCAACCGTGACCGGTGAAGTAGCAGGCGAAGTGATCCTTACCACGGGAGGCCTTACCTGAAGTCGTTCAATCACCGGACAAGGACCTTGCGTATCACCATGCGCTTGGTGGGCGGGCCATTCATGGATTGGAATATCTATTGCCCGATCACTTTGACCCTGAGCACGATGACAAATGGTAATCATCTGCACTGGTGGCTGACAAACGAAAGAGATGGTTTTAGTTGCCTGACCGGCACTATTTTTGGCTACGATTACAAAATTGGCGGTGCCTGTAAAGTTGACGTTTGAAACTGTGAGTGTGTTCCCTGTGAACTCAAATACAATCGGTGTTCTGTCGCGCATTACAGCAATACCTAGTTTGCTTGAAATGTTTTCTACGGTCGCCCTGATTGAAGCACTGCAATTTTCCAATGTTACCGTAGATGTGGTCGGAGAATGAATAGTAATGACCGGAGTTTGTTCTTTAGGACTTTCAGCCGGAGGACATTCTCCCTGTGAATCACCATGTGACTGATGCGTAGCCCATTCGGTGGCTGGAATTTCAATGGTCTGATAATTATTACCCGGAGCTTGATGACAAATCGTGATCATTTCCACTTTAGGTTGGCAAACAAAAGAAACAGTTTCGTTAACGGTACCCGCACTATTTTTTGCTGTAATTACAAAATGGGTTGCACCACTAAAGTTGACATCGGAAACAGTAAGTGTTTGTCCTGAAAATTCAAATGCAATCGGTATCCTGTCCTGAAGCACAGTAATTCCCTCCTTCTCATTTACATTTTCAACAATAGCCTTGATTGATGCGTTGCAATTTTCCAACGTTGTCGTTGCTGAAGCAGGTGATGTGATCCTTATGGCTGGAAGATTGGTGGTTGGTTCAGCGGGAGTAGACGGCACCACGGAAGTTCTACGGGGTGCAACCTGGGTTGTTGCAGGGCTTCCCCCTATGAGTTTGCCTATTCCGAAATTCACGCCAAACGAAGCATAATGGTAAATGTCATTTCTGGAATTGGATGTCCCATATTTATTTCCATCCAATAAATCTGTGCCTGTAAATCCAACCTTATGCTCAATGGCAAGTTGAACCCTACTACTAAGTTGAATTCCAAATCCCGCACCCACTGTTGGCGTAAAAGCCCATGACCTGGTAGCTCCACCTTCGCCATAAGTTTCATAGGTGTCATCCCTAAGGTCCTTCAACTCATTTTTAATATTGGTTCCATTGGAGCTGATAAGATCATAATCATATAAATTGCCGGAGGCATCGCGTTGATTCATTGAAGCGATGTAACCGGTACCACCTATTCCGCCAAATACATACAAATTGATTCTCGAAACGGCTCGCAGTCGATTAAGAGAAATGATCACATTCCCTGAGATATCGCTTACGTCCGTTGAGTAGTTTTGAAAAACATAATCTTTTCCTCCTCCCAAAGAAGCATAATCTGGATTCCCGGAAACCCCATTCAGTGAGGGGTTGTTTTGAATATTATAATCACGTGTGATCCCAAGGCCAAGCGATGTAGCTTTCAGATATTGTGCCCTGACACCAATACCAAAAACACTGGTGTGGTTTCTGATGAAATGATAGTCAAAGGTGAGGCCAGAACCTGCCCCGGCAGCGGGTCTGATATCACTGCCTTGCCAAAAGCCACCAACGTTCAAACCAAGCCAGGCCTTTCGGTCCTTGTCAATAGCAACACTGGCACTCTGTCCATGCATGCTTGTTGTATAGCCAATGAAAATAATAAACAGGACAATCCGCATTACTGTGCTCATTGCATTCAGGTTCGTTGAGGTAATTAGCACTACAAAAATTTAACCATTAAATGTAGTCATGTAATTAAGTGATGCCAAATCTCTTTTTTAGTATAGTAACCCACTACAATAAGCCCCATCCCTCTGGGTGAATTCATTTATTCGGTAAGGCAGTTTCCGGTTTTAAACCATTATATAAAAGCGCATTTGGCATGAATAAAAAAAGACCAGAGCAGTATGCTCTGGTCTTTTATCAATAAGATATTAAAGGCGAACTAATCAGGCATCTGCCTCAGCAAGATTAAGCCCCTTGGTCAGCAGCGTTACCCCCATCAATACCAGCCAAATCACTTTCACGTGAAAAAGTGGCTTGTACAATTCAAAATTATCGGGTATGGCCAGAATCAAACCTACGGCTGATATTCCTAATAAAAAGGTGAGTCCACCCAACCACGTTGGGAAAAGCTTCCACTTAATAAATGCAAAACTCAGCAGCACCAAACCCACTCCTGAGAAGATGCGGCCAAAACGTACAAAACAGGTAACATATTGATTGGTAGACAAAATGCTGTCCATAAACACTGCGATCTCCTCCGCAGATTTGCCCGCAGTTTTACCTACACCCCATGCTCCAAAATTATAATAAAAGGCGGCCGCAATGGCCAATGTAAATGTGCCCACAATTACCATACCTGCACCCGGCAACATCACCACCCTAAAGGGCTTCTTCGAGGCAATGGATACCAGGGCGAACATAGCGATGGCCATGGTCACCCATCCAAAAATATGAATCCGGTACATCCATATCCAATACCAGACGCGTTCTCCAACCGCTTCAAAATCAGAGGCTACAATGTATTCTCCAATATGATGAGACGATAGGGCCCAGCCTCCCCACAACATAAGGGCTGCTGCAATAAATGACCACCCGGTGAACTTGGTTTCGAAATCCTGCTTCATAGACTTTTCAGTATTTTGGTATTCGGTAAACTTAGAGGTAAGAATATTAATCGTGTGTGACATCAGTTACAGATCGCCAACTTTATCAGGTATACCTTGTAAAACGGATGCATTTGAACCTATAATTTATTCACTTTGAAAAGGCGAGATTTTGTAAAAAAGGCCACACTCGGCTCGTTGGCTACATTGATTGGAGCTGAAATCGTATTTGGCGCCCGAATGCCAGAGGGTTATCAACCGCTGGCATTGCAGGATCCGGATCCCTTCAAAATGTTCAGCAAGAACAAAGACATGGTGGTGCTCAACGACAAACCGTGGAACATGGAGGCGGCCGCCCACTTGCTCGATGATGACATCACCCCCAATGCCAGTATGTTCATCCGAAACAACGGATTGGTTCCTGAAAACATAGACGTGTCCAAATGGACACTGACCATAGATGGCGAATCAGTAGTCAACAAAAAAACTTATACCCTGGCCGAACTCCAATCAAAGTTTGAGCACCACACCTATCAGTTAACCATAGAGTGTGGTGGCAACGGAAGAAGCGAATTCAACCCTCCGGCTCAGGGCAATCAATGGACTGTAGGCGCTGTGCATTGTGCCAGCTGGACCGGTGTGCGGCTTAGAGATGTGTTGAAAGATGCAGGCATCAAAAACGATGCGGTGTACATTGGATTTCATGCGGCAGACCTGCACTTGAGCAGGGATGCAGGCAAAGAAGCCATTTCCAGAGGATGCCCCATGGCCAAAGCACTACAAGATGAAACCATTCTGGCCTTTAAAATGAACGGTGAAGACATTCCGTTTATTCACGGTCATCCCCTTCGTTTGATGGCAGGTGGCTGGCCTGCTTCCGTGTCCGGAAAGTGGCTCACTGGAATCAGCATTAGAAACAAAGTACATGATGGCTCCAAAATGACGGGAGATTCATATAAGGTACCCTGCAAGCCCATTGCACCGGGCGAGACAGTGAAAGAAGAAGACCTGTGCATCATCGAATCGATGCCGGTGAAATCATTAATCACCTTTCCTAAATCCGGTGCGATGATCAAAGCGGGAACAGCACTGAATATCAGGGGACACGCCTGGGCGGGTGAACTGGAGGTGGCTAACATGGAGTACTCCATCGACTTCGGATCCACCTGGAAACCAGCGGTATTGAAAAAGCCGGTCAATCGGCTGGCATGGCAACATTTTTCAGCCAAGGTGGAATTCCCGCAAAAAGGATATTATGAGGTTTGGGCAAAAGCAACGGATACCAAAGGTATGGCTCAACCTATGTTGGTGCCCGGTTGGAACCCCAAAGGCTATTTAAATAATGCGTGTCATAGAATTGCGGTAAAGGTAAACTAATGGCCAAGAAAGAGGATTTTCCTAACCTGATAACTAAAATATACAATTTGATGTTATTGGTAATAAGCCTGGTGATTCTTGCGGGAGGCGCCCTGGTCTATTACGCCATTGATCCTGATTTCTCGGTGTTTCAGTTGCCATCAGCACCAATTGCAGCAACAGAAACCGTCAATGAGGTAGATGAACTAAATAAAATTGAAAATGGTATTCATGTAAGAACGGGTTTGGTGGATGCAGAAGGATTGATGACGGTAGTAAACAATTGCACCTATTGCCACTCTGCCAAAATCATTTTGCAAAACAGGATGAATACCGACCGATGGAATGCCACCATCAAGTGGATGCAGGAAACACAAAACCTGGGCGACCTGGGTAGCAATCAGGAGGTGATCGTCAACTACCTGGTCACCAACTATCCGCCCAAGATGATTGGAAGACGTGAAATTTTGACAAACATAGATTGGTACGAATTAAAGACTAACAATAATTAATAGATAGAAATGGGAAAGTATTTTGATGCATTTGTGGGAGCCTTTACAGGCACAATAGATTGGACGTGGAAATCCATCATTTTTCAGGTACCCTGGTACACCAATTACTTCTGGGGACTGGTAGTCATTTCCCTGGTGGTGTGGGGATTGGAAATTGCATTTCCATGGCGCAAGGAACAATCCATCATCAGAAAAGATTTCTGGTTGGATGGTTTTTACATGTTCTTCAACTTCTTCATCTTCTCCATTGTGATCAGTGGCGTCTATACCAGTCTGGAATTATTATTTGGAGAGTTCAACATTACCATGAAGAGCCTGGCGATTGTAGACATCTCCTCATGGCCTATGGCCGCACAGTTGATCGCGTTTTTTATTGTGCTTGATTTTGTACAATGGTTTACACACGTGTTGTTGCACAAATATCCGTTTCTATGGAAGTTCCACAAGGTACATCACAGTGTCAAGGAGATGGGATTTGCCGCCCACCTGAGATACCACTGGATGGAGAACATCCTATACAAGCCCTTGAAGACATTCGGAGTGATGATCCTGGGAGGCTTTGAACCCCAACAGGCATACATCGTACACTTCACCGCCATCACCATCGGTCATCTCAACCATGCCAATATTAAGATCACCTGGGGACCGCTGAAATACATTTTTAATAATCCGGTGATGCACTTGTACCACCACGCCTACCTTTTGCCCAAAGGTAAGTATGGTGTAAACTATGGCATCAGCTTGAGTTTGTGGGACTATATTTTTAAAACTGACTACATACCTGAAGACAGTGGAAAAATAGAGATCGGCTTCAAGGGTGATGATCAATTTCCCAAAGACTTTATAGGACAAAATACCTACGGCTTTAAAAAGGGACAGCGTTAAGTAAAACCAACAGTTCCTTGATGGCTTGTACACTGGTCTGCGAAGCACTTTACCGGGCTTCGCACCGGTGTATTCGTTCTTCCAATCCCGGAGCACCCTTGCCGCTGTCATATGTCATGATTTCGTTGGCTGCACAGCGATTAGCCTCCATCTTCCTATTAATATCCGATCAAAGGTTTTATCTTAGCAGGCCTAAACAATATCTCAACCCAAACCTGTAAATTATGAAGTTCAAAAAGAGATTTTTCACCATTCTTTTCCTGTCGTTATTTTCTGTGGCAGCCCTTGTTTCCTGCGGTGGCAAACAGGCAGCAGACCAGACTGAAGGAGATCATCCTGCTGAATCTGCGGAGCATCCGGCAGCAGCGGACTCTACAGAACATCCTGCAGAGACCAACGAGCACCCTTCCGATTCTACCAATCAGCAGTAAGGAAGTTTAGGCCGGTGGGTCGGATCGTTTAAATGAAAACGTTGTTTTCGTAGGGATTACCTGTCTGTTGATCTCAAGCACAGGATAAGCCAGAAAGTTGATGGCCCCGGATGACGGACCGGGCTCCACCTGAAGATCGCGCCCCCGGCTGAATTCAATTCTATTGGCAGGATGGTGGCCAAAATAATAGGTAGCCAAAGCAGAGTACTTGTTGGCTTCACTGATATCAATGGGCCACCATTTTCCTTCTGCATAAAACTCTGCCCAACAGTGATAACCATCGATGCCTCCATCATTCCGCTCTGAAGGAATGGATGCCCCTACCGCAAACCTCGCGGGAATACCTACGGACCGTGCCAGTGAAATAAAATAAGAATGAAACTCAGTGCAATTTCCTGTTTTAGAATCACAGGCATAATTGGCATCACCATTTCCATAGTTGCCAAACTTCATGTAGCGCATGTTGTCGATCACATAATCATACAGGGCCCTCGCTTTGATGAGCGCACTGCCATCCCTTCCTTTGATGGCTTCATTCGCGATGGTGGCAAAGCGTCCTCCTACCGGCATTAATCGATTTTCGGCAAGGTACATTTCATTCACAGGTCCTGCTTCATTTACAGGTCCTTTCTCCAGACGTTGTACCTGGTAGACAATTTCTACCACCTGATTGCTTTGTGCTGGCCCCGGCTGCAGGTACATAATGGTGTTGTTGTTCACGTTGTCATACAGCAGTTGGTAGTCAACAGGCGCATCTGTAGACGTGATGGTGATGGTTTGGTAGTCGTCTGAAATGGCAATAGGTATCCACATGCTGGCCTGCTCTTTCAATTCAGGCAGTTGCACGCGGTAATAAAATTCAAAGGCATCACTTCCTTCTATCACACCCAGCAAACGGGTAGAAGCTTCCTTTACCGGAACGCGATCCCACGTTTTATCAGGTTGTTGTTTCCACGCGTAGTAGGGTTTGCCATTGAGTTTGTGTACACTGGTGCTGGTCACCTTCATATTGCCCGGTTGCCCCTCCATAAAAAAGTCTACATCGTACACGTCACCGCTGATGTCGGCCAGGTCTACGCAGGCAAAGTGATTGTTGGGTCCCAGGTTGGCCAGGTATTCGGTATGCACCCGCACCAACTTCATGCGAAATTCCTTGCCCCTGTCCTTCACATGAAAGTAGCCCCCCTCTTCCCTGGTCTTCTTGGCGATGAAGTCTTTGATGCCCGATTCAATTTCCTCGATGGCTACCCTTTTGCCATTGACATTTTGCTTCTCCTGTGTTTCTTTTTTTCCACTGCAGGAAGTAAGTGTCAATACCAGGATAACAGAAATGATTTTGAATGCTTGCTTTACCATTTTTAAATATAATAAACTCAGGATTGGATTACGCACTGTAGAAAGGGTGAATTTTATTTGTCATCACATCACCTATTCCGAATCATTGAACCAGTAAGATGGCGCAAATGAAATGTTCTCATGCAAACATAACAGGAAGGATAACATTGAAAGTCAATTCTTTTTGTAGAATACAAATTCTCCTCCCTCATCGCCTGCTCCCTTGAGGGGATTGCCAATGGGCGTTTGATCTGATTCTTCCGCTACCTGCATTTTTACATGCTGCACCAGTTCGCTTACCGCTATCTTGTCTTTGGGATTGTTTTTAAGAAAGGAAAGGAAGTTTCTGGCAAAAGGACTGTTGTTACCCACGGCACCGTCACTTACTACCTCTAGTCTTCCCGATGCCAATCCCCAGCGCGATCTGTATTGTTCCACATTTTCTGCATAGCCCCGAGTAGATTCATTAAACAGTGATCCGGAAAAGCAGGCATCCGCTACCAGAAAGGTATGTTGGGAATCTATGTTACCAATGATCTTTAGAATGTCTGAGTTGGAAAGATAATCACCGGTATTACTTAATTGTGCATCTACGGGTACCCAATATCCTTCGTTGACAAGCTCATCAAAAAAACCATGACCTGAAAAATAAATCATCAGGTTATCTTTCACTGTGACCTTTTCGATTAAACTACGAAGGCCCTTGTAGATATTGCTGCGAGTTGCCTGCTCATTTTTAATTACGGTAACATTGGAAAAATCAAAATCATATTGTCCCATCAAAATGCTGGCCACATCGGTGGCATCCTTAACTGCGTTGTTGAGCTTTGGCCAGTATTGATAGTCGTTGATGCCCACCACAAACAAGTAATTGTTGGCTTCGTGGGGATCATACGCACCTCCTACCAGGTCTTTGCGGGAGATGATGAATTTTTTTAAGGCAATGTTGTCATTGATATCCGTTACTTCTATGGTAACAAAGTTGTCTCCAGCCACCAATGGAAGATTGATGACAAAGCCGCCATTGTCCTTTAGTGGTGTTTCAATTCCATTGATGCGCAACCTGCGCACTCCTGATTCGTCAATTACTGTTCCTCGTATGTCGATGATGTCACCTGAGAACCGTATCCGATCATTCTGGATGTTGGGTGGATTGGCCACGTAAATTTGCGGAGGCGTTCTGTCGTTTTCGTCTTTGAATCGAAAAACAGGAGATATGTTCAACGAAGACACATCCCAAATTTGAACGTCATTGTTGTATTGTTCTACAACGGCAATCTCTTTTCCCTGTGGGCTGAAGTGAATATCCAATACTCCACCATTAAAATCGTCTAACTTGAGACTCACGTTTCCGCTACTTACTTCATAGAAATAGAGGGACTTGTCGTCTGATGCCGAAGCAAGATAAATGCCGTCTCCACTAAAGTCGAGGTCATGTATCCAACCTTTTTGTGTGCGGAAGGATTGCAGTGGTTTTCCTGTTTCAAGCTCCCAGAGTTTCACGGTCTTGTCATCCCCTCCGCTGGCCAGGGTCTTATTATCTGGGCTTATGGCCAACGACCGGACCCAGTCTTCGTGGGCATCAATTTTATAAAGCACTTTCCCTGTCTCCGCCATCCAAACTACAATTTGCTTGTCTCCCCCAGCTGTGGCCAAATATTTTCCATCGCTGCTGGTGGCAACGGCCCTCAACGGTTTGGTATGTTCTGTTTTCTTGTAAACCTGACTGCCGGACTCAATATTCCATAGTCTTACGCTCAGGTCTTCAGAAATAGAAACGAGATAGTTCGTTCCTTTGACAAACCTGGCGGCAATCACTTCTTTGCTATGACCATCAAAGGTTTTAACCAACTGCCCGCTTTGAGGATTCCATATTTTGATAGTCTTGTCAGTACTTGTTGAAAGCATAAATTCATTCTTGCTGTCAAACTCAATATCCAACACTTTCTTTTTGTGGCCTTCGAGTGTTCTCAGCCGGGTGTCATTGCCAGCATTGTAAATAACGATGTCATTTCCGGTAGCAATTGCAAATAGGGAGTTGTCAGGTGAGTAGCTGGCAACGGAGGCATCCTTTGCTTTTATTTCAACTTTTAACAGATTTTGGGCGTGACTGGCAATTGAACCAAGAACTAAAATGCACAATGTCATTAACTTACCCATTGGATTAATGTTTCGTGTTTACCTATTTCTTTCGTCCAATGTTATAGGAAATACCTGCCTGCAGTTCCAAAATGAGGTTGGCCCCTTCTAAGAAAAATATGTCGTCTTTAATTTGTCGGGCATTAACTTCTACTGCATTCAAATACAAATTCCTATTCAACCGTATCATTAACCCGATGCCACCACCAAGGCCAGTTGTTTTCTGTGCAAGTCTGTATCCTCCAAAATCCTCGACCATCTCTACACTGTAGTAACTCAGGTTAAGATAGGGCCTGAGCACCTTGCTCCTGCTCGTAGAAAATCTAGCATTAATTCCAAACATGGATTGCTCGGCTAAATTTTCAGATCCTTCAAAACCAAATTCATTTTCGAAAAAATTCATATCGATACTCTGAGAAATAAATGGACCAACAGCAATGTGCTCATTGATGTGAATCATAAGTGATCCCGTAACAATTACTCCCTCAAAATCGGTTGAGGAACCATTCACCATAGAATAGCCTCCTTTCAATGAGGCATCCATGGATGGAATTCTAAACTGCGCCCATCCACTGGTGCTGCAGATAACAACAAAAGTCAATGCCAGGTAATTGTTTAAGGTCCCTTTCATATCGGATCAACTGTGTATTTATACTTTACAAAAACATTCCTGTCCTCAGTAATGTTGAACAGGTTTTCATTGGAGATTGGATTAACCACCCACCAGTCATTTATAAACACCTGGCTGATCTCCTTACCATCAATAAAAAGATCCGGCAGTATTAACAAGGGGTGAATAACAAATGCATCCGGGCCCCGTTCCGGGAAAAAGACTTCACCCGTCTGACCATTTTTTCTTGAATCAGTAAGTTGAATTCTCTGTAAAATACCCCTGGAGGTAGATGTGTGTTGAACAATGGGATTACCAAATGGACCCGTATTCATAGGAACCTGGAATTCAGAAAAATAGTAATAGCAATCCGGGTTAGGACACTGTTGAATATAATGTCTTATTTTGGAGGGAGATTCTTCATAGAATATTTTGCTGATAACGTTAGAAGAGTTTCTGGTAACGTTGATGGTGTGATTAACCGTGGTCATTGCTACCAGATTTTCTATAGTTCTAATGACCTGGCTCAATTTATTACCTGAATAAATCAATTCATCATTAATTTCGATATGGTAAGAACCATCCGGAACAGTTCTTTTTGTAATCATGTTTGCTATTCTATTGCTGCTGTTGTACGTGTACGTCCAGCTTTCAAATTCGAAGTTGGCATCATCGGCTACATGAGTGATCTTGGAAGGATAACCGTTAGATCCGTAAGATATGTTCGCAGTAATGGAGGCAGGGACGCTATTGACATCCAGGTAGTTGAACCGCATCATGGTCGAGGAGGCGCCTTCGTTAGAATTAATTTCCCTGGGCACTATTGCGCCTCCCCAATCTATTTTAGTGATTTTACCATCGCTTGATTCGGAGATAAATCCTAATACCGATTGTGCCTCTGGCAGCTGAGGATCAATCTGTTCATTAAACTGGATGTGAAATATTCTAAGCGTTTCATCCAATTGCTCCTGGCTCTGTATATCATCATCCTTAATGATGGAGCATGATCCAACCATAAAAAAAACCATTGCAATACTTATTAAAGACCTCATGGATTGGAGTTTTCATGTAAAAAGTATTATGATTTTTAATTTAATAAAATCATGATGGTTAGGCAACCCAAAAAAATCAAATGCAACAAGGATGTGGCCATATGTCCTTCAATGGACGATAAGCTATAATTTTTCTTTTGCTAATAGCCGGTCTAAGCGTTGGGACACCCTGGTGGAAAGCGTACTGGTGTGTGGTCCAACAAAACCCGTTCTATTCTCGCTGAAGTGCATTTCAATTTCACCTAAAATAGATACATTAGCGCCCACCGAATCCCACTACCATGCGCCTGCTTTGTCTCCTGCTCCTCATGCTGTTCGCAGCCAACACGTACAGTCAGCCCATGTCCATCGAACTGGATGAGAGCGGCAAGGCCGGACTGATGCGCGGTGAACAGTGGATCGTGCCGGCCCAATACGATGAGCTGGACGACACCCCGATGATGAATGGTGTACCTGCACTGCTGGCCAAAAAAGGAAACCTATGGGGTGTGATCGACACATTGGGAAAAACCCGGTTCCCCTTTATCTATGAGGAGATTACTCATGCAGAAGTAGTTACCCACCCTACATTGTGGATCGTGCGCAGCAAGAGCAAGTTTGGACTGATCGACATGGCCAAAGGCAAAACATGGATAAACCCTGAACACAAAGCCATCACCCTGCAGCAGGAAGTGGTGGCACCCCAACCTTACCTTTGGGTAGGCAATGGCAAAAGCTGGGGTGCTCTGGACAGCCAGGGCAACTTAAAAATTCCTTTCACTTACGATGAGGTCTCGTGGATGGAAACCCTGCACCATGATTACCTGTGGGTTACCAAAAAACAAAACAAATACGGGCTCTTCAATTTGAAGGAGGGCAAGGAAGTAGTGCCGTCCCAATACGATGAACCTTATTATGAACAGCTCTTCATCAACGGCCACCTATACCTGGTGGTGAAACAGAAGGGCAAAGCAGGGGTGATCACGCTGGACAATACCTCCCTTATCCCCTGCGCTTTTGATGGCATCGAGCTGTCGCTGGACGAAACCGCTTTCATCACCATGCAGCGCAAGGGTAAAGTAGAACGGTACGGAAAAACGGATGCCAGCGGCAAAGTGATCATGGTGTGCGCGTACAGCCTGGAGGAAGTAGAGAATTAAGGGCGACAACGTGATGGCCTGACTTACTTTTATCATTAGCCTTCAATTCCAACCTCATTTTCCGATGGATTGAAAGGGACTAAAAATAAATCCTGATACAAGTGATTTTAGTGATGGAGCTTATTGCCAAATTTATGGTGCAAAAATAGCTGTATGAAAACCGTAGCCTCTGCCCTGCTGGTCATCTTATCATTCACTGCGCTGGCCCAAAAGCAAACCTTCGACCTGATTACCTACACTGTTCCAAAAGGCTGGAAGCAAACAGCCAACAGTGCGGACGTAGTGGGATATGCCATCACCAACGATGCCAAAGGCACGTACTGTCAGGTGGCGCTCTACAAAAGCATGGGCACCATGGGCAACGCGCAACTTGATTTTGACACCGACTGGAAAGATCTGATTACTTCCACCTACGCGGTTACTACGGCACCACAAATGACACCAGCCACTACCCAGGCGGGTTGGAACAAAATAACCGGGACAGCTCCTTTTGCTTACAATGGTGGTCAATCGCAAGCTGAATTGATCACATTGAGTGGCTTTGGCAAACGAGTAAGCATTCTTATTCTGTCCAATACCAAAGACTACAAAACCATCACGGACAACTTCATTGCTACACTTGAACTCAAAAAAACAGAAGAAGCTGTTCAGCCTGTTGCTGAAACCAATACCTCCATTGCCGGCACCTGGACCATGAGTACCAGCGACCAGTCGAGTTACCGGGTGAACAATGGCATCTCCAACGCCATCACCCGCCAATATACTTTCAGCGATAAAGGCACCTATACGTTTTACACCAAAAGCTTTGATCAACTGATGAATGCAATTTTGTTGAGTAGGGAAAACGGCACTTATCAAATCAGTGGCAACCACCTCACCATCATGCCGGAGAAAAGTGTGCTGGAAGCCTACAGCAAGAAAGACGGCTCCGATAAATGGGGCACTTTATTGTCTACCCAAAACAAACAACTGGAAAAGGTGACGTATCAATACACCAAACATTATTTCTCAGGCATTCAGGAATGGAACCTGGTACTGCAGGCGAGCACACCCACCTTGCGTGAAGGCCCATTCAGCAACAACACCACCTTTACCAATGCGTACTATTATTCACCCCTTTCCGCCAATCACCCCGTAATGGAGTTGCCTGGCAGTCAACCGGCACCTGAAACCAAAAAGCCCTCTGCCTCCGCTCCCGTGAAAAGTACTTACTCTTTCACGACCACCAACTTTGATGACGGATGGACTGGCACCGAACAAGCCGACTGGGTAATGGTGACCAAAGGAAAGGTGAAGGTGCTTGTACATTACCCCAATGAACAAGTGGGTTACAACTCTGATTTGCTGGCAGGCTTGCAAAATGCATGGAACGTATTGGTTGCGGGGAAATACACTTCGGTACACAACCTGGAATTTAAACCCATCAGCAGCTGGCAATCCATTGAGTTTGCAGAAGCCGATGCCGTTGAGCGGGCGGGCGGCCAATCTGTGCATGTGGTATTGTTCAAAGTGAATTATTACAACGGAAGTGGCAAGTACCTGGAAATAATAACACCCGACAAAAAAACCTATGAGCAGGAGTTTGGCCCCTACCAGCAGTCTTCCTCCGGTTGGGAAAAAGTAGAAGGCATGGTGAACTACAACAAGTTTGCTGTAGCCGCCACCGACCTGGTGGGCACGTGGACGAGCGACTTTTCAGGAATGATTCAGTACGTGAACGCCAATACCGGAGCCGATGCAGGAGCCAATGCGCACGCCTCCAATGAGTTTTTCGAGTTTAGAAAAGACAACACCTACCACTGGGAATTGGGCATGGCCAGCGGCATGGTGGGCAACATGAAATTTCAGAGTGCCAAATCAGATGGCAAGCACACCCTGCCCAACAATTGGCAAATACAATTCTCCGACCTGGAAGGAAAACCCAAAACCTACAACGCCTTTTTCTCCTGCATTAAGGGAGCCCGTTTGCTTTGGCTGGAGGACAGCGCCTATGCCAATGGCTACAAGGCCTATGGCAAGAAGGAGTAATCCTGCTTGCTGACTTGGGTAGGTACTCGTACTTATCCGAAGTTATTCCTTGCTCCAGGTTGTTTAAATTCAGGTCTTCAGCGATTTTCAGTTCACTAATGGTTCACAACTTTCCTTTCCTGATACCAACTCAGCGCTTCATCCGGTGATTGCGCAAAGTAAACTTCTACATCCTGGTTCGAAAAAACATCCAATCGATTCCTGTAAAAATTGTAAGACAAACTGTCAACATCTTCAGCGTGGATGATCACCAAACGCTTGAGTCCCAGCTTAAAGATACCAGGTAATAAATCATTAAAAAGCCAGTCCTGATCATCAGTTGGCAGGGTGCCGCGATTCCTGGTATCAATATACCAATGCAGGGCATTGTACCCTTTCATGAATTCCTGACTTCGGGCCATCACCAAACGGAATTCCGAACTTGAGATCTGTCTTTTCCACCGAATGCCCAACATGTTTCTTGGGGCGTCAAAAAATATTTCCGCAAAGGACTCATCGAAGAGCACCTGGTGCTCCAGATTGGAAGCTTTTGGCAGCCGAATAACAAAAGAAGTGTATTGGCTGGGCTTGCTGTCTACTTCAATATTTCCCCCCAATGCTTCCACCTGCAACTTAATAAGATACAAGCCTAAACCCTTTCCTTCAATGTGATAATGAAAACGTTTATACAGTTTAAAAAGATCATGGCCATAGGCGGTGAGATCGATACCAATGCCATTGTCCCTTACCTCAAGGAGAAACTCACCATCCCTTTCACTACAATTAATTTGAATGAGTGGATTTTTTGAGTCATCGCTGTACTTAAGTGCGTTGCTGATCAAATTGTACAATATACTCGACAGCATTGGCTTTACATTGTACACAGTTTTGGAGTCAATGTTGCATTCAATGAGTGCATTTCGTTGTTCGATGTCCTTTTTAAAAGTCAATAGGATCTCATCAATAAGCTCATGAAGATGAATTTGTTGTCTGATTTTAAAAATATCATTTCGAATGTCAATGATTCTGCCCAAATCGGTGATGGTTTCATCAAGGCTTTTTGCGGCTTTATGCAAATGGACCAGGGTTTCTGATTGTTCGGGATCATGTGCCTTGATCAAATTTATCAAACCCAGAATGCTTGCAACTGGTCCTCGAAGATTGTGAGAGATGGTGTATGAAAACTGCTGCAGTTCATTGTTATGCTTGACAAGCTCAGTATTGGATTCTTCCAACTGGCTATTGGTTACACTTACTTTATTGACCAGCTGCCCGTTGATACGGTTAAGTTCTTCGTTTTGATAACTAATCCTCGCATTGGCTTTTTCAATTTTCGTTCGCTGTACTTCCAATTGGTTATTGGCTTCATTCAAGTTTCTGATCAGAATGGAATTCATATTCAAAATGGTGTCGGAAGTTCTTCTCAGTACCAACACCCCTGTGAGGATGACCAAAAACATAATGGTAGCTATCCATTGGGAGATCTGATACGAAGGCAAGGAGTGATCGATTTGGTAATACCCTACATTGAGTATATTGTGAAACCAATCAAAAAAAACAAATGCAAACAGAAAAGGAAGGATGCCGATGAATAGGAACCATTTCCTTGAAAAACCAAAAACCAGTGGAGGTATAATGGAGGCCGCAATCAAAACATATCGATAATCAAAATACTCTGAGTCTGTTACCTCTTCATCGGGAATTATTTTGGAGACAATCGACATACCCACTACAAGCAATGGTATGATTGTGCATAAGGTAAGGCGTACCGTATTAAAATACTGCAGGTGCATGAGCACCATTAAAAACAAAAAAAGCAAAGAAAATGAAAGGACAAGAACAGGTTCATAATTCCATTGCCTTAATCCTAACAAAACACCAATAACACTGCAGAGAACTAAGGATATAGCTAATATTCGATTCGTAATAAGTAAAGACTGTAACTCGATCGAATTTTTAACAGTACCTAACCCATTGTAAGAAACCTTATTCCAGATTTGTTTCAACATAAGAGTAAAGCCATGACGAAACTTGACTTAATTTATAAAAAAAGATGGAAAGACTTACCACCCTGCCCCTATAAGTAAAACTATTCTGATGATAGCTTAGCCCAATTAGTTACTCATTATGCTTTTCTATGCCCTAAATGGTATTTGGGCATACACTTCCAACAAATGTATATTTCTTAGTGAGGAGTTTCTTATCTGGTAGGAAAGCCTCATTCGTACAGAAAGGCCACCCCTCTGCAGGGTTTTTTGGTTCGCACAGCCGCGATCCGGTTATTCCTAAAAGAGGCAGGCTTATCTGATGGAACGCAAGTAAAGGTCTTCCACCTTTTTGCGGGCCCAGGGGGTTTTGCGCAGGAAAGTTAAACTGGACTTGATGCTGGGATTGTTGATAAAACAATTAATGGGTATGCGCTCTCCAAGTTCCTCCCAGCCATATTCGTCTACCAGGTGGCGCAGCAGATTTTCAAGGGTGATGCCATGCAACGGATTGTTGGGTTGCGGTTCAATCATGTTTTTAAGTTTTCTATTGCTGCCTGATAATCATACTGCAGATCTTCTTCCAGCTTACTCAACGTCTTATCGATGTGCCTGAGTTGTTGCTGATACAGGTTGGTCAGCACGGTACTCTTATCCATTGGAATACTATTCTCCTTCATCTGTTGACAGAAATGAATGCGCAGTGCCAGCTCGGTAGTGGGCACCCCACTGTATTTGATTTGTTTATTGACCCCGCGCAAAATCCTGCGTATGCTTTTCTTTACATAGTAAACGTTCAGGTTGGTAAGCGCACCGAATTGTTCTTCCAATTCACTTTTCAAAGTGTTTACATACGCTTGCTCATCGTGTGCTTCGAACAAAAGATAGGTAAGCAGCTCCTTGTTGTCCTTTTTGTATTTGGCCAGTCGTAGGCATAGTGCATTCACCTGCTCCTGATCCAGAATAGCAATCGCCTTTTTGATTTCACTTATCGTAGCAGTAACCAAGTAATTTTACTTTTGGATGTCAATCAGCTCATCCATGTTGGCTTCCAGCATTCTGTGGTATTCATTACTAAACCATTGCAATGCATCAGGCTTGTCTTTTGCAAGGTTATCGGACTTGGTATAGGCTTCGTAGGCATTGTACCTGGAGGCCGCATACATGATGGCGGCTCCCACCCTTTCTTTGGATTCTGTTTTGGCGAATTCATTGGCCAGGGCAATGAATTGGTTGGCCATTTCTTCGCGGGGTATTGCTTGTTTTTCTTCACTCATTGGGTTGCCGTTTAAGGGTTCTGCGCTGGCAAGGATGATTTTACACCAAACCTTGTCAACCGGTGATGTTGCAAGATAAACACGTCTTGTTGCAAAAGAAATGATTGGTGCTTATCAATCGAAAGGATAAGGCTTTGGCCATTCGCCCCTTTCATTTGATAAGCAGCAGTGTACTGTCCTGGTTGGCCTGAAACAAGTGTTTTACATCAGGCAATATGTTGACAAAATCACCTTGCAACAGGGTTTGTTTCTCATTTGTGTCACTGACAAAATTTATTTCACCAGAAACACATACCAAAAGCGCAGGTACTTTAGAAACATGCTCCTTTAAAATGGCACCTTCGGTCAGACGAATTGAAGTAACTCCTTCACTCGCTGTGAAAAGCTTCTTCGTCTGAATGGGTGGTTTTTCAGAAAATGAGTCGTTCAAGTTCATATAAAAAATTGGTAGTAAGTATTCAGATAGTTCTTGATCTTTGTCAATTCAGCCTCGGTAGCTGGTTCCGATAGTCCTTCGATATCTGCCTTAAGAGGCAACAGGTAGTTATGCAATTGCTCATGTGCTTCTCCCTTCATGGTACACCTATTGAGGATATTGGTAAATTCCTCCAACATCTTACTTTTCAGGGTTATACTTTCAGGAGCAGACATGGCCAGTTCCACCTCGACCATTTGTTTCAAAGTT
The DNA here is from genome assembly GCA_002345965.1 of Flammeovirgaceae bacterium UBA2371. Classification (GTDB taxonomy): domain Bacteria; phylum Bacteroidota; class Bacteroidia; order Cytophagales; family Cyclobacteriaceae; genus ELB16-189. The sequence goes on from DDTF01000053.1 coordinate 18,461, forward strand.
TCAATCCCCTGCGTTGTTTCAATGTTGGCCTCCCATTTGTTTCCATTGTTTAATTGTACCACTGCACTGGCCACATGCTCTTCTTGGTCTTCATGCTGCTCAGGCTTTTGGTTGGCGCAGCCGTTGAACAGAGTAAGCGTTGCTGCAAGTAATGTATAAGCTAAAGGTTTCATAATAAAATTGATTTAATGTTATTCTTCGTTACAAGTACACCTTCTTCAAGGATATTAAAGATCATAGTATGGAGTTTCTTGTTGCTATAAGTGCAATCAGGTTGGCAATTAGTTTATTACCTCTCGCCTTTAAATCGAATCCAAAACCTGACATTCTCCACTGCAACATTTGCAGGCGGAAACTCCCCATTACAATATGCGCCAGGTCGGCAGCTTGCACTTTATGGGTAAACTGACCTTGCTTCTGACCTTGCTGTATAATTTGAATTAAATGTTTTCTGGTAATGGCCATAATGTCGCTGATGGCCTGATTGATTTCAGGACTTGATTCCAATAGACCTTCAGAAAAAATGGCAATAAGGAATTGTGGTTTTTCGTCAAAGAAAGTAAACTGACTTTTGAAGATCGCTGATAATTTATCCTGAGGTTTATCATATTTGGAAACCGTATTCACCATTCGCTCCTCAATGTTACCGGCCAGGTACCTCAGCATGGTAAGCACTATGTCTTCCTTGTTCTTAAAATGTTTGTACAGCGCAGCTTCACTAAAACCCATCTTGGCGGCAAGGTTCTTCGTGGTCAAACCACCCAATCCCGATTCTGTAAGCAATTCTCCTGCTGCCTCTATGATTTCCAATTGTCGGTCCTTGATCTCCATAGCTTATAATTGGATCAGTTGGAAATTGTCGCTGCTGTATTCGTCTTCAACTTTAAAAATGAAATGCCCAGCCACAAAACAGAAGCTGTCATGGAGATGGCGCCCAGGAGTACAAAAACAGGTGAAGCACCCAGATATACTTCAGCCAAAATCCCAACAGGCATCAGCAACCCCGCCAGCGCCAACCAGGAAATCAACCTGGCATTTTTCAAATTGGAATGAAAATGAAGTAATAGATACCCTATCACAATGTTGAGAAAGGCAAAAAGATTGCCATGAACATGGGCCAATCTGCTTTCAAAATGCTGACCTACCGCGTAGTTATTTACCCATTCTTCCTTTCCCGGGGCAAAGTCACGAAGGTAAATAAGCAGGAATCCGTAAGCCATAAATGCTCCCATTGTAAGGAAACCGATGGCAATGTTGTTTTTTCCGTTCATAGCATGGAGTTAGTTAGTATTCACTAACCATTACAACATAACCCACGGAATAGTTTCAAATGATCAAAAAATTTAAGTCTTGGGTTTTGAAAACCCTTGATCCTGGCCCTAATTGAAGTAAACCCTACTGGCGGGTACTAAGGGTTTATAGGTGCGGTGGGGCATATAATCCCCGTATAACTACATTCCTTACAAAATGGAGGAAACGCGACCGAAGCACACATCACTCTGAGTGTAAGCGCGAAGGGATGGCACATGCGATAACTTAAAGCATAACTTTGTCAACTAAAAAGTCATCTCCCTAAAAACCCATTGACCACATCACCAAATGTATCATACAGTTGGTGATGAAAGGCATGCCCTGCCTCAGGATAAATCAACAAGGTGGAATTAACAATTTCCCTCGCCAACAAATAGGAATTGACCATCGGAAAAGCAATGTCGTACCTGGCTCCGGATACCAACGTGGGTACGTTAATGTTTTTCAACTGATTGAAGTAATCCTGTGGACTGCTATAGAAGTCGCGCATGGCCAAAGATTGTGACATCCAGTTTTCTGTTTTTGTAGCAGGAATCAAATCCCCTCGCCTGCTAATGCGCGCCAGTGAATCCCTGGTATGTTGCCATCCCTTATTGTCTTCCGTAAAAAATAAAACCTGATGGTCATCCTCAGTATTGACTTCCTTTCTGGCAATCTCGAGAAATCGCTGCGTTGGATAAACTGTTTCCTTACTTGCAGCCGGACCCGTGCCCACCAATATCAATCGGTCAACCAATTCCTGATGTCGCAGGGTAAGCACCTGAGCTACAATACCGCCCAGGCTCCAGCCTAGTACATTAAATTTTGTCAGCCCAATTGCTTTTGCAAACTGTACTGCATCGTCAGCAATTGCCGTTATGGTTGAAGGTGTATTGCCATCCGTTAATCCAATACCAACATTATCAAAAAGATATACTTTGTTGTGCTGGGCTACCCTATCCACAAATGCCGGATCCCAATCATCCATTGTTCCTCTAAATCGTTGTAAAAACAACACAGGTCTCCCTTCTCCTATAACGCGATAGGCATAGCGATGATGGTCTGCTTTGATGTATTGTGTTGTACTATGAATACTATTTTGCATTGTCTTATCTATTACACCCCTTCTATAATTACCCCGTTGGCCATTGCCGCATCATGGCGCAATGCCTTTACCTGTGCATAGGCTTCAGAAAAGTACCATGCTTCTGCTTTTTCGTAAGAGGGAAACTCGATCATCACCAGGTAGGTAGGCGCCCAGGTTCCTTCCACCACCCTAAACCTGCCTCCCAGCACAGCGTAAGTACCTTCATATTTTGCTACCAGCGGAGCCACTTTCTCCTTGTACATCTCCAGCTTAGCCAGGTCGTGTACTTCTACATTGTCAAACAAACAATAACCTTTCATAAAATCAATTTTAACATTTCAACAGTGTTGTCTTCAGCAGATTCGATGTGCCTTTCGCCAAAAGCTTAGACATGTCTTCATTCCATATCTCACAGGATACATTCACCATGCGGTTGCCTTTTTTGATCACATTCGTTTTGGCTACAATAATATCGCAGTGCCTTGCAGGCAGAAAATAGTCAATGGCAAGACTTACCGTAGTATAAAAGTGTTGCTCATTGAATGTAAATAGCGTTGCACCAATTGTATCATCTACAATTCCTGCAATTACACCTCCATGAAGTGTACCCATGGGATTGGTCATTTCCTTTCTCACCACATATTGAAAGGAAAGACTGCCTTGCTCCGCGTGCAAAACAACCGGCTTCAACCACAACATAAAGGGTGAGGGCGAAACTTCGATCGGCTTCCCTTGCGTTTGTTGCAGCAGTGCCAATGAGTTATCTTTTCTAAGTGTTGCTGTGCTCATGGCTGACCCAGTTCATGACGTAAGAAAATTCCCATGCTCAACACAGCATGCCCTTCACTCCCATACTGATCGTAATTGATTGAAAAACCGGCCTGCGTACTTTTCTTTCCCAGTCCTACTCTCAAATTCTGATAACTTCGGTTGTGCGTGGTTTGGGTAAAATTGGTCATCATTTGCAGTCTGGAATAAATCGACAAGTGCCTGGAAATGGCAGGCCGGTACTCGGCCAGGGCAAATAGCTCATAGGATGGATTTTCCCACAAATCAATCCTGGGAGCTACCAATACAAATACATCGTTTTGAATGTATTTGTATTGCAATGCGCCCGATGCCTTAAAGCCGGGAACGCTGGCGTAGAAGGTTCCCGCTAACGCAGACAATGACTGAGTGATGCTGTAGCTGACATACACCTGACTCATCATTTCCGTGGGTTTCTCCTTTTCGTGAAATGCATACATCGAGTGCGTATGAAACATACCAAAACGGGATGAGGGCTTCAGCTCCTTCGCAAAGAAGTGCTGGTAGCGATAGTCTTGATCGCTCACCACCACCTCTACGGGAATGACTTGCGCCAGGCCGGTCAGCGTGGTCATGATCATCACAACAAGAATTCCTGTCCTTCTTTTCATCGTAACACGATTCAATTGGAATGCTTTCTATTGGATTTTACCTTTCAAAAAGATGCGATCCAGCGAAAGTGATCCACCACCAAAATAGACCAACGCCAGACACATGGCCATCACCAACAGGTGATACTCATACCCTTCTCCTGCTTTCTGTCCCGACCAGTTCATGTGAAGGCCATGGTCGATGTGATTGATCGCCATACCAATGAACATCCCCAACACTCCCAGGGCAGCAATACGGGTACCCATACCGGTCATCAACATGATAGATCCGAAGAATTGTACGCAGATGACAAATGCAGCCACCACCCAGGGCAGGGAGAAATTATGCTGTAAGAATTGAGCAGTAGCCTTAAAGCCATATCCACCAAACCAACCCAGCATAGCCCCAGCGCCATGGGTGAAAAGGATAAGGCCTAAACCAATACGGAGCGCTGTGGCACCCCAATTTTCTGTTGTTTGTAATAAAAGTGTTTTCATCTCTTTTTTTATTTGTTTCAATTTCAGTCACGGTGTTTCCCCCAACTGTGATGCAAAATTGATGAGTAGTACGTCCCCTGGAAATGAACTGAATTATGGAATTGACTTGAACCAGTTCAAGTCTTCATAACCCATTTCCTGTTGAAAGCCGGTTTGTAATTGTAAGCTTTTGTTTATTTTCACTTTGGATAAACCGCTTTCTTGTGAACCTGGAGTTGCTATTTGAAAACTTCTCAAAACACATTCAGCTTACCGAAGCCGAAAAAGCAATCGTTGCTGCTTTGGCTGTTGAAAGGAAAGTGAAAAAGGGTCAGTTCCTCGTACACGTGGGGGCCATCTGTCGCTCTACGCACTTTGTGACTAAAGGCGCCATTTATAGCTACTTTACCGACCTGGCAGGTGACTCGCACATTGTACAATTCGCAGTGGAAGATTGGTGGATCAGCGAAATGAAAAGCTTTTTTATGCAGGTCCCGGCTCGGTTCAATGTACAGGCACTGGAAGACTCCACCATCATTGAGTTTCCTTTCGAAACACTGGAGCGCCTTTATGCACAAGTACCCAAAATTGAACGCTACTTTCGCATTATCACAATAAATGGATTCATCACCTTTCAGGATCGTATCGTTCAAAACATGAGCATGACAGTGGAAGAACGCTACCTGGCGTTTCATCAAAAGTACAGCAAGCTGGAGCTACGGTTCCCTCAAAAAATGATTGCCGAATACCTGGGCGTATCGGCAGAGTTTCTCAGCAAAGTAAAAAAGCGACTGGCAGAAAAGGAAATGGGCAAATAGTACAACCTGCCGTTTCCTAAAGTACCCCTTTATTTTTTGGATATGGAAAGGTGAGTCATCTTCCAAAGCACAACAACCGCATACACCACTCCGATACCAATAATGATCCATGCTTGCTGCTCGGCCTGGCTTAAAGCAACATAATCCTGCATTTTCACGCGGTGCACACTGGCCATGTGCACAAAAAAGGACAGTACCCCTAAAGCATAGTAAGGAATAAAGAAAAGTTGGTGCGGGTACATATTAACAACCCCCGCTCCGTAATACAGGTTGGTATCCATTTTCAACCTATGCCGTCCTACCATCACAGCAGTTACATGGGCTACCAGAAAAAAGGAAAGGTATAAACCCGACAAAATATGCAGCCATTCAAATAGCACAAATGATTCATCCCATTTATCAATAACCAGTGTAATGCCCGACACTACCTGAACCGTCACCGCAACAAGTAATATGAATTCTGCGATTGGATTTCTGTAAAATCTCCTGGCCTTCTTCATAAACGATAGGTGTTTTGCTTCCGAATGAAGCACCAGCAGATGGTTGAACAAATGAACTCCAATGAAGATGGCCAGTGTTACACCAGAAAAATAATGAATAGATATAATTAGCTGATTCATGATTTTGAATAATCAAAATTACGCAGGCAGATGCATTCGACAAGGGGTCTCCTTTCAAATTCCCTATTTCTTGAACTGGTTCAAGTCCTTTTAATAATCTGGTTCATTTTCTGAGTATATCTATCCCGTCAAATTTGCATAGCAAAACTTCCAATCATGAATACTTTCAACCAGGCCACGTTGCAACAAAAATTATCAGAAATACGACTGGGCCTCCATGCAACTGGCATAGAGGATACCCACTCCATCCAAATCGAGAAGAATGTGGCTCATGTTTCCATTCAGTTTCCAACCCTGAACAATCAGCAACTGTTCAAAGGAAAACTGGGAAAGGAAGTCAGTACCCATGAGGGCTATCTGGCCATGCAGCTCTGTGCCCTCAATGTTTTATACCAACTGAAAAATAATGTGGGACTCAGCAACATCGATGGCATCCATCACATGGAGGTATTTTACCAGGCCGATACGGATTGGGATGAGGCACCGCTGATTGCGGCAGGAGTTACTGATGTATTACAAAAGGTGGTTGGAGAAAAAGCCGACTACACCTGTTCATTAATGACAATGACCTCGTTGCCTGACAACTTTTCAGTAGGGTTGGCCTGTTCTTTTACGCTGATCAATAATTCAAAAAAAGCAGCCATCAGCAATGGATTTATGGTCACGCTGTAGCCGACTTATTTGACAACTGCCTGCAGTGGATAATTTTTATTGCTTGACAAGTCTGATGGTTGAGAGCGATTGCCCGGTATCCACTTTTAAAATGTAGATACCCGCAGCGAGATGGGAAGCCTGAAGAATGGTCTCTCCATTGCCGTATTCCAATACTACAGGCATCGGCTGGCCGATTTGGTTGTACAATCTGACTTGCACCGGCTTTAATCGAGCACCCAAAATGGTAAAGCGATTGGTGGATGGATTGGGAACCACCTTGAGTTGCCATTTCATGTCATAGTGCACAGACACTATGGATGAATAGGTGAACGCCCCATCAAAGTCAGTTTGTTTTAATCGATAGTAGGATTTTCCAAATAGAGGTCGTTCATCGTAAGTGCTGTAGTCCGATGTCTTTTTGGTAGTGCCCGCTCCCTCTATGGCGTTTACTTCCACCCATTGCTCAGCGTCTGTTGATCTTTCAATGGTAAAGAAATCATTGTTCAATTCACTGGCAGTGGTCCATTGGAGCAATACCCGGGCGGGAAGTGGTGTTGCCGCGAAATTGACCAGTGAAACAGGTAGTGGTGAGTTGGTATTGTCTATGGTTCCCAATGTGAAGTAATCTCCATCCTGAAAACTTACATTGCTGAAAGTAATCAGCTGGCTGTCGATGTTATATGATCCTGCCTGTGGTGTTACATCATTGTCAATGAACAACGCATCGTCTCTTGTGATCAACAACCTGATGTCTGACCCTACAATGCTGGGAGGCAAATCGCGGCCATCAAAAGTAAGACGTACAGTGCCGAGATTCCCCACATGATTGACGCGCCAAACACGCTCTAACCTGGCCTCAATGATCGTACCATCTACATCAGTAGTGTTAACGGCACTTATTGCAGTGCCCTCATGACCCCAGATCAAAAACTCATTATCACTGATGCTGCTGGGAAGGCTCATTCTGACCAGGCCTGAACCCTGTGCATCTTTGTGAAAGGAACCATCACTGGCCTGCCCTATTCCAGCTACATCAAAATCATAATCGCCATTGGCACCATTGTCCATGGTGTACAAATCATTTACACCCAGGGGCATATCATATTTAGCAGATAAATAGTTGTTGATGATAATGCGTTGGGCATTATTGGCTAAACTGGAGTAGACAAAGAACTCTTGTATGAATCCCCTAAGGCCATTGTTGGACGTTGTTGCATGTCTTCCAATGCGTGGAACGGGTGGCGTCAAATTGCCATCTCCATCCCCAATAGAGTTCTCCTGTGCTCCGTTATAATAAAGGTCATAGCTAGTACCATTATCCCTGAAGAGTTCAATCCATTTAATGTTGGTACTGATGGAGCTGGTGGATACAGGACCTCCCAGACCCGTGCCTCCATCATCTCTTTTTTGAAATCCATAAAAGCTTCCTGTCACTGGTTTTAGAGAAACCAATGGGTTGGTAGCTGTTGTTCTGTCAAAAATGTATTCACCACTTCCGTCATTGATTCCGCCCAGTGTAGTCTGCGTATCTCTAAAAGTAATGAAGTAGGTAAAATCTGAATTGCCAGAAATGCCTAATGAGGGTGGATCTATGAATAAGTCGCCAGTGAATTCAAGCGCAGGTAAATTATTGGCTTGTCCAGTTCTGTAGATTGGCCTGTTCCCGCTTGTATTCTGAACCGCATGATTGCCATTTCCTGATTGATCATTCCATTGCTGTACCGGATCCGTATCTAACGCCACCGTTGCGCCTGCATCTGAATAAACATCTGTTTCTGGTCGTAGCCAAATTCGATTGGTGCTTTGCGCTCCTACTCCACCTGGACCCGTATAACCAAGCATATAATTTCCCTGTCCAGTAGGTGGAACAAAAGGTGCTGCCCCGCAGTTAGCACCAACACAGGTAATGGTGAGGCTTGAACAAATCTGAGCTTCTGTCGCTAAATTAATGAGCTGAATTTCCGGATCGGGACCCCCCTGCCCCACTTCTATTGTTCCGGTGCCACACAATAGCGCATCGGTATGATCTATGTAAATGTCATCTGCAAATTCGGAGGTATTGTCAATAATAGTAAAACTATTTCCGGATAAAATAATGTCGTCATCGCTGTCAAAAGTACCAATGGTAGTTACTTCAAGATTTCCAAGATTAACAATATCTGCCGTACTGGTCAGCGTACCGTTCACATAGGTAAATCCTTCTAACATAAGTCCTGAAACAAAAATAGGTAAGATGACATCCAATGTACCCCCGGCATCAATAATGAT
>DDTF01000053.1:27168-87361 GCA_002345965.1 Flammeovirgaceae bacterium UBA2371
GCACCACTTGATCCGTCAGAAGTCAGGGACCATGAAGTATTGGCATCCCACGCACCTGAAGCCAGTGAATAGTAAGTGGTGTTGGCCGGATTGGCGTCTTCAAATGTGACTATTTCGTAAGGTGCAAAAGCATTGTCACCGCCAATACTGGTTGCACGTTCAATGGTCAATTCATTAATACCAGTAATTTCATAGGTAAACCAAACATATCCTGTATTATCACTATTAGTAGGGCGATCTGTACTCCCCTGTCTACCAAACTGCCCCGGGCCAAATACGCCCGAAGAGGCAGAAGTGTTTCCAATAGCTACTACTTCAGATACATCATTGTTTGGAAAAGCCAATAGGCCTCTCTCTACAACCGTGTTATCGGTAAATTCAACAACAAAGGTTACAAAATTCAAATTGCCGCTTGTACCATCTCTTGTATAGGTCACCGTGCTGGGTCCCGTGAGTTCCGTTCTGGGTAAATCATCCGGGAATATATTAGTGTCAATCGTATGATTACTGATTACCATGGTCTTGCCTTCCACCACCGGTGTACCCAGCGCAGAAGTGGCTGTGGGTAATCCACCATCGGTTAACAAACCCGTCACTTTTTGTACGGTAGCATCTGCATATTCTATTACCTGCCAGTAAATCTCAGTATAGGTTCCTCCTGCCACAATCAATTGAAGATTGGTGGTGGTGGTCAGATCAACAGTATAGCCATCGTCATTGCCTAACGTGGTGCCGTCCTTGCGACCAGAAGCAATTACAAATGAATTGGCAAGAGTTACTGCGGAGATAGTAATATTGTCCGTGCCGTTTACTCCTGCGGTGGAACCATGTTGTACGGAAACACCACTGGCAAATTCAAACACTTGCCATTTGATGGTAGTGACAGAGGGGGACCCTGTTGTAACCTTGTAGAAGGTCAGGGTTGTTTCATCCGTAATCTCACCTCCTACATGAAAATCTCCAGGGTCATCATCATCTGTGGTGGCCGAGAAAACGAGGAAGGATTGATTCTTACACACTGCATCAATGGCCACGCTCACACTCGTACCGCTGATGGTTACGGTTCCGGTTTGCTTTTTTAAAAACTCAGCACCCCAGGCACACTGGATGGGTAAACCAAATAATAAAACCAGTGTGGCAGTAACAAATATGTTTTTCTTTACTCTCAAATTTTGAATTTAGAAGAGGAGGTATAACCCTATTAATGACTCATCTCACCTCAAAATTGAACAACACATGATAATAGACCTTGAATTTAAGAATTTGAACTTAGGTTTACAACCCCCACAGTGGTATCCTTAATTTATTTGCCTGTATGACTGCAGTGATAAAAAGGTCTTATTGGGCATGAATACCTATAAAACAAGAAAGGTAAATGCGCTGAACTCCTTAGTAACGTGGGATTTCCGTCTTCATGTGTCGATCTGAGTATTCCAATTTGTCCAGAACATCCAATAACACCTGCTTTAAGTTAAGATTACTTAATGGTATAGCTTATACCTGTAGACCAATAAAATCCATTCTTCAACTCTTCTTCATAGGTACCCTGATCTGACACAACAGTAGATGGATGAATTGGAAATGTCCAGGTAGTAGAAACGTAAACCCTTAAATTGTTGACTTTATAACTGAGCTGTAAATCTGCTTCATAATCCAAAATCTGGAATTGGTCAGACTCCTCCAATCGAATTGATCCTGTTGAAATGGGTTGCGCAGCACCCTTCCCCTTGCCCTTCCCACTTCCTGTCTGATTGCTGCGTTGCGTGTAGTACGCATTGTAGTAGTGTTGCGAACCGGCATTCATATAAATGGCAGGTGTTATCCGTAGTCGGTTTTTTAGTGCATAAAAAGTCCTGTTGATTTCAACGCCCGTAAATACATCCATGTCATCACTGAATCCAAGGCTGGCATCTGCGTATAACATGAAGATGGAAAAATCATAACCGCCATACATATTAAGGTAGGTACTCATCTCGGCCTGAACAGCGTAGCTCTGGTCGCTAAAGATGTACTCTGAAATAGAAATCCCTATAGCAGTTTTTTCCCCATAGTAATCGTACCCGCCCGAAATGGTATACAAATCTACCCGACCCTCTCCTGAAGCGGTCAAGTAGGAAAGTGCACTTCGAAGAGAAAACCCAGACTTATGATAATACGCGATGGAAGGTGTGAGATAGGGAGCTTTGGCAGAATCAGCTCTGCCCATATAATAATAATCACTTGCATACCTTAGCCCTATTCTGATTTCTGATTCCTCCTCTGATTTGTCATTTTGAGGTGAATTGAACTGCCCGTAGACCGATGGTGAAATGATCAACATGCTCAATAGCCAAATAAGGGAACTGACTAAATACAAATTCCTCAATTGTGATAATGGCTTCATGGCTGGTCTCGTAAAAAATAAAGGAACTGCACCACACCCTTTTGTCGGGGTGATGCAGTTGCCATGGAAACTAATTGTTCTTTTTACCTTTTTTAGGACTCATCTTTTCCTTTCCCATCTGCCTTTCCATCCTGTCCATTTGCTTTTGCATCATTTTATCTCTAAAACGATCTTGCGTTTCATAGCGATTGCCCTCCAGATCCATACATTCCCCATCCCTCAATTGCAGTTGCTTTTGATCTTTTAACTGAACACTTCCGTTGGGATTTACCATCGTTCCGTTTTTCAGTTTTAACTGCTCCTTCAATTGAATTTTTTCCTGGTTCTGTACCCGATACATTTGACCGTTCTGAAACATGAAATGTTCCTGCGCCATTACTTGTGCCATTTGCCTGCCCATTTCCATTTGAGATGCATAGCGGTTGCCATTCATGTCCAAACATTCCCCCTCCTTTAACTGCAACTGCTTGCGGTCCTTCAACTGCACTTTTCCATCCGGCCCCACTACTGCCCCATTGTTAAGTCTTGCCTGCTCATTCAGCTGTGTCTTTTCCATGTTTTGGATCCGATACATCTGCCCGTTTTGAAACATCAGGTGTTCTTGCGTCATGGCTTGCTGTCTGCTTTGCCATTGTTGACGAAATTCCTGCTGAGAAGCGTATTGGTTGCCGTCCATGTCAAGACATTCACCATTCTTTAACCTGATTTGTTTTTGATTTTGAAGCTGAACTGTACCATCTGGGTTCACCATTGACCCGTTCTGTAACTTGAGTTGCTGCTTCAATTCAATTTGTTCCTGGTCCCTTACCTGATACATTTTACCATCTTTCAACATAAGATGTTCCTGAAGACGAATTTGATCCTGACCTTGAACTGGTGCATTCATTGAAAACATCAGAATAGCCGCTAAAAATAGAATTACTCTTTTCATTTTATTTTGTATTTGAAATCGAACTTATTGTGTTCAATTTCCACATTTTCTGCATTCTTGTCAGTGACAGGAGTTACAATGGAAATATGATTCTTATCATCAAAACATCAAATAAAATGCTTTCACTGGTTGCCAGCGTTAACGCGTCTCCTGGTAAATGGTGATGATCCAAACTTGCAACCGGGTTGCAAAGCAATGCATTTTTCGCAATGTATTGTTGGTGTGAAAAGCATTGGAAATACAATTCGTTTAACTTTGCAACGGTAAGTCAATTGAATCAGGTATATGGGGCATAGTCACGATCATCATCATCACCACGACCATTCAGAGGGAAATATCAAAGTGGCCTTCTTCCTCAACCTGGCCTTTACCATCATTGAAATCGTGGGTGGCCTGCTCACCAATAGCCTGGCCATTTTATCGGATGCGTTGCACGACCTGGGCGACAGTTTAAGTTTAGGATTGTCCTGGTATTTTCAGAAGATATCCAAAAAGGGACGTACCAAGTCCTTTTCGTTTGGTTATAAAAGATTCTCCCTATTGGGCGCCATTATCAATTCCATCATCCTGATTGTTGGTTCTATAATTATCCTTTCGGAGGCCATCCCGAAAATCTTCAATCCTCAGGAAGTGCACGTGCAAGGCATGTTTTACCTCGCCATCCTGGGCATCCTTGTCAACGGTGCTGCCGTACTCCGGTTGCGTAAAGGTGACACCATGAATGAACGGGTGGTCGCTCTCCACCTGCTGGAAGATGTGCTAGGTTGGGTAGCAGTGCTGATCGGTAGCGTCATCATGATGTATGTAGACGCTCCCTTTATCGACCCGTTGTTGTCGGTATTTATTTCCATCTATGTGTTGTACAATGTGTACAAAAACCTGAAGAAGAGCATGCGTATCATCCTGCAGGGTATTCCTGAGGAAGTGAGCATAGAACACATCAGAGAAAAGTTAAAACGCATTCCATCTATTACCAACGTCCATGATTGTCATGTGTGGTCGATGGATGGGAATTATAACGTGCTTACCATACACCTGGTGTTAGACAAGGACTACCCACTGTCGGAACAGGTGGCCCTAAAGCAACAGGTAAGAGACATTCTAAAAGACGAGTCTGTTAACCACATCACCATCGAGTTTGAGAACCAGGATGAGCACTGCGAGCTTGTTGATTGCTGAGTGCTCATACAACAAAAAGCGATCTCAAAAGCCAATACGTCATTGCAAACAAAGTGAAGCAATCTCCAAAATACTTACATGTACCAGGAGATCGTCACTTTTCACTCGCGATGACGAACCAGATGAGGCTTATGAGACAGGCTCTTGGTTCTAGTTTTTTCCCTTGATGTTAGTGTTCTCCAGTTTTGGATAGATAAACTCAGGCAACCCCGCTCCTTTCAAAAGGTCACTGTAGTTATTAATGTCTTCGCTGATCATTTTCTCCAACTCATTTTTAAACACCTTCCACTTTTCCAGGTAATCTTTGGTAACATCTCTTGTTCCTTGCGTTACCGGTACATTACCGTCACCCATGTCATTCAACAAAATTTTGTATTTCACCAAAAGGCGGGCTTCATACTGATAATTATTTTGCTGAGTACGCAATTCCTTCTGTAATATGTTTTCTATCCAGGCATCGATCTTACTGTTCAGGGCTTTGCCTCCATCGGTCAGTTCCTTGGTGGTAGACTCATTGAGAATAAATTCAAGCTGTTGTTTTACCTTTCTCAAATACCTTACCCCTCGGGCCATTTCAGTGGCACCTGCCAGCAACGAAGCTGAAAGTTGGTCGCGTTCCACATAAGCTGCGGCTGCTCCGGGTATACTCTCCTCTATTCTTGGATCGAGCTTCACTTCAAAATCCTGTACCTGTTCAAAGCTCCCTACTTTGAACCTTACCTGATATTTTCCAGGTGCTGCATCATACGCACTCAGGTCACGATTGGTCATGGTCAATTCCTTGATGCAATCAAATTGACCTATCCGCATGTTCCAGTTCCACCCATGCGCTCCGGCATTTCGCTTCAATTGCTTTTTTATAAACGCATCGCATTCAGTCTTGGGACTGTTTGTAGATTCTGTATAGACCACGCGACCCGACTGATCAATTATTTCCATGGACATGGGCACGTCCTCACCCACCTCTTGGTTGAGCACATAAGTAATCTGTGCTCCCCCTTTAGGGTTTGTACCCTGATCACCATTCAGGCTAAAAGCACGCGCCAACGGAGCGTAAGCATCACGAGGCTTGTACAGGTAGTAATCTGCCTTGGCTACCTTATCGGATATCTGATGAAGTGGGCTCAAATCATCCAATATCCATAGCGCCCTTCCTTGTGTAGACACTACCAAATCTTTTCTCTTTACGCGAAGATCTGTAATGGGTACCTGAGGCAGGTTGTTCTGAAGCGATTGCCAGTTGGCGCCATCGTCAAAAGAAACAAACAAACCATTTTCAGTTCCGGCATACAATAATCCTTTGCGGTCAGGGTCTTCTCTTACTGAACGAGCAAATGTATTGGAAGGAATACCGTTAACAATTTCAACCCACGTCTTGCCATAATTCTTTGTCTTGAAGATATGAGGAGTAAAGTCATTCATCTTGTATCCGGCAACGGCAATGTACGCTGAAGCTGGATCGTGAGGTGACGGCTCTACCACGTTGATAATGGCCTCCTTCAATCCTTTTGGTGTCACATTGGTCCAGGTTTTACCACCATCTTGCGTTACGTGTACCAATCCATCATCAGATCCTACCCAAATCACACCTTCCTTAAGCAGTGATTCCTCTATATTGAAAACATTGTTATAGCTCTCAGCGGTAATCTGCTCATTGGAAATAGGTACGCCTCCTTTACCCTGGTGCGCTTTGTCGTTGCGTGTAAGGTCTTCACTCATTACTTGCCAGGTAACTCCTCGGTCGGTAGACTTCATTACGTACTGTGATCCGTAATAAATTACATTGGGATTGTGCGGTGATACCAACACAGGTCCATTCCAATTGGCGCGGTATTTCAAATTCTTGGGTTGCTCTCCGCTTACCTGTTCTGGAAAGGGTCGTACCATGCGTGTGTTGTCAATCTTGCTGTCCCACTCCACAAAGTTGCCGGCAAAGAAGGTAGAATAAATAAACCTTGGATTGTTGGCATCGAAGGCAACAGTGGATGATTCACCGGCACGCAATTCATTCCAGTGCATGCGCCCAATGCCCTGATCTTGTGAACTGCTGTTGATGGCAATGGTGGTATTGTCCTGCTGACCGGAATAAATACGGTAAGGATATTGATTGTCTGTGATCACACGATAAAATTGTCCTGTCGGCTGGTTCATTAATGTAGACCAGGTCTCACCTCCGTTATACGTTACTGAGCCGCCACCATCGTTGGCATTGATCATGATGTTGCTGTTGTTGGGGTTGATCCATAAATCGTGATGATCTGGATGACTGCCGCGCATGGCCGTGAATGTTTTTCCGCCATCAATCGACTTCATGGCAGAACTGTTCATCACCCACAATTCATCCTCATCATTAGGATCAGCAATAATGTGCATATAATACCATGCACGCGCATAAGTTGTAGGGTCGTTGGTAGTTTGTTTAAAAGTTTCTCCTCCATCATTCGAACGATACACTCCGCCTTTGTCACCCAAAGCCTCAATAGCGATGTAAACAATTTTTGGATTGGCGGGTGAAATGGCGATGCCCATTTTTCCTTTTAGTGCTGGTAACCCTTTGTTGATCTCTTTCCATGTCATTCCACCATCCGTAGTTTTATAAACCCGGCTACCGGGTCCGCCACTTTGTACTACCCATGGCTTGCGGTTAAAGTCCCATGAAGTAGCCATCATTATATCCGGGTTGGTAGCGTCAACTGTAAGGTCAGCTATACCAGAATTTTCGTTGACATAAAGAATTTTTTTCCAGGTCTTGCCTCCATCTTCCGACAAATAAATACCACGCTCTTCATTTGGACCCCAAGGATTGCCTTGTGCCGCTACGTATACCTTGTTAGGGTTTTTCGGATGCACAAATACGCGGCTGATATGACGCGTGGCCTCCATTCCCATATGCTTCCAGGTGGCTCCTGCATCAGTAGACTTATACAGACCATCACCATGGGAGGTTTTTACACCTCGCACCGGACCTTCTCCGGTACCAACGTAAATAATATTAGGATCAGAAGGTGCAACGGTTACATCACCTATTCCACCCGTGTTGAAATAACCATCGGAAATGTTGTTCCAGGTATTACCTCCATCAGTGGTTTTCCAAACACCACCACCGGTGGTACCCATATAGTAAGTGAATATCTGCTCAGGAATTCCGGTAACGGTAGTAGACCGCCCGCCACGAAAAGGTCCGATGTTGCGGTACTCCAGGCTCTGATAAAGCTTTGGATCAATGGTCTGTACAACTGCTTTGTTTTGACCAGTGGCTACCGAACAAATGCTGAGGACTACGATGAGTGCTAAGAAATAATTTTTTTTCATGGTTGAGTTATTTACTGATCGCTGACCTTTTACAGATCATGGATCACTTTAATTTAATCTCTAAACCATGAAATTAGACAAACCAGGCAAATCTGGTTTTGCTTTTTATTTGGGTGGTGATTAAGAAAGTAGGTCCGCCTCTCGATTGTGATCGGGAGGCGGAGCAACTGTTATCTTCCTACATCTTCCAAAGTTTCTCTGCTGGGTCGGTTTCCTCCCAACGGAAACGACAATCCAAAGAATGGTCTTACATAGTCAGTGGCCTTTATGGATCCATCTTCCAGTTTCGCAAAAGTCCATCGATAATCCATACCCACGTAGAAGAAACGGGCCAGTTGATAAACCACGTTGAAATTAGCCAAAGAGTTCTGATCCAGCGTAAAGGCATCATCAAGATTCAGAAGACCACCTTTTATATAATTACCACTGATGGTCAGCTTGTCGCCCAACTGAGCAGCTTCAAGACCTACCTGCACAAGCGCTGGCGATTCGGCAGAAATCTGATCGGGCAACAGGATCGCACCATTGATTCTGAATTTGCTGAACAACATTATGCCCAGGTTTCCATAAATACCATTCCTGGACTGTGCAGAAGCAAGTGAAAGTATTTTGGCATCCTTATTAATCTCATAGATCGCATCGAAAAACTGAGGTAAGTAATGGTCTTTGTACCATAAACGTTCAATTCTCGCATCCAACATTACAGCTCCTGCCAATCGCATATTACTGGAAAGTCCCACACTCGTGCCATTACCTTCCTCATAGGTCAGTGAATTGGCAGCAAGAAATGCACTCAAGGTATCTGAGTCGATCTTTTTCAGCTTACTGATTTGTCCGTATCCTACCAGTTTAATGAAACTGGTGTTCAGGAAGGTAACTCCGGCATCAAATGCAGTGGCACTCATTCCATTTTGTTTAAGAAAGAAGGAAGTACTATCTACATTGGTGCCTTTATCTGTTACGAAAGAAGCTCCCAATTCCAAACTTCTTACAATAGGAATAAAGGTTTTTCTAAGCGGGCGTACGTAAGGACGAACACCCAGTACGTTAACTCCTTTGATATCGCTGTACAACGCCTCTACCCCCACCATCTCTTTATAATTCAAATCCACATTCAGTCCGAACTTTCTGAATTCAAAACTGGGTGAGTTGGAGTAGTTGTTGATCAACGTTCCGTATCCCAGAGAAACTCCACTCAAGTCCCCCGCCCGAACATAAATCGGATCAGCCTTCTTTTTACCAAAACTGAAGTACCGAATAAGACGTACTACCTCTACACCACCCTTGAATTCTTCGTCACGAAATTCACGCGTGTCTACATTAAACTGTACAGGTATATCAAATCCAAATCCAAACTTGGAAATACGAAACTCAGGCTGCAACCTTAAGCCGACATAGTTTTCACCACCTATTTGAGTCAAACCAAAAGACGCTTTGATACTGCTGATACTATCTGCAAGCATAGCCTGAGGATCGACAGTAGCCAAATCACTGCGCTGCCCAGCCTCCTGCGCATAAGTGAATACTATAGTATTAAAAGCCAAAAGAGAGAGAAGTAGAAATCTTTTCATGGGTAACGGTTAATAATTAATAGGTTTTAATAAGATTGGCCAACAACCTAAATACAAGAAACCAAATTAAAGTAAGCATCTGTAGATATATTTTAACTCACTGTTGATCAGTGGTTTATAAATGAATGATGAAGTTTATTGGAAACAGAAGGGCTTCAACGAGGTCAAACCTTTTGCCAGCCAGACAAAGTCTGGATGAGTACCGCCACCAACCGCACCAAATCATCCATATCTACCCATTCGTTGGGTCCATAAAAATTGCCTCCCAATGAGCCAATCCCATAAGCTGGAACATTCAGTAATCGGATCGGATAACGGATGTCTCCCGCATAGTGATTGGGATAGGCATCTGGTGCTCGACCGGTAATATCCTCAATTGACTGACGCAATACTTTGCTAACAGGTGCATCCCAGCTGGCCGAACCAGGATTGGTGCGATACCCGATGGTATTTAATGCCACTTTGTAAGTATTATTGGTTGTAGGCAGTGCTTGAATGTAAGCATCAATGCTTTGTCTTGCATTTTCTACCAGTACAGCCCAGGTGTTCGTGCCTTCAAACTTCAATCGGAAAGTAACCGTTGCCTTATCAGCAACAGAACCAATTCGATCACCACCTTCCATGATACCGATGTTGACCATCACATGGCTGAAAACTGTACTTCGCAAATGATCCATGATCTGCCAACAAATGTCCACGGCATTGCCACCGCTCTCCCAGGCAGCAGAATCCACACTGTTGATCTCCATTTGTTCTCCACGCCATCCTTCCACCGTCATCTGCAGATCCGCTATACCCTGCACTGAATTTTTAATGTCTTCAAGTCCTCGTCCAGTTTCAGCAGGATGCACATACAACACCGCTCCGATCTTGTGGTCCGCTTTACTGATACGCTCAAAAATGGGAAGACTGCCGCGGCTACCACCACCTTTGCCATGCAGACTCATTACTACTGGCAAGGCTTCCCCTGCTTTGGACAAAGCTGCTGCCGCTACCAACATGGCCGCCACGCCAGCCTTATCATCAGAAGTACCTAAGCCGTATAATTGATTACCAACCATCGTAGGTTCATAAGGATTGGTTTGCCATCCTTCATACACCGCTTCTGTATCGATGTGTGCAAACATGGCGAATTGCTTGCCTTTGCTTCTCTTGGGCCAGCCTACAATGTTCGTGAAGGGGCCATCCCCTGCAGGACTGGGAGGCATGAATTCTGGATGATTGGCATAAAGGCTGGGACGGTCTGCTGTCTCTTCAATAGTATAGGGAAGCTTGGAGAGGTATTGCTTCACCACCGCTTGAGCTTCCGCAGCCGATTCTCCTGAAAGGCTTTGCACCCGCACCATGTCATTGAGTAATTTTTGTAACTCCTCACGATGGCTTTCAGCCATTTTTATCGCCTTCTTTGAAGGATCGGAAGTACTAAATCCCGGAAGTGCTGCCATCATGGCCAAAGTACCCGTACTGGCAATGAATTTTCTTCGGGAAATAGTTTTATTACTTTTCATCCTATCCTTTAAATCCTTTTGAACATAGCACAAAACTTTCAAAAAAAGGACAATAAACTGAAAAGTAAAGGGATTATTACTTACATGGTAAATTCAAAAGTATAAAACCAATTTCTACTCGTGGCGCAGCGCATCCACAGGATTGGCCATGGCACCTTTGATGGCTTGAATGCTCACGGCCAGCACCGTAACTACCAGTGTAATACCAATGGCCAGCAGAAATACCGAAGGCTCGATTTCAATTCTATAGGCAAATTTAGCCAGCCATTGCTGCATCAACTTGATGACAATGGGTATAGCGATAATACCTGCAAGAATAACCAGCAATATAAATCTGCGATTCACCATGTAGTTGAGACCTGCAACAGTTGCCCCTAATACTTTGCGTATCCCAAATTCCTTGGTCCGCTGTGCTATAGTATAAGACACTAGACCATACAATCCCAAGCAACTGATGAGCACACTCAGTCCGGCAAACGTTACGATAGTTTTAAAAAGCTTTTCGTCTGCCTGGTAGGCTTTGGCAAAAGCTTCATCTACAAAATAATATTGAAACGGGTACCTCGGTTCAAACTCCTTCCACTTCTGCTCAAGAAATGAAATTAAAGGTGAAGGATCACCAGAAAATCGAATGGATAAATTGCGTTTACTGTTCGTGATCCACATAACGGCTGGTTCTACATTCAGATACAACGACCGAAAATTAAAATCCTTCACCACACCGATAACGGGATAAGACAAAGCATCCCCCTGAAACTGAATTGTTTTTTCCAATGGACTATTCCATTGTAATAAATTGACAAGTGCTTCATTGATCACCACTACATTGGAATCGCTTGCAAGGTTTTCATCAAAGAACCGACCACTCGCCATCTTTAAACCATAGGTCTTATCCCAATGATGATCTACAGGAAACATTCTGACTTCAATTTCATCAGGTGGAAACCCCTCGGGTTGAATAAAAGTACTTGAACTCCCACCACCCAAAGCCATTCGCGTGAGTGAAGTACTGACAACATCCTGACGCTGCTTGACTTCATTGACAAAAGTTTCACCCTTTTCTGCAATAGCCTGGGTTAGGTTCAACACCATAACGTGCTCCTTGTCAAATCCAAGGTCTTTGTGAGTGACATATCTTATTTGTTGATATACTATCAGGGTACTGCTAATCATAACAACAGCGACAAGAAATTGAAAAGTTATTAATGCATACCGGGGCATGTGCCCTGATACTCTGCTTTTGGCTGAGGCCTTCAACACATCCACAGGTTTGAAGGATGAAATAACCAGCGCAGGGTAAGCCCCAGACACAAACCCTACCAATAGAATCAGCAACAAAGCACTCGCGACTACATACCAATTCCACAATAACGACATGTTCAATTCCTTTCCAGCCAAATCATTAAAAAAAGGTATAAAAACGTAGAGCAATCCAACCGCCAGCAGGGCCGACAGCGTTGCGATCACCGTTGACTCTCCGATGAATTGAAAAAACAGTTGCTTTTTGGTGGCACCCAGTGATTTGCGCATACCTACTTCACGTGCCCTTCGCGTAGCCTTGGAGGTATTGATATTAACATAGTTGACACACGCAATAAAAAGTATGAACCCTGCAATGACAGAAAAAACGATAACATATTGCCGGTTGCCCATCTTTGCCATCCGATGATATTTAACCAGGTGAGAATTGAGATAAATCTCCTTAAATGGCTGCAAATAAAAATTATAATCATTAACCCGAGTAGGAATGTGTGCAGCTGTAAAGTCTGCCAGTTTTTTTCGCACATCTTCAGGATTGGATCCCTCATGCAACAACACGTAAGTGGTAAGTGTTTGCGTATGCCAGTTATTCATCCACTCAAATTCCAAAGGCCCTACCTTCGGTGTGGTGGAAGAAAACGATATCAATGCCCGGTATTGAATATGAGAATTCCTTGGAGCTTCCTCAGCGATTCCAGTTACCTCGTACTCCAAATCATTCACTCCCGTTACGGTCTTCCCAATGGGATCTTCATTGCCAAACAAAGCGTTTGCTACCGAGGGCGTCAACACAATGGTCGATGGCCTGGTCAGCACATTGCTTTGATCGCCCCTTCTCAAAATAAAATCAAATACTTCAAAAAAAGCGTTGTCAACAAAAAGCACATCTTGTTCTTTGATTTCAATTTGCCGATCCTTATAAACCAACATGAGATTATTAAACCAGGGTTGGTATCGAACAAAGCTTTCCACTTCGGGAAATTCCTCCTGCATGCCGGGGCCGTATAATCCCGATGATTCTGCATTATTAACAACCACTCCTTCTTCAAGGCGCCATTTGTTCAACCGGTAAAGTCTATCCGCTTTAGAATGAAAGCCATCGAAGGATGTTTCATCCAATACAAATATCATAGCCATTAAACTGGCCATGATCCCTACACTGAGACCAACCACGTTGATCAGCGTGTGAAACTTATTCTTTTGAATATTCCGTAAGGCTGCAGTGAGATAATTTTTAATCATGGCAGGAGAATGTTGAACTTACTTAAATACTACTCCTGAATTTTGAATTGGTTGCATACTTCAAACAAGAATAATAATTTATACCCCATTCCACGCGTCTGCGTACATCTTCCAGGTCCCCGTTTCCTTTTTCCAAACAATTAAATATTTGCCTTTCCAGGCAACTTCTTCTCCATTCTTTTTCCTGGTCTTGCCTTCATAATACCCAAGGTCATAAGCCCAATTCCCTTGAACCGTAATTTCACTGGGGGTCACCTTATGCAACAATATACGCACTCCGTCAGGCAAAATCCAGCGCTTTTTAATAGCCTCTCTTCCTTCAATAATTCCGGCACCAGGTGGTAATATCTTGGCATCAGCCGTATAGGAATTGGCCAGCGATTCGAAATCAGCATTCATGTACGACAAAGAAAAAAGCTCCGTTTGTTTTAATATCTGCTCAATCTCGCGCTCCACATTTTCGAGGTTAACAGATGCTGTCTGAGTCCGAATGGAATATTCATTTTTTCTAAAGTCGTTGGGCTTTTTGTTGTTAAGAAATATGGGACCGCCAGGCCTGATGCTGCCAATTATCTTCTCAAAATTGCTTTCAACGTTATTCAAATCTTCTTGGTTGGCAAATGCAGTGATAAGTACAATATCAAATTCACCTTGCCCTTGTGTAACCAGCAACCGGTACGAATGAATATATCCAGCCTCCTGCGCTGCTTTCCGAAAAGCCTCCCAATTGTTTTGATAATAGTATTTGGCCTCATCGACATTGTTATCAACTATGTTCACATAGTCAATCATCAGGTACAACTTGTTGGATTGTGCTTTTACAACATCAGAGATCAGCAATAGCATGCCTACTGTTAATATTTTTTTAATCATTGGTTGTAGATTTTAATAATTCATTGTTGTCAAAATGACTTTAGTCATGTTACTCCTCCACTTTATTTATTATATTATTATCATGAGAACGGAAGTATTTGAGGCGATGGAATTAAATACAAAATCTGCAGTTATTCAGGATTTTGGAGAATTTGTTGCATCCAGATCGTATTATGGATGCACCATTTACTTATACGCATTGCCGGGCTTTTTTGTTGAGGTGATCTATTCCGGCAACTTTCAAAGTCAAATTGAATGTATCCGGATACAAAATGATAGCAAGGTGCTGGAGCACTATGCCAAAGGTATTGACCTGAATCTGGACTTGTAAAAACAGGCTTTACCGCTACTTCTTCTCTACCACCCAGGTATCGGTCCACTTGTCGTGCCAGCCACGCGAATTACTCAAAAAAGAAAATGCTTCAAAAGGAATACACCGTGTGAGTGACCTCCTGAAAATGGTCCCTGCGTCAGGCGTTTTTCCATCCTTATCCACCACGCGTGTGCCAGTGAACAATTTGCCAATCGTACGACCCGAACTGGCCTCCAAAAGGGTGTAGTAGCCCACGTACAAAGTAAAGGACAAAACATAAGCCCATACCGGAGTCTTATCCGATTCAAGTTCACCAAGGTTCTCAGGAAAAAATAAAGCCACTATCACTCCAGATATTGCACCTACAAAAATTACAATTACATAAAAAACAATGTAATCAACTATCAGATTAATAAATCGCTTGGTACCACTGGCCATGCTCACCTGTGGGTCAAATGAGGATTTTCCTTCATAAGCAGCCAACACAGGATCGCTACCATCTATCCCCTTGAAAGTAGGACAATAATCCTGAAAATCGGCCTGCCGACCTGTTAAAGAACAAATGATACCCTGCTGTACATCAAACTTTTGTGTTGGCATACTTTACAATAGGCCAGTTGCTGATCTCTTGTCATTACAATAATGTTAAAATGGCACACATTGCTACTTCAGTGCTATTCCAGGTTGTAAATCGCAGCCGAACTGGATGGAAAAGCCAAAGCAAACGGTAGCATTTTACCTATATTTTTATAAAATACATAGGGTTTTTATGTATTTTCCATGCTGTACATTGATAATCCCTAGAGCTTCAGCTTCAATCCTCCGTTGATAACAAACCCGTCTACAGGCGCATAAATATCCCTGAATACCGGATTGGCTACAGAGCCCGTGTAAATGGTATCAAACCTGGATTGACGCGTATCGAGGAAATTTTCAAAGTTCAGGAAAATGGAAAAATGCTCCCATAATTTCTCAGTCATCAGCCCACAAATCCAATAGGGTTTTCCGGTACTTCCATCACTGAGCTGCTGCGGACTAAAGTAATAAGCTTCCAGTCCGATTTTTAACTTTTCTTCCTTTTCATAAACCAGCACATTGTTCAATCGGTGCCTTGCCACCAGAGGATATTGGGTTACCGCTCCATTGTAATGCTCATTCACATCCGCCAGTGTATAGCCTACAAAAAGTTTAAAATCATCATAGGTGAGTTTGATGTTGGTCTCCAGGCCTTTGGTGTCAATAAATCCTGCCGGTTGCCTGTACTCGTAAAAGCCGTTGGTCGTAGGCACCAATACCAATGGATTGTCGATGCGGGTGTAAAACAATAAGCTATTGATACTAAAAGTAAAATGATCTCCTAAAGGAGTCTTGAAATTGAAGTCCAGGTTGCCTCCGCTGGATTCTTCTGCATTTGTAGCCGCTGCATTCAAGGGAAGCACGTTTCTGAACTGTATCTTCTCTGCGTCTTCGGTAAACACCGTTGGACTTTTGTAGCCCAATCCCCCTCCCAACCTTACTGATAGCCTTGGACTGAATTTATACAGCCCCGAGATTCGTGGAAGGGCAAAGAAACCGTATTCATTTTGATAATCACCACGCAAGCCGGTTTCAACAATTAATTGTTCGGATACATTCCACGTATTCTGAATAAATACACCTGCAGTAATGTAATTATAGTCCACCGCCTGAGCTGGCGCAACCCCATTTTGCGAAAATTCATCCGTCCACAGGTTCAAACCGCCTATCCATTCCACATTTTGCTTTTTATAATTCAGAGACAACTCATTGAAGGACGATAATTGAATGCCGGAAAATTCATAAGAGGGTATCTCTATCTTTCTGTCGTAATAACTGACGCTGTTTTTAAAGTGAATCCATAATAGGTCGTTCAGCTGGTGGTCTGCTGCCAATTGTGTGCTGAAACGGTTGGTACTGTTTTCTTCAAAGTACAAGTTGGTGTTACCCTGTTCGATATAGTCGATTGCACCACCGGTGCGATCCTCTACGGTGGAGTTAAAACCAATATGGAGCGTAGTCTTATCCGTGGGATACCAAAATAATTTGGGATTGATGGTATACCGATTGAATTTTGGAATGGCTGTTAAACCAATATCAGCAGGATCATAGGGAGATCCCACATTATAGGATGCAAAAACAGTGGTGCCTGTCTTTCCAAATTTTTGACCATAAAAACCGCTGAGGTCCAACCCTAACGCAGAAGTACCATTGACCATGAAATTAAGCTCGCGTTCTTCCTCAGGTACTTTTGAAACCAGATTAACCAGTCCGGCAATGGCCCCTCCGCCATAAAGCGTGGATGAAGCCCCCTTGATTACCTCCACCTGCTGCAAGTCGAGAGGCACAATCTGCAACAGACTCAAACCACCGGAAAAACCCGCATACAGGGGCAAACCATCTTTCAGTATTTGGGTGTACTTGCCATCCAACCCCTGTATCCGGATACTGGAATTGTAAGAGGTCGCTGAGGTTTGTTGTGTTTGTATCCCTGTACTTTCATTGAGCAACATGCGAATATCACCTGGTTTCATGTTTCCTTTTTCCTCCAGCTCCTCGCCAGAGATAGCTTCTATTCTTGTAGGAATGTCAGCAATGGTTCTGCTGGAGCGCGTTGCCCTCACAATTACTTCTTCCATTTCCTCAGCCTCACTTTCCAGTAACACATCGTACGTTTTATCAGCTAGAGGAAAATACAGCGTATCAACACGCGAAGCATAACCCACATAACTGAATGCTATGATTTGTTTGCCTTCAGGAATATCGTTGAGGATAACCACACCATTCACATTTGATGTGGCCCCATTGGTAGTTCCCACTAAAATGGCGGTGGCACCAATCAATGGTTCTTTGGTGGCTTTGTCCCTGATGGTAGCGGTAAACTGGTGTTGTGCAAAACCGGAGGATAGCAATAGCGTTGTCAGTATTGACAAAAATATTTTTTTCATTGGAGTTGTTGGTCAAACGTAAAGAATAAGAACTGGTCGATCAACCGATTGGGCTAACCCGACAATACTAATTAGACCAACTTGGGTGGCTGCCAGATCTTCCAAATGAAATGCTTGCCCATTGAGATTTTGAATGGCGTATTGCTCTTGTCCGTCTCTACCACTGGTATTACAAAAGCATATGTGACGTTGGAAAACGTTAGGCCGGTACAGGTGCCGCATGTCAGAAAAGGAGAACATGCCTCAGCTTCCTCATTGTGCCCTGACTGCTCGGTCATCTGATCATCAAGGCAATCCTTCTCATCACAGCATGGCACAGTAGCCAGCAGGATTATCCACATCGACATCAGAAAACATAAAACCTTCACAGCGTCAAATTTAAACAAATTCTCATTATTCGATAATTCGATGAGGTTAACACCCTACGGATTTGCCGATTCGGTCATAAAATTCCGATACCCACCTGTTCTTCCTATTTTTCCGCGTAGCCTATCGTCACTTGCTTTTAATTTAGCAGAAAGAAAAGCAGTGCATCCCATCCTTCGTACCAAAGCCATAGACAATGGATAGATACTGTACAGATAAAGGGTAGGTAGTGTATAGATAAAAGATAACAACACTCAAACCAAAAAGGTGATGACCAGAATTAAAAACCCCCTGGGCATACGCGGAAAAATTGGCAACCTGGTGTACAAAAGATATCACTATGGAACTGTCGTTTCCGCTTATCCCGATATGAGTAGTGCAGGCTGTAGCCCACGACAAAAAGTGCAGCGCAACAAATTTCAAAAAGCAGTAGGCCGTGCTAAACAAATTCTCGATGATCCTGACTTAAAATCATACTATCAAAATCTTCCGGGTAATGGATCTGCCTTTAATAAGGCTGTAGCCCTTTTTATGAAAGAGACAGGTGATTAACTTCCAACACTATCTGCTCTTCCGCTTCACATAACCGAACGGCTTTTGTAACCACGACAGGTGTTCAAATACATTTCGCAAACCCCATGCATCTAAAACTCGAAATTCAAATCGATCACCACTCGCATCTTTGAACGACAGCTTGATCTCAGGATGACTTACCTGCGGAGTACCCTGGTATTTGCTCACCACCTCATATTCCTCCAACTGCTCCATGTCATTAGGCTTTTGCCCAAAAGTATCGTGATCAAAAAAATAGCGCCTGGAATCACCATGGCCGACCACGGTAAGCAGCTGGATACTATTGTGGTTAGCAACAGGCCGCTTAGCTCCGTAAGGCACATATGCTTGCTTTCTTACCTTATAAATACCTGGATTTAGCTCTTTTAACTTCATATCATACCCTCCTGTGCTGTAAATTTATACTAAATATTTTAGCATTTACACATGAAGGATGGCAATTTTCTTTAATTTTGACCATGTGCTATGAAGTGAGGTCTTTAACGCTGTCGAAACTCAAATACCTGAAAAGGTATGGAGGCGATGTATTCGAAATAAAAAAACTGGAGAAACTGATAGAACAGTTTTCGCCTCAATACCACGCCTCAGGTTTCGATCACCCCGACCTTCCGGTAATTACCAATACATTAGAAATCAGAACGATGAACTGGGGGTTGATTCCTCACTGGACGAAGAACGCTGCAGATGCGGTGCGCATCCAAAACCAAACGTTGAACGCCCGCGCTGAATCTGTTTTTGAAAAACCCGCCTTCAAAGAATCCATCCTGAGAAGAAGGTGCCTGGTGTTGGTAGATGGATTTTATGAACATCATCATAAGCATGGTAAAACATTTCCCCATCACATCCTGCTAAAGAATCAGGAACCCATGTCGCTGGCAGGCATTTACGATACATGGCGAAGTGAAGACATGGAGCGCACTACCTTTTCCATTGTAACCACCAAAGCCAACGGACTGATGGCACGCATTCACAACAATCCTAAAATGAGTGAAGGTCCTCGTATGCCAGTGATACTTTCTAAGGAAAATGAAATGGATTGGCTCAATTGGGATGGAGAAAATGAAGCAATCATCAAAGAACTAATGGCTCCTTTTGATGAAACCCAAATGGAAGCATATACCGTCCCCAGACTAAAAGGAAAGCAGGCCACCGGCAACACGGAAGCTGCCATCTCAAAACATACGTACCAGGAATTGGTGACTGAGCAAACAGATTTATTCTAAAGCCACATTAAATCCACTTTTGATCGTGCACGGTTCTTTCATGCACTACCGCACCTGTATGTGCTGTAGCCTTAGGTTCAAACAATAGCACCCATACCTCTTCACCATTGGTGTGGGGGTTGTGCTCTACCCCTTTCGGTACAATGATCATCTCCCCTTCTTTCACAATCTCTGTCCTATCGCGAAATGCCATGTGCAATGTTCCTTTAAATACCATGAACAGTTCATCTTCATTGTCATGACTGTGCCATACAAACTCATCTTTCACTTTTGCTAACTTCACATATTGTCCATTCAGTTCACCTATGATCTTGGGTGTCCACGTCTCTGAGAACAAACTGAATTTTTCCATGATATTAACCGTACGCATATTTCTTGGTTTTGTAATGTTGATAAAGAAGGTAATTTTAGCGGGCTAAAGATAATCTATGAACTCTAAAGTTGAAACCTGCAAACTTTCTGCCTCGCTGACCATTTCAAGAGCACTCACCGGGCTGTGGCAGATCGCAGACATGGAGCGTGACGGGCAAACACTGGATCCTAAACAGACGGCTCCATTCATGAAAGCTTATGCCAATGCAGGTTTTACTACTTTTGATATGGCCGACCACTATGGTTCTGCAGAAGTGATAGCAGGTGAGTTTAGAAAAAGCCTGCCAGATCCTAAAAAAGTACAACTGCTCACCAAGTGGGTGCCTAAGCCTGGCCAAACCAGCAAAGAGGAAGTAAGGCAAGCTGTGGTGACCGCACTCAACCGATTACAAACCGATCAGATTGACTTGCTGCAATTCCACGCCTGGAACTATGCCGATCCCAATTGGCTGGATTGTCTTTACTGGCTGCAGGAATTAAAACAGGAAGGACTGATTGCCAATCTTGGACTAACCAATTTTGATACGGCTCATTTGCGCATCGTCTTAAAAAGCGGAATTGACGTGGTCTCCAATCAGGTTTGTCACTCCGTAATAGATCAACGTGCCGGAGGCTCAATGGCCGCCCTTTGCAATGAACACAATATCAAATTACTGGCTTTTGGAACTGTTGCCGGTGGATTTCTTTCCGATCGATGGTTAGATAAACCCGAGCCGGTACTCAATGAAAAGCTCACCTGGTCGCAGATGAAGTACAAACGTTTTATTGATGCTGCCGGTGGTTGGAAAAAATTTCAGGGAGTACTTCATGCACTGCACGAAGTGGCCCAACAGCACAAGGTGTCTATCGCCAATGTGGCTAGCCGTTTTATGCTCCAACAGCCTGCTGTAGGTGGTGTTATCATAGGTGCACGTCTGGGTAAGAGTGAACACGTACAGGATAACCTGAAACTTTTTGACTTTAAACTATCAGAACAAAATATATCAACCATCAGCGCAGCACAGGCTGAGCTTGACCCCATACCCGGAGACTGTGGTGATGAATACCGCAAGCCTCCTTTCCTCACCGCCTCAGGCGACCTCAGTCATCACGTAGATACCATTCCACCGCCTTTCCCTACCTACCAAGGCAGTGATGGCAGAACAAAAGCGCTGAGTGGAACCATTTGGGAAGACATGGCCGGATTCAGCAGGGCAATACGAAAGGGAAATCGAATCTTGGTCTCCGGCACTACGGCCACCCATGGCAGCAAAGCCATTGGCGGCAATGATCCAGCAGCACAAACCCACTTTGTAATAGACAAAATAGAAGGCGCGATTCAATCTCTCGGTGGCACTTTGGAAGAGGTAGTGCGCACCCGCATATTTGTGCGTCATGTCAACGACTGGGAGCCAATATCACGCGCCCATGGCGAACGCTTCAAAAACATTCAGCCGGCCAACACGCTGGTGAAAGCAGAAATCATCGGTGATGAATACCTTATTGAAATGGAAGCCGAAGCCATCGTAGGCAATTGAATGCCTACTCAGCAGTTAACCACCCTCTTCTCAATTTTAACTGAGCTGGTGTGGCGGCATCATCGAATTCCAATACATGTCGCTTGCTGATCAGCACAGGTTGGACAACCGCTTCCAACCTCACCTCCTTGTATTGATCACTTTCATCTTTGCGCAATACGGTGTAGGCTACTTTTTCTCCCTCTTTCAAAGCCGCTTTGTGCTGGGCAATAATACCACTGATTTCAGGACCCAATGGAGGTAAAACCACCTCATTCATTTTGATGATAATGTCACCATCCTCAAAGCCAATGGCTTTACCTTGTTCATTCATACGGTCACAATTTTGCAAAGCGAGCATGGGTGAGTTGTTGTACTGCGCCACTGCAATGTTATTGTTTCCAAAACCAAGGGTTATCTCTTTCTCCTCCAATTCCCTGGTGTAGTTCACCCCTACTTCAGCAAAGATGGAAGACAAAGGCAAACTGGTTGGGCCGCCTACATAGGTGTTGAGGAATGTCTCTATCTCCGGATAAGTGAGCGCTCCAATCTCAGCAAACAAGACATCGTCCTGAAAGGATTGATCCTTGCCGTATTTCTTGGATAAGTCTGCTATAAGGTTTTGTAATCCATATTTCCCGTCTGACAATTTTCTAAGATTAATATCCAAACACATACCTATGATAGCTCCTTTTTGATAGACATTATAAAACTGGTCTTCATACTTTTCCAGCACATATTTGCTAAACTCCGTAAAAGGCAGATCGTCTTTGAAGCCATCAGACATAACCAACTTTTGCCTGAGAATATTCAAATATTGCTCGGGTGAAATCAACCCATGCTTCACTTGCATGTTACCGGCAAAATATTCCGTCACTCCTTCATACAACCAAAGATGTTTCGACATCTTGGGATCGTTGAAATCAAATTGGCCTATTTCTTCTGAATGAATATTCAAAGGTGTAACAATGTGGAAAAACTCATGCGCAGCAAAGTCCCTTAAGTTCTGATTCATCCTATCAATGGAAGTTTCGGGCATATAATAAAAGGAGGAATAAGAATGCTCCAATGCTCCATACGACATCACCGGCTGATCTGTGAAATAGAAAATGAAGGCGTATTTATCCACAGGCAAATCTCCTCCCAGATATTCCTTCTGCGCCATCAATACTTCGCGTACACTATTGGCAATTTCTTTAGCCGAAATCCTGGCATTAGGCGAGTACGATCCAATCAACACTTCTGTCTTACCCACTTTGATTATAGCCGTATCCCCTTTGGCATACATCAAGGGTGAATCAGCCAGGAGGTCAAAATCATCCGCTCTAAATACATCTACCCTTTTTTCTGGTTGAGGCGTTTCCAACTTCAATAAGCTGAGCGGCTCACCTGTTTTTTCCGGAATTAGACCTGTTGATCCATAAAATGCTTTATCCCTGATCACATTGAACTGAAAAGGAATTTGCTTCATACCTTCAAAATATCCGAAAAACCCGCTTGGGTTAATAACAAAGTTTTTGCCCTCTTCTATGTTGGTGCCCGCAGGCCAAAAAATAGTCGGTCCCGCTAATTCTGTATCAAAGCTGTCTTCGATCCAGTAACTGATCTTCGCAATCTTTTTGGCACTCTTCAATCGCCATGCATTGGTATCAATTTTTTCAAATGGCAACGCATTGCCTTTTTTGTCTTTGACTTCAAATCCAGAAACAAATCGTCCATAATCTTGAACAGCATAAGTGCCGGGAATAATCTTGGGCAAGTAAAAAGTAATTTCATCTTGTTTTAGACTGGGAGGAGTCAATTCTACTTTTACCTTATCATCCACGACTCGGGTTAAATCAACCGTAAAATCATAGGCAGTACCCTTCGATTGCGAAAAGGAAGCGAGGGAAGCAAAAATCAGAACCAGAAGTACAAAATAAAATCTCATGTATTAAGCGTTAAAAAGAGTCGCAAATAAAAGTGGTATTTCATAATTAACCGATACCACAACGTGATGTATAATGGATAAAAAGAATAGATAAGTTAATAGTTAAATGCCTTTACGTAGGAATCAAAATAGAGTTTCGGCCACACGATTTTCTTTGTCACTATGTCAATAACGGTACTCAAATTAAACTAAATTGGCGATGCAAAATGTAACCGATGAGCTTTTCACTTTCCGAAGTTAAGTCACTGATAAAAAATACCTATAATCTTGAGGGTGATGTAAAACCATTACCTGGTGAAATTGACTTGAACTTCCTGATTACGACCCCAAATAAACGAAAATACACCTTCAAAATAGCCAACGCAAAAGAAAAACAAGCTAACCTGGAGTTCCAAAATGCCTTCATGATGCATTTGCACGCCAAAAACCTGGGGCTTGAAATACCTGAAGTCATCCCATCCACTTCCAATGGTCAACACATCAATACCCTCTCAGATAAGAACGGAAATACCAGGTTCATTAGATTGCTCACCTGGGTGGAAGGAAGACCTTTGGCAACTGTCAACCCTCATACAGACCAATTACTGTACCACCTGGGCAACCTGTGCGGAAACCTGAGCAAAGCACTGGTTGATTTTGATCACCCTGCTGCTTACCGTTTTATCAAATGGGACCTGGCGCAGGCTGCCTGGATAAAACCACATTTGAATCACTTTAAAGATGAGGGTAGAAATACATTGGTCAACTATTACTACGGCCTCTACGAATCGACTGTAAAACCTGTTGAGCGTTCTCTTCCAAAAAGTGTAATCTACAACGATGCCAACGACTACAATGTGCTGGTTGGTTATGATAAGATCAACCCTAAAGTGCCTGGCGTAATTGATTTTGGAGACGCGGTACATTCACACCGCATCAATGAGCTGGCTATTGCAATGGCTTATGCACTCATGCACAAACCTGATCCCTTGCAGGCGGCTTATCCAATTGTAAAGGGCTACCACTCCGTATTTCCATTGGAAGATGTGGAATTAAAAGCTTTGTTTTCATTGGTAACCGTTCGCCTCCTGATCAGTGTGGTTTGCTCTCATCAGAATCGTGAAGAAAACCCAGAGAATGTATACCTGCAAATAAGTGATGAAGCCGCATGGATGCTATTGAAAAAATTGAAAGATGTATCGCCATCATTTGCTTACTACACTTTTCGCCATGCTTGTGGTATGGAGCCCTGCCCGACCCATTCAATTTTTAATAAGTGGGTGGCAGCCAGCGTTTCCACTTTCAAACCGGTGGTTTCAATTACCCTCAATGAACAAAATGCACATTGGCTGGATCTGAGCATGGGCAGCCTTGAATTAGGTAATCAGTCTGTCGTACTCAGTGATGAAAAACTTCGGAATCAAATTGAAGCAACCCTTCATGACAGTGGTAAACAAGTAGGCATTGGCCAATACAACGAAGTACGTCCTTTTTATACTTCTACAACTTTTGAGCAAGAAGGGAATAATGGTCCTGAATGGAGGACCGTTCACATCGGATTAGACCTCTTCATGAAGCCAGGCGAACCTGTTTACACCCCCCTGGATGGCGAAGTAGTGAGTGCAGTGGAGAACCTGGGTCATCGAAATTACGGGCCCACCGTAATTGTAAAACACGATGTTTTACCCGAGTTAACATTTTATACATTATACGGGCATCTTTCTCGTTCATCACTCAACCTTGTAAGTCCGGGAGATAAACTCGCTGCCGGCACTCAGGTAGGAACCCTGGGTGAGCTGCATGAAAATGGTGGCTGGTCTCCACACCTGCATTTTCAAATACTGCTGGATCCATTGGGAAGTTCAGGAGACTTCCCCGGGGTGGCGCTTCCCTCCCAAATCGACATTTGGAAAAGTCTTTGTCCGGACCCTTGGCTGCTCATAGCCGGAAAGCCGTCTCCTGCACCTCCAACGCCTGCGTCATCTGCTCTCCTTGCTTATCGCAAGACGCACCTTGGGAAAAACCTTAGCCTCTCCTACCACCGGCCGCTAAACATGCAACGTGGCTTCATGCAATATTTGTACGAAGCAGATGGAAGAAAATACCTCGATACCGTCAACAACGTAGCACACGTGGGGCATGAACATCCACGCGTGGTAAAGGCCGGACAAAAACAGATGGCCGTACTCAACACCAACACGCGTTACCTTCACCAGAACATCATACAATTCACGGAAGCACTGCTCAAAACAATGCCAGCTACACTCAATGTGGCTTATGTAGTCAATTCCGGAAGTGAAGCCAACGAACTGGCTTTGCGCATCGCCAAAACCTACACCGGCCACAGAGACATGGTGGTGGTAGAAGTGGGCTATCACGGCAATACCAATGCGTGTGTCGATATCAGCTCCTACAAATTTGATCGCAAGGGTGGCACTGGCGCCCCTGACCACATTCATGTGGTACCCATTCCGGATACCTATCGCGGCATTTACCGAAATATGGATCAGGCGGGTATAAAATATGCCTCCCATGTCAAGGAAGCCATCAATAAAGTAAAAGCAGGTAAAAAAGGCATAGCAGGTTTCATCTGCGAATCTGTGCTCAGTTGTGGCGGACAAATCGTTTTGCCAAATGGGTATCTCCGGGCAGCTTATCAACACGTGCACGATGCTGGAGGCGTGTGTATTGCCGATGAAGTGCAAACGGGATGCGGTCGCGCAGGCGACCATTTCTGGGCTTTCGAAAGTCAGGGTGTCGTGCCCGATATAGTGACCATCGGTAAGCCCATAGGCAACGGCCATCCACTAGGCGTGGTCGTAACCACACAGAAACTCTCCGATGCTTTTGCCAATGGCATGGAATACTTCAATACGTTTGGTGGAAACCCAGTATCAAGCGCCATTGGTTTGGAAGTACTCAATGTGATTGATGATGAAGGGTTGAAACAAAATGCAAAAGAAATTGGAGGCTATATTAAAGATGGTCTAATGCAACTGAAAAATAATTATCCCATCATCGGTGATGTACGAGGCCTGGGGTTGTTTTTAGGTGTTGAATTGGTGAGAGACAATAACTTAACACCTGCCACGGAACAAGCCACCTATCTGGCGAATCGCATGCGTGAATTGGGGATACTTATAAGTACAGATGGACCTTTTGAAAATGTCTTGAAAATCAAACCTCCTATTGTGTTTAGCAAAAAGGATAGTGACCTCTTACTTGCTGCACTCGAACGTACGTTGAAAGAAGATTTTATGCAACTGGATTAACCTCCATTTGATTTACAATGATTATGCTTCTTTGCATTGATCATTGATCTATCCTCCCGTCAAGCCAGTGCACAATATTGAGCAACAGCTTATGATTTTGAGTGGCCAGTGGAGAATTCATTCCCATTTTTCTTTTGTCAGGTCCAGCCAGCTGTGCTGAAAACATGGCCGCTTCCCCCGATACTACAAGCCTGCCTTTTGCCACTTTCATGTAAGCCAACTGAGACCATCCCTCTACACTTTGTCTTTTTGTATCATCATGAAACCGCCAGGCCGTATCAGGAAGCAGGTTGATGTGATCATCTTCAAACTGCAGAACTGGTGTTGCACCTTCTGGTATCTGAAATGCTTGTCCGGTAAAGGTAGCCACTTCGTTGATTTGCTCGGTTTCATTTCTTCCCCATGTAATGACTGAAGGTAAAAGTGTACCTTTATCTGTGGAGAAAATGGAAGGAATATCACCATCATTGCGCATAACGAATCCATTGGTGAACGTAAATCCAAATGCACTGGCCAGATCTGCGGCTGCACCAGCTAGTGGCATATGATCTGCAATCAGAAAAAGACTCCCCCCTTCTTCAACCCATTTCTTCAATGTCACAATCTCTTCTTGCGTAAATGCCGATGGATTAGGCAATATCCACCGGCCTACATTGGCCTCATTGAGTGCATTTGAAATCACGAGGATTTTACCTTTGTTCAACATGTCTCTCTTAAATAAACCAGTGTAAGCCTTCACCTGATAGCCATCTCGTTCAAGCAACTGAGCAAATGAGGTATACCTGCCCTCCTTAGTATGAAAATTATGATGTCCTTCATCAATAAAAACTACTGGCCCTTGCCCTGTAGCATAAGCCGGCTTATCAATGGACGGACGGTAATTCTCATCGGCTATTTGTTGGGCCGATAAGCCAATTGGAAGATAAAGGAAAATCATCGACACTAATTTGAATAGTTTCATCGGTAGGAAGCTGATTTCAAAAAAATTCAAAAACAAACTATACTATATTATTGGCTGTCAACACCATCCCGTCTAGGATCTGCCGCTCCAAGCCATCGGCCATTCTCGAAGGCCACGGCATGCACACCACCAAAATACGGATTCAAACCGTTGACACCCAATTCATTTTTTACTTCTGTCAATTGATAACCCTGCTCATTCAACCATGCCGATACGGTTGAGTCCGGACGTTCAAAATAAACTTTATTGCCCACAACATGAACACGGGGTGCTTGAATCGCCTCATTGATATCACTTTTTACATCAATCCAGTACTGAATGGTTTGGGCCACCGCAGAGATTATTCTTGCACTCCCGGGGCTACCGGTGGCCATCACATTCTCCCCTTCCTTACTTCTCACAATAGTGGGACTCATGGAGGAGTAAGCCATTTTGTTTGGTCCGACAGCAAAGGGATGGGTAACATCATCATAGACAAAATCTTCCATATAACTATTGTAAATAAAACCCAATGACGCGGAGGCGGCACGTGAACCAAAATAAGCATTGATGCTGGTGGTAACAGACACCAGCATGCCATCGCTATCTACCACGGAAAAATGGGTGGTTTCTCCCGCTCCTTCCATTTCCATCTCACCTGCTCTTGTTGGCTGAAGTAATTCTTTGGCCTTGTCCTTTGAAATCCTCGTTGACACTTCACTTTTGTAATTGACCATATCTTGAATCGGATTCACCTGCCTTTCTCCATGCGCCAAAGCAAGCGCCTTCACCAAATTCACGTTCCTGTCTTCTACTTTATCCATTGGCTCCAAAAGGTTAAGGGCCAATAGCACTACCCACCCACCACATGGAGGTGTACTTGTAAATATTTGAAAGTCCCTGTAAGTGGATTCCAATGCAGGTACTACTTCAGGTGTCGGGAATTCATTCAAATCTTTTAATGAAATCCAACCTCCATTTTCCTTCATATCGCGCGCAATCACTGAAGCAATCTCTCCATGGTAAAAGTCATCAGCACCAACACTTCCCAAACGCTTCAAAGTATTGGCCAGTGCAGGCTGAGCCAATAGCTGGCCCTCTTCAGGGATTTTTCCCTCTATTAAAAAGTGCTGCATGTGATACGGGGAGCTTAACAAACGCTTTTCATATTCTTGATATACTTTGGCACGAAAGCGACCCAGTCTAAATCCATTTTCAGCCTGGTCGATAGCGGGCTGCAATGCATGCTGCCATGGAATGGATTTACTCCCATACGTTTTAAAAGCAAAGTCTAACGTTTTGACAAAAGAAGGAATGGTTGACCTTCTGTGATATTGAATGTCATCCTCTGTGGCAGTAACAGATGTTGAGGCGGGGGAATAAGTAGTACCATTAATCATAAATGGTTTTTCACCAGGGATACTTACCAACATTTGAATGCCAGCTCCTAAACCTGTCATAGCAGGTTCAGTAACGGCCAACGAAAAGGCAATCGCTACTGCAGCATCAATGGCATTACCACCGCTTTTCAACACCTCCATCCCTGCTTCAGCCGCCTCGGGGGTGGCCGCAGCTATTGCCCCATGGCTTTTTTCTTGCCGTGTAGATTGACACGATCCAAATAATATTAAAAGCACTAGGGATAATCTCACACGTTTCATTTCAACCAGGTTTTTATGGCATTACAGGCTTCTACCACGCGAGGTGCAACATCATTTACCTTTTGAGGCGAAATGGATCCATGCATTTTTACAAAATCAAGTGCAGATTTACCGTCAAAATCAACATAAGACAACCGGGCAGACAATTCTTCATCAGTCTGCCCAAAGTCAGCACCTGGCAACAATGCTACACCTGTTTCTTCAAGCAACTTCCTGCACAATTGGGTGGAGGTCTCAATTCCTTTCTGCTTTAATTGATCCCTGTATTCCGTGAAATCAGGGAAGAGATAAAACCCTCCTTCAGGCGCAGGCATTTTGAGGCCTATTCCCGTTAGCGCTTCATAGGTGTACGATGCAATGGCTTTTAATACTTTTCTCGACTCCGCTACATATGTTTCAATTTCAGGTCCGAACTCAAATGCCTTTACCGCAGCATATTGAATAGGGGCGCTCGTAGCTGTAAATGTTTCACTCGCCACCACACCCATCGCATCAATTAACCACCTGAGGTTTTCTGGAAAGGTGAATGTACCTAGCCGCCAGCCCCCGGCACCGCTCCACTTGCTCAAGCCCGAACTCACGATGGTCCCCTCGGGATAATAGTTGGCTATTGAAACATGCGTGCCATTATGCATCAGTTCTCCATAGATTTCATCAGAAATAACAAGCAGTTCATATTTTCGGGCAACATCCGCCAGTGCCTTTAGCTCATCGCTGGAATAACTTGCACCAGTGGGATTGCTGGGATAGTTAAGAATAAGCATGAATTTCCTCTTGGGATGTTTCTCACAATAAGCCTCCAAAGAAGTTGCATCCAACATTTTCTTTTGACTACCAGATGTATCTATCCACAACGATTGCTTTCCGGTAATCTGAGCTTGTGGCGCATAAGAAACCCAGCTGGGTGCTGGCACCAAAAGGTCTCCATCAAAACACAATTGAGCGATGTACAACAACTCTTTTGAACCCGGGCCGATTATTACATCTTCCGCCCTTGCTTTCATATGGGTTCTCCTGGTATGATAATTAGCCACTGCTACCCGAAGGCTATATAAACCCTTTACCGGTAGATAGTCTTTCTCCCGGGCATGCACAATCAACTCATTGACCACAACATCCGGCACTGGAAAAGGCGATTGCCCAAATCCAAGTTTATATACTTTTCTACCCTGCTTGATCAATTCATTGGACAATTCATTGATGGCAAGCGTAGCGGAAGGCTTAAGCGTTTTTATATTTTGTTTAAGAAACATGAGGCAGCCTGACTTTTAAAAAGAGGTTAAAAATTGATAGGAGAAAGTTATAAAAAAAATGATAGTACACCTTTCTGTTTGAAGGGGTTTGTCTGGGAAGATACGGTTATTGAGAACCTAAAGGGGTTTCATATAGTCCATCAGGATTATACGCCAAATCCACAATTTCAAGAATAAGCCAATTGAAATCTCCTTCATTCAGTTTCCAGGTTACCTTGCACTTGTTGGGTACTTTTACTCCATCCAAATTTTTGTAGGATTCCATTTCCACTATCCAATTTTCTTCAGTGGCCTCCTTACCAGCACCATAGTATCTCTGGGTGCTAAATGATTTCACGTCCCCATCTGCTGTAAATTCAAAAGTACCTTGAGCCTTTAGATCTTGGTAGGTTAATGTTGCCCTCGCAGTGGTTGGTCCAAGTTCTTCCCATTCCATATAGTCGCTGGCAAAGAATTGGGGAAACCAACTTGACTCTCCCAAAAAGCGAATCAAAGCACCTGAATTGATTTTCTCATTGTCATATTCATTCACCATATTAATGAGCGACTGCGCCTTAATCAGCATTTTACCTTTACCCTCTTTTAATTCATCCCTCCCATTAAAATAAACCAAACTGCTCATTTGCACTTTGGTAGTCCATACGAAGGCTGGGTCCTTAAGATTGAAATACTGCTCAGCATTAAAATCCATCCAGTCTGCATCTGGTTTTAACTTCATTTTACCCTTTTGCTTTAAACGAACGGTTCCTGCTTTTGACTTGCCGATAGCTCCCGAATTATGCAAGCACTTTTGAACAATGGGTGGCAGGTGCTCAACATCATTGTGGGTTATAATATCGTTATTATCGAATGATTCAAGTAAGGTTGTCGATTGTATCTCACTAGATAGCGAGAACGCTTCCTGAGCATAGGCAGGCAATGCAATAAACAATATTACCGCATTGACAGCCGTACCCATTTTGGCATCCTTCCAAAAAATAATAATTAAAATCTGAGACAACAACACAGCCACCATACTCACTAATGGCCAGTGTTTTTCTTTCAATAAAAAAAAGATGGCAGTAATAATAAACATCATCATGACTGCCAGCCAAACAAGTCCCAGTGGTTTCGAAACTGCTTTTGTAATTTGCTCACCTCCCAGGTGAAATGCTTTTAAAAAACCCAGCGCATGTATGAGGCCATGCATGCAAACGACTAAAGCAAATAAGTATTTTAACATAACAAGCAAACCAGAATCAAAACAAAAGAATGATTTTACCTGTAAACGTCTTTACACCATAACACTAAGTACAGGCACCTTTGACTTAAATAAAAGTGCTTCAGTAATTCCAAAGTCATACCCCGCGCGTTTAGAGCGATTGTGTGTCACTTTGGCAATTACCTGTGTTTTGTTTTCTTCAGCATAAGCCAACATACCCTTTTCCACATCCATTGCATTGTATACTTCACCTTTCATCTTAATGTCAGGGAATGCACTCATCAACTTTTGCATGGCCTTCCTTACTGAAGGGGTGTCTTTGAAATTAGACGGTGTGTTTATGTAAAGCAATGTTAGACTTGCACCAGTTGCTTTCAAGAAAGATATGATCTTGCCGAATGGCTGACTGAGGCTCTCTTCAAAATTGGCCGCAAAAACAATCTTTTTAATGGAGGCAGGTTTAAAATCCTTCTTCACAGATAATACCGGAACTGGACTTGTTCTCATCACTTTTTGCGCATGACTTCCAATAAAATAACGGTGAGATTCACCTGTGCCATGGGCACCCATAATGATTAAATTGCACTTGTACAGTTTGGCTACATACATCACCTCTTCCTGCACAATGCCCGGTCTTGTTATTCCGGTAGTTTTTACACCTTTAAACATTTTGTTTTTCAAGAACTTATCCATCTTCACTTCCGCCTCAACCATACGCGCTTCATGTTCCGGATGTTCCTGTTGCTTTTCTACAGGAATACGATTCCAATCGGAAGGCGCACTGAAAATATGGAGTAGGAAAAGTTCAGCACCTGTTTTTTTTGCTAAAGCAATACCCGTACTTACAGCAGTTAAGGCGTAATCAGAAAAATCAGTAGGAATTAATATCGATTTCATAGTTTCTATTCTAGTTAACGGTTTGATATCTGCAATAAGTCACTAATTAGGCTATTTTAAAATGACAAAAGTCACATCAAAAGCTAAGTATTGTCACCCAGGAATAGCTTGAGCTATTCATACTCCAATAAGGTTTCATTGATCTCCTGAACCGCCATAAATTGCTTGATCTCATCTGAGTTCAACAGAAGTTCTCGTAAGGAGAGAAGTAGTTGTCTTGAGGATTGTACAAAAGCCCGGTTGACAATCAGGGCAGTAGAAACATTAATATCTGATATCTGATTGGCAGAAATCGCCTTTGTTGTAAAAGCAACAAAAGTATGATCATCTTCCTTAATATGCTTCAGTATTAGCAATAAGCGCTTCACTTTATCCGCCCCTTCCCTTTCATCCATCAACTTATCAATCTTCAAATAAGTTTCGATTAATCTTTTCCTGAAATTCATGTACTGATCATTCAAAAAATCATTATCCGAGTTGGCGAATTCTTCAAAATCATGTCTGACATCCTTTAATGATTTGGCCGCATGCAATGTCATCCTCGCACCATGCAAGTATCTATTTAATTCCACCGAATCTTCTTCTGTCAGTTCATGGGTTTGAATGCTTGCTGAAAAAGTAAATAATTCTGCCTGCAATAATTTTAAATTGTTATACTGAGTTTCGAGCGTTATCCCGGCTCTTATTTTTTTTCCTGCCAGATCGCTGCTTGTAAATACCAGCTTCTCATCAATGTCCAGTACTGCAAGGTTGTACCTGAGTGTCTCCTGTACCAGATGAATTGACTCCATACGCAAAGCGGGTATGGCAGCCTCAGCCACATTAGGTGTAACATTATTAATATGCAAGGTGAGCGTCTCAAGTTTATCCGGAAATACCTTTGTAAGCAAAACTGAAAAATATTTGATCAATGGATAAAAAACCAGAACACCCAATACATTGAAGATGGTGTGAAAAAGTGCTAATGCAACAACATGATTATTACTTGCAAAAACACTTAAAGAAATAAATACAAGTAGTGGCATGGCCACCAATGCAACAATACCTGTTATCAGATTAAATGCAAAATGACTAAAGGCCACACGCTTCTTGGCGGGAGCGGCACCAATCGCACCAAGCAAAACTGTAATCGTGGTGCCCAGGTTAGCCCCGATTACCATTGCTGCCGAAGCACTGAATCCTATTATTCCGGCATTTAATGCCGTGAGCACAATGGCCATGGTGGCAGAGCTGGATTGCATCACGGCCGTAAGTAATACACCTATCCCCACATACACCATCAATCCATAATCAGGAATGGTAGACATGTCAAATCCTTGAGCGAATGTCTCAACACTTCCCTTCATGTAATCAATACCCATGAAGAGAAAACCAAATCCAGCCAATAGCTTACTAACCGCTGAATACTTTTCAGACTGCCCCAGAAAAATTAATCCTAAACCTCCAATTCCAATGAGCGGTAGCGCAAAACTTTCTATCTGTACCTGAAATCCCAGTGTTGCAACAATCCATCCGGTTATAGTAGTACCAATGTTTGAACCTAAGATTACCCCTATGGCATTATCCATGGTCATGATCCGGGCGCCAACAAAAGCCAGTACCATCAACGATACCGCTGAACTGCTTTGCAAAATCGCAGTAGTGAAGATTCCCGAAAGAATGGATTTTACTTTTCCTGACGTGTACTCACGGATAAGTCGCTTGAAGGCCCGGCCAGACAACTTCTTGATGGACTCTTCCATAAGGAACATCCCGAACATAAAAATTCCAAGCCCAGCCAGCAATTTCCAAATGTCGAAACTCTCAAACATGATGTAGAATATAGATAAGACGGTACACTTCGCAAAATTAAAAACCACTGCGAAGAACAACATTTTTAAATACCGCTAAAATGACAATGATCACATTATCAACTATGCAATATCAAATCTCCGTGATTTTTCTCATCTTGGAGCCTTAAATGATTAAGTCATGAAGTCCCTATACATAACCCTTACATTAATCTTTGTCGTAATAACCTTCGCTATTTCACAAGAAGTGAAAAAAGAGGAAG
Source organism: Flammeovirgaceae bacterium UBA2371 (assembly GCA_002345965.1). GTDB lineage: Bacteria > Bacteroidota > Bacteroidia > Cytophagales > Cyclobacteriaceae > ELB16-189. The sequence continues at coordinate 61,920 of DDTF01000053.1, forward strand.
TGGCCAAACCTATTCCAGAACCTAAAGAATTTGTTACCGCTCATCAGGGTACTTTTGGAGGTAAATTGATCAAGTACAAAGCCATCGCTGGTGAAACGTACCTTAAGGACAAGGATGGTGAACCAGTGGCTTCGATTTGGTCAGTAACCTACAAATTAGATGGTGTAGAAAACACCAACCGACCTGTTACATTCATATTTAACGGTGGACCTGGATCTGCTTCTGTATGGTTACACCTGGGTTTGTTTGGACCTCAAATCACTAAAGTAAATAGTGACGCAGCAGAAGATGATGGTGGAGCTCCGTATCCGCTGATCAACAATACTCATGGCATGCTCGATCTTACCGACCTTGTATTTATTGATCCTGTTGGAACAGGTTACAGTCGCGTGATAGGTAAGGGAAAAGAAACTGATTACTGGGGTCTCAATGAGGACGCTAGCTCGATTGCCACATTCATGCGTGCCTGGGTCACCAAGTACAAACGATGGAACTCACCGAAGTACATCGCTGGTGAAAGTTTTGGAACAACAAGGGCAGCTGCTGTTACCTATGAACTGGAAGGAGGCGGACAAGCCATGGCATTGAATGGATTGATCCTCATCTCACAAGCATTGGATTACCAGGGCTCAACTTCCGAACATGACAACATAGTATCCTATGTCACCTATTTTCCAAGTATGGCAGCTACAGCATGGTATCACAAAAAAGCGGGCCAAGGTAAATCGCTGGAAGCTTTTGTGGATGAAGCCCGAAAGTTTGCATTGGATGAATACGTATCTGCCTTGTACAAAGGATCAAGATTGACAAAAGAAGAAGAAAATCACATCGCAGATAGGATAGTTTACTTTACGGGACTTTCCAAAACTTATGTTGAACTGGCCAACTTGAGATTGCTCATGCCTCGTTTTAGAAAAGAACTGCTGAGAGATAAGGGCATCACCATAGGTCAGCTCGATGGCCGGTACATGGGCAACGAATCAGATGATGTTGCCGATCGCGCTACATTGGGTGATCCTTCCAGCTATGGTATTGACGCTGCATACGGTGCTATCATCAACCACTATCTTTCAAGCCAGCTGAATGTGGACATGGACAGACCCTACCTCACTTCCAATGGTGAGTTGAGCTCAAAATGGAGATGGAGGGACGTGCCAGACGGCCGCTATTGGGAGCCTAGCTATGTCAATGTATCACGTAAACTTGGAGATGCCATGAGAAGAAATAAGGATTTGAAAGTGCTGGTCGCAAGTGGCTATTATGATCTGATCTGTCCCTTCTTTGATGCAGAGTACACATTCGCCCGCAATGGAATTTTAAAAGAACGCGTAACCCTTACCTATTACGAAGGAGGACATATGATGTACGTGCATGAACCGGATTTTGTTAAACTAGCGGGAGACATCCGAAAATTTTTGACTACCAAATAGAACATTCGTACCCTGTTGAATTCACACAGGATAATTCTATTTAAGTCATACTAATGTTGATAACACTGAGTCTGCTGACCTGAGTGGTCAGGAAGTGTCATTTAATTTTTAATTTTATTCCTTGTTAAATAAAATGAGCATGAAAAATATACTGATTACAGGAGCAGGTGGCGCATTGGGTAAAGCGTGTGTTATGGAATTTATTAAAAAAGGGCACCATGTAATCGCTTTGCTCTCGCCAGGTAAGAAACTTCCCTATGAAACACCAGCTCCTGTTTCTGTTTACAATGCAGACTTAATGAATGAAGACAATACTTTGAAAGTTGTAGATCAAATCATAACAGATCACACATCCATTGATGTGGCTTTACTGCTGGTGGGTGGGTTTGCCATGGGATCACTTGACAATACCGATGGAGCTATGATAAAAAAAATGATCGGTTTGAACTTTGATACTACCTACTACACGGGAAGCAAAGTTTTTAATCAAATGATAACACAACCAAATGGGGGCCGTATAGTGATGGTAGGTGCCAAACCTGCGTTGGAACCGATCGCTGCAACCAGCAAAGTAGCCTATGCATTATCCAAATCGCTCATTTTTAAACTGGCAGAAATATTCAATGAAATAGGTAAAGACAATAATGTGGTTTCTACTGTAATTGTGCCCAGCATTATCAACACTGAAGATAATCGCAAGGCCATGCCCAAAGCCGATACAGCTGCATGGGTTCAACCGGAAGAAATAGCTGCTATTGTTGCTTTTGCTACTTCCGACCAGGGTGCCACATTAAGAGAACCCATCATTAAAATATACGGAAAGTCCTAGGTTTCCTTTCTGGAGTGATTGACAGTAAATTCAAACACATCCCTCCGCTGATAATGACCTGACGTATCTAAAGTCATCCTCTCCTGTATCGACTCATCCAAATTTAGCTCACAAACAATTAGTTCCTCCTTATCGAAAACTGGTTCAACAAGATATCTCCCATTGGGTGCCACAACGCAGCTACCTCCATTCAAAACCCATTGATTGGGATTGGACTGAAGTGAATCCGGCTGCTCCAGTATAGCAGGAAAATCAGAAGCTTTTAACATTTGGCCGGCTGCTAGAACAAAGCACCTGCCTTCAAATGCATAGTGCCTGCTTGCCACCTGATGCATCTCATGCACTTTAGGCCACAGGGCAATATGAATGTGCTCACCTGAATCATGCAGGGCTTGTCGGGTCAAAGGCATCCAGTGCTCCCAACAAATGCTCGCCCCCACTCTGCCCACTTGCGTGTCCACCGCCTTAAGACCTTGGCCATCGCCCATGCCGTACAACATCTTCTCTGTAAAGGTGGGCATCAATTTCCGATGGTGATTTATAACTTCTCCATGCTGATCAACAATTACAAAACTATTGTATATCGTGCCGTTGCCCGGACCTGATGCTAATTTTTCATTGAAACCAATACACAAGGTGATATTGTTGTCTTTTGCCATCGCACAGACCCGCTTAAATTCTGTGCTGTTAACTGCCACACTGCTGTTATAAAATTGAAGATATACCTCCTTCATTTCCTTACCATCCCATTGCGAAACATTGGTGCAATAGTCCAGCCACGAAGGGTACCCTGATAACCATGTTTCACCCAAAACCAACATCCCCACTCGCTTTGCTGCTGCTTCAACAACGATGCTTTCTAACTTCTGCAAACTACGCGGTAAGTCCAGGTGCACTGAACTGTATTGACCTATTCCTACTGTTACCCTATTTGACTTCATTTTAGAATAAGATTTTAGGACTTGAATATGTTGTAATTTTTAGGAGTCTAATCAAAACTAAACTAATTTAAGGCATGTTTAAACTTTTTCCTGCTTAATGAATGTTTAGAAGAATCCATCGGATATTCACACATATCCTTAGGTATTTACAAAAGCGGCTTAGTGAAAAGCAGTTTTTGATTTTTTCCAGTATCCTGGTAGGTGTTTCAAGTGGCTTGGCAGCTGTGATCTTAAAGTCGTTTGCACACAGCATCAACACTTTTGTTGAGCGGTATTCCAGCAACTATCAGGATTTCTTTCTCTTTACCCTATTCCCTCTGGTTGGCCTCAGCATCACGGTGCTTTACCTCCGCTATTTTATTCGAAAAGAAGATTTCTCTAAAGGCAGTGCAGATATAGTGTATGCTATTGCCAAAAAGTCAAGCATCCTTCCCCAGTCGTCAATGTATTCTCATGTTGTGACCAGTGCCTTTACAGTGGGCTTCGGAGGCTCGCTGGGGTTAGAGTCTCCCATGGTTAGTACTGGGTCTGCCATAGGATCCAATTATGGAAAAACATATAACCTAAGCTATAAGGACCGCACCATGCTGTTGGCTTGTGGTGCTGCGGCTGCCATCGCTGGTGCCTTCAATTCCCCCATAGCAGGCGTCCTTTTTGCCATAGAAGTATTATTGGCCGATATCTCGGTAGCCGCTTTCATCCCCTTAATTATTTCGGCCGCATCGGGGGCCCTGTTTGCCAAGATCATATTGGGCGAAGGCGTGCTGTTGTCATTCACCAATGTACAGCCTTTCGATTACAACAACACACCGTTTTACGTGTTGCTGGGTATCCTGGCGGGACTTGCCTCATTATACTACACTCGGATGTTTACCAAAATCGAACATCGGGTTTCCCTGATCAAAAACGACTATACCAAAGTAATCGGTGGTGGCCTGGTACTTGCCCTGCTACTCATTGTATTTCCACCCCTTTATGGAGAAGGATATGAAGGAATAAAAGCACTGGCGAGCCTTGATCATGCCCACTTTTATCAAAACAGTATTTTACAATCCTTTATTTCTACGGAATGGATGGGCCTTTTGTTTCTGATGGGTTTGCTTCTCATCAAAGTTTTTGCAACCGCCATCGCAATTGGGAGTGGCGGTAACGGTGGGAATTTTGCACCTTCACTTTGTATGGGTGCCTACCTTGGGTATACCTATTCTCACTTTATCAATATGATTGGGTGGGCCAAACTACCTCATGCTAATTTTACTTTGGTGGCCATGGCGGGGATTTTAAGTGGCGTTTTCTATGCGCCACTGACCGCAATATTTCTTATCGCTGAAATCACTGGTGGTTATAACCTGATGATACCGCTAATGATTGTAGCAGCCTTCAGTAATATTATCATGAAATATTTTGAGCCGCTTTCAATGGAAAACAAAAAGCTCGCCACTAAAATGAATCTTTCCATCGAGTCTCGGGATAAATACCTGTTGAGTAAACTCGATCTGGAAAAAATGATTGAAACCGATTTTCAAGCCGTTAAGCCGACTGACAAGTTACGCGCCCTTGTTTCCGCCATTACTAAATCAAAACGAAATCTTTTCCCCGTCATCAATGAAGATCAGGAATTGGTGGGCATCATACTTCTTGACAGTGTAAAAGAAATGATGTTCAATCATGAACTCTACGACAAGATTACTATTAAAGAGATTATGACAAGACCCCGCGCTATCATATCTCCCGATGAAAGTCTCAACTCGGTCTTGAAGAAATTTGAAGATACTGAGCAATGGAACTTACCGGTGATAGAAAACTTCCGCTACATCGGCTTCTTATCCAAATCCAGCATTCTCTCTCAATATCGTGATGAGCTGGTACGTTCCACTTAAACGATTTCATCATCAGGTCACTGAACAAAAAAAGGTCACATTTTCATGTGACCTTTTATATTTTATTGCCAGGATGTATTAATACAAACCGAGGGCCTTCATTCTCTTTTCAATACGAGACACTTGAGATTGCATATCCAGGTCGCTGTAGATTGAGTAAAGGTTATCCAACACCTTCTCATCATCAGGGCTGATTTTCTCACAAGTTTCCCAATAAGGCAAGGCTTTCTTTAAACTCTCCACCAATACCTTGTCCAACTCAAAACGTTTCTTTTTGTCATCCGCAGTGATACCTAGTTGGTTCATTTCAGCTTTTATTTTCTTTGCCTCAAGGTATACAAGTTCAGCAACAGCAATGCGCGGCTCAAAATATTTGGGATCTAACTTAATCGCTTCCTCATACCATTTTCTTGCCTCATCGTTGCTACCCATTTGCTGATTGATAACCCCTAGGAAATACCTGGTCTCTTTGTCATTGGGTGCTTTGGCAGCCTGACGCTCCATGGCTTCCTTAGCCTGAGGCAGTTTGTTCATTCTGATGTACATGTCCAACTCATACTTTGGAAACTCAGGATTACCTGGGAATGCTTTAATGGCACTCTTTGCAATTTCAAGGGCTTTTTCATTGTCCTTGATGTGATCGCGATAGGCGCTGAAAATCATTACATAGGCATCAGAAGAAGTACCACCCAAATCGATGTATTTTTGTAAAAAGTCAACTGACTTTTGGTGCTCATCAGCAGAAGGTGCGAAGAACAAACCAGCGTTCAATAAAATTGAAGTGTCTTGAGGAACAAAATACAATGTCCTTTCAACCTGCTTCAACGCTTCTGCGTAATCCTTGTCTTCCTGGTATGCATTAAGACCTTTTTCAAAATATTTCTGAGCCATGTAAGCATTTACCTGGTCAGTAAGCATAGGAAATCCGTTGGGACCATTTACATAGCTACCTTTGTCTTTGTCCAAAGAATATGCTTTCTCGAAAGCAGCTTTAGCATCTGGAAATGGGTCAGCAATAAGTGACTTATAAGCTGTATTGGTTGTTGTGTCAATACCTGCGTAGATCAAGCCTTTCAAATACCACGCTTTTGCATTGCTAGCATATTTTTCGCTTTCAACAGTGGCATCAATAATCGCTTTGGCTTCATCAAACTTGCCTTCGCGTAGCGCCTTCTCAGCCTTAGGCATGCTAGGCTTAATCGGTTTTTGTGCTGCTACCACAAAGGGAATTATGAAGATTAAGAAAAGTATTTTTTTCATCTGATTTAGGTTTATTGGACGCAAATTTATGTGTTTACTCGGTTATTGTCGAATCCGGTTCTTCCATTTTTACGATTTTTTCGACCGAAGAAATGGAATCGTCTTCGTTTAATTTAATGACTCTGACGCCCTGAGTGGCGCGGCCCATGATTCGCAGTTCGTCAACTTTTATTCGAATACTGATACCAGACCTATTTATAATCATCAGCTCGTCTTCATCTACAACTTCCTTTATTGCAACAAGCTTGCCAGTTTTTTCAGTGATATTGATGGTTTTTACGCCTTTTCCACCTCTTCGCGTAATCCGGTAATCCTCAATGGAAGAGCGCTTTCCATACCCTCTTTCAGATACAACCAATACATTGGCATCTGGTCGGCTTATGCATATCATGCCCACCACCCTATCATCGGTGGACTCTAAAGTAACACCGCGTACACCCGAGGCAGTTCGCCCCATAGGGCGTACATCCGATTCATTGAAATGCACAGCCTTGCCATCCCGCTTGGCAATTACTATGTGATTATTACCATTCGTTAATGCCGCTGTTAGTAGCTTGTCTCCTTCGTGTATCGTGATGGCCGTGATGCCATTGGCACGGGGACGTGAGTAAGCTGCAAGAGAGGTCTTCTTGATGATACCATTTTGGGTACAAAGAATGACATAGTTGGAACTGGTATAGGCTTCATCACTCAGGTCCTTGATTTTCAACACTGCTCTTACCGTGTCTCCGGCCTCAATGTTTAACAAGTTTTGTATTGCTCTTCCCTTGGAGGTTTTACTGCCTTCAGGTATCTCGTAAACTTTCTTCCAGTATACTTTACCAAAAGCAGTGAAAATCAATAAGTAATTATGTGCCTGGGCCACAAAAAGATGTTCCGTAAAATCATCTTCTTTAGTTGAAACGGCCTTGGAGCCTATACCTCCTCTACCTTGTGTTCTGTAATCAGTAAGTATGGTCCGTTTCACGTATCCCTGATTGGAAATGGTGATCACCATGTCCTCATTGGGAATCATGTCTTCCACAGTAAGATCATCATCGCTGTGAACGATTTCAGTTCTCCTGTCATCACCATAACGCTCTTTTATCTCTAGCAGCTCATTTTTGATGATGTCCATTCGCATAGACTCATTACCCAAAACCTCATTGAGATGAGCGATAAGTGCCTTTAATTCTTTGTATTCGTTTTCAATTTTTTCCCTTTCAAGACCCGTCAGTCGCTGCAGACGCATTTCCAGGATGGCCTTGGCCTGTATCTCAGAAAGCTTAAAGCGCTCAATCAATCCGGTCTTGGCCACTTCAGGATCCTTGGATGCGCGGATCAATGCGATTACTTCATCCAGATTATCCAGCGCGATGAGGTAGCCTTCCAGAATATGCGCTCTTTTTTCAGCTTCAGCCAAATCAAATTTGGTTCTGCGAACTACCACCTCATGCCTGTGGTCAACAAAATGGGTAACCAGGTCCAACAGGTTCAATGTTTGCGGCCTTCCCTTCACTAAGGCCACATTATTCACCCCAAATGAAGACTGAAGTTGTGTGTATTTGTAAAGGTTGTTGAGTACAATATTCGGAATCGCATCTTTTCGCAAATCGTATACGACACGATATCCATCCCGGTCTGATTCATCCCGGAGATCTGAAATCCCCTCTATTTTCTTTTCGTTGATTAGCGCGGCTGTACGTTCGATCATGGTGGCCTTGTTCACCAGGTATGGGATCTCTGTAACCACAATCTGATCTTTGCCATTGGTGTTGGTTACAATCTCTGCCTTCCCTCTTACCACTACCCGACCTCTGCCATGGAGAAACCCTTGCTGAACTCCTGCATAGCCATAGATGATACCCCCCGTTGGAAAGTCTGGCCCCTTGATGTACTCCATCAATTCCGGCACCGTGATGTTCTTGTTATCGATGTAGGCGATTATCCCATCCACTACCTCTCTGAGGTTATGGGGTGCCATGTTGGTAGCCATACCTACTGCAATACCGGCAGACCCGTTGATTAACAGGTTAGGAATTTTGGCGGGCAATACGGTTGGTTCCGTAAGTGAATCGTCAAAGTTGGGCTGGAAGTCAACTGTATCTTTGTTGATGTCTGCCAACAGCTCTTCCGCTATTCGCTTCAATCTGGCCTCTGTATAACGCATGGCAGCCGCAAAGTCTCCGTCTACAGATCCAAAGTTACCCTGTCCGTCTACCAGCGTGTATCGCAACGACCAATCCTGGGCCATACGCACCATGGTATCGTACACTGAGGCATCTCCATGAGGATGATACTTACCCAATACCTCCCCGACAATACGGGCTGACTTCTTGTAGGGCTTATTGTAGTTGACCCCTAAATCCTGCATTCCATAGAGCACCCTGCGGTGCACAGGTTTAAGGCCGTCTCGAACGTCTGGAAGAGCCCTGGAGATGATCACCGACATGGAATAGTCGATGTAAGCACCTCTCATTTCATCTTCAATATTTATGGGGATTATGCGCTGTTTGCCAGCTTCCTGATCGGGTGTTTCGTCTGCCACGCTTGTACTTTTATGGTTCTGTTAGGGAGGTAAAAATTAGTGTTACAAACCCTCCATTTTATGGGCCGCAAGTTAAACAAAATTGAGGAATTTAAACCCTCTTAAAAAGGCTTTTAAGTGTCTAAAAAACAAGAATTTATGAGCCCCTAATAAGGGTTCAACTTCTTCCTGTTTTTACGCTTTTCGCGGATCAATTTAGGGTAGTTTTCACCGTAGTGTGGATTCTGCTTTTTGTAGAAAGGGTGCATCCTGCTTCGGTACTCTTTATTGCCATGAGCATGGTTCATTTGAACATGACAATTGGGGTGGTAACATTTGGCCAATTCCGGAATGCTGTAGGAAATACCTACATTGAGATAAAAAGCATTCAGGTTGTGGACAATCGCGCGGTTATTGCTGCCCGGAAGTGATAAAGTATAATTCTTAATTTCAAATGAAGGTCTCACAAATACCTTGAGGTATTCAGAGAGTTCATGCTCAGCAGTTACACCCAGGTTGGCGTACACTCCTTTTTTAATAAAGCTTTTCGCAAAATTATTTCCAGGATTATACCCTCCTACATTCACATCCCCTGTAAACAGGACATCGTTCCATCGATAGAATGATACCCCGGCCATGATAAAGTACTTTTTCATAAACCCTGCAGGATTGCCGGGTTGAAATCCATTGATCTTGTCTTTATAGCTAATGGAGCGGTAATCGCCCATACTCATCAATTCGTAGGAAAATCCACCTCCAAGCCTATACTTTTCTAAAAACTCATAATGAATGGTAAGCTTTAATGGAAGATTCAAAGCATTGCCTTTGAATCCAAGTTGGGTGGTATCTGAACTGACGATAAAGCTATCTGGTCCTTGTGCGCTGGCTGCGCTTACACGGTTTACCCAATTGTCATAACGATTGTTCCTGTCTGCCGGAAAAATGGTAGGTGCTACACCATCTACCTGGGAGATCCCAAATCCATCCAGTTTGTGACTTAAGAATGTATTCCCATATCCAATGCTTCCTCCAAACACAAAATTTTTGAGTATGCTGCGAAAGGGACTTTTTACTCGTTTGGCATAGAAGTTATCAAGCGGAAAAGTAATCTCGTCATCCTTTTGCGCATAGCCTGCAACCGATAGTCCACAAAAGAAAAGCAGGAAAAGCGATATGTGTTTTGAGCTGGCCAGAATCGTATTTTAAAACTAAAAAACAAGGATCAAATTGTGTTAAAAATAGAAAATTAACATGAGTTTAGTAAAATCGGTAACTCGGTGAGTGGCTTTCCAAAGAGGTAAATGTATGAAACATCGGCCCCTTTTTATCGATTACATAGGTAAAGGTGTGCTCCTCAGGTTGCCCGCCAGAGCCAGTATCAAGGCTGAGTGTAACTTCATTGCTGCCAAGTGTCAGCGGTAACCTGGAATAATAGATAGAATGTGGTAAGGTTTGCCAATTTCTGGTATCCGCTTTTTCAGTAATTGCATTGATGATCCCAAATAATGAACCCAAAGCCTTATTCTCCTTTCTCATTTCATATTCAGCCACCTTTTTCAATGCAGCACGTACAAGCGCTTTGCTAAATTCTAAAGTCATCCGTTGTTCAAGTACGTGATTGGCTATCTTATTAATATCCTCGACTAATGTCAGCTGCATGGTCGTGTCCCGGGTTGAAATTGTAGCCTCCTTATAATAAACTGGACGCTCAACGTATTTTGGAAAAGCTACCCTGAAAACTTCAAGATCAGCTAAACCTTTCTTGTCCTTTTCATCATATTCAGAAATGTTAAACGGAAAAGTAAAAGCCAAATCCTGATTAATAAAAGTGATCAAATTATCTTTTCTATTAATCACAAAGTTAATACTCCATTCGGCCTTGATTGGACTCAATCCATTGTGCCAGAAGAAAACCAGATCTCCTCCTGGTGAAGGAGTGTATTCGTAATCAGGACGATCGAACTCGTTTTTATAAATCTCATGCTCAGATTGAAGGCCGCTCAACAAAGAGGTTCTTAATAAATCCTCTCTCAATTGTGACGGGGTTGTAGTTCCAAACAAATCAGGATAATCAGATTGATATATCTCATACGAATTGCGGTAAGCAATAAATGCATTATTGAAATCATTGTCTGCTTCATAAATGATTCCCATAAGCATGTGAATAAACGCATCTCTTTTATATTTTTTATCGGATTGGTATCGATCACTTAATTGTTGTAAACGGATATTAAGTCTCCGACATTCAACCAGGGCTTCTTCGTACTTGCCCATCTTTAAAAAATTCATTGCCTTGTAGTACAGTACCATAAGGTGCTCATGATCCTCTCCTCTATAGGAGGTAATCATAGGATTGGTGAGATAGGATGCTGCCTCATTTAGATAATTCTTTTGATAGTCTTCACCAAACAGAAATGCTTTCTCAAGGTACTCGTTGCTTTCTTCGTATCGTCCCATTACAGACAATAGCAATCCATTATTGGATAAGTACAAAAATTCTTTTTTTCTATAATCTCTTGAAGATGAGTTGTCCAGTGCCTGCAAAGCCTTCTCTAGCTTGCCTTGTTCAAAAGACTGATTGAAATCGTAATTGGTTTGGTAGTAGGTGGCACACGATGGAAATGCCAGCAGCAGTAAAATTATACAACAACGTAGGGTTGATTGCCTGGCCACCAGATTAGACATTAAGCACTTAATTCTTTATGAATTTCTTGATCTCCTTCTGACCATACCAAATTCGTTTATTGGTCTCTATGTCCGTAAGAAAAAGTGTAACTATATAATTGACTACCCGCTTGTTGTTGTAAACATCTGTTTCGGAGGTCATTTCACCAAACAACATCAAGTCTGCACCCACTTCCATACCCCACTGAGAAGCTGTTTCGCTGCTTGCAAAATCCTGCTGCTGAGCCCGTTCCTCTCTCAGTTTATCTCTGAATGAATCAGCTTCAACCAAATCGGCAATACCTGAATTGAAAATGGTCAACTCCATCTTTTTAATAAAGTTGGCAGCATCGATGTGTTCGCTGGTTTTATTCAACACCCACCCTACAATAATTGCCGGCTTCTTTCCTTGTTGCTTTGCAAATTCCTTAAATTTCTCACTTGCCAATAATTCATTGGTCATTGTTTCAGCTACCGAACGAGAATCTGTATCGTTCCATCTGCCACTTAAATCAATAGATGTACTTGGATCTATCCTTGAAACATTGCGAGAGCAACTCACCATCAATACTATTAAAAGGACTAAATAAGAGAGTATACGCATAACTTTTTCAATAATTAACCAAATTTCTTGCCGAAAAAACCCTTAACTATTTTTCAATTGTTCTATTACAAGTTTTGGATTGGAGGAGGAAAAAACAAAGTTGCCTGCCACCAAAACATCGGCACCAGCATCCATTAACGGTTTTGCATTTTTTTGGTTTACCCCACCGTCAATTTCAATATGTACTTTGGCACCCGCCTTGTCTATCATCGATTTTAGACGAGACACCTTCTTATAGGTATTTTCAATAAATTTCTGGCCGCCAAATCCAGGGTTGACAGACATCATACATACCAAATCAATATCACTTAATATATCCTGCAACTGTTCCACACCTGTATGCGGATTGATGGCTACCCCCGCTTTGCACCCCAAAGCTTTGATTTGCTGTATAGTTCTGTGAAGATGTGGACTGGCTTCTAAATGAACAGAAATAATTGATGCGCCAGCTTCAAAAAATGCTTCCACATACCGTTCAGGATTTACAATCATCAAGTGAACATCCAGAGGCTTGGTGGCATGCTTTTTTATGGCCTGAACCACCGGCAGTCCCATGGATAAATTAGGTACAAATACACCATCCATGATATCAACATGAATCCAGTCAGCCTGACTTTCGTTAATCATGGTGACTTCACTTTGAAGATTGGCAAAATCAGAAGCTAATATTGAAGGAGCAACGATAGGTTTCATAAGCAGTAACAGAATCTAGAGTCTGTAAAATTGTATTTACAAATATAATGGCTTGGGGCGAGGGATTATGCCATCTGCGAATTGAATTGGTATAAATAAAGCCCTAATGCTTCATCAACCGAATGGTTTTCACTACTCCTCCCGTTTCTACTCTCATCAAGTACAATCCTGCAGAAAAATGAGAAATATCCAGTTCCAGTGGATTATTGACGTAAGTCACCTCACCTTCCGATTTCAGCAAGAGTTGTCCCATGAGGTCATAGACACGGACTGACGCCCATTGTCCCGGGGCCACATCCATTGACAGGGTGACCAAATTAGTTATAGGATTGGGATAGACATGTATCTCAGAGGTTGGCAATTCTGGCGTTTTGCCCTCCTTAATCAATTTGGCTTCAAGATAGCGCGGTAGACCTTGGCCTTTTTGGTTATCCGGATTGTCGCTCATGTTACCGGAAGCGAGTATAAGATTGTAAAGCTCAGTTGAAGTCAGCGATGGAAATTTCTGTAACAGCCCCACCGCTAGACTGGTAACAAGAGGAGCCGCTGCAGAGGTGCCACTTGTAAAGCCGGTAGTTCCATTTTGTTTGATAATTGAAACGCCAGAGCCCAGTGCTACCACATCTGGCTTTATTCTTCCATCTGATGTAGGGCCCACTGAGCTAAAGTTGCTTAAGTTGCCTGTGCTGGTAATGGCACCAACGGCCAGCACACCATCCACATCTGCTGGCGGATTAACAAGACGCCAGGAAGTATTGCCATCATTACCGGCACTTACTACAACCAACATTCCCTTTCTGATTGCTATGGAGGCGGCCCTGCTTACGACTGCAGTTTTTCCATCCAACTGGCTGGTAGAATAGTCCATAGTAGCATCATCAAAATAATTATAACCTAGTGATGAATTGATGATATCAACACCCGCACTGTCGGCTTTCTCCGCTGCCACCAACCAGTTGTATTCCTCAATTCGGTATTCAATGGGATCATCTTCAGTAACATACAATTGATAAGTGGCTTTGGGCACTCCGCCAAGATAGGTCCCGGCCTGGCTGGCCGCCATTATGGATAATACTTCTGTGCCATGATCATCATATTGAAAAACATTACTTGTCTTTCCAACCAGATCTTGGGTAAAAGTAATTCGTCCCTCATCAAACAAAGCTTTAAAAGGAGTTGTAACATCTACTCCTGAAAATCCACTGTCAAAAACACCTACTACAATACCTTCTCCATAAATATTTTCCTTGTGCATGTCGTCCAATCCCAGCATCGTAAGCTGAAGGTGATTGACCACATCTAAACTGGCATCTTTCTTCTTGTGTACCCGGCCTGCCCTCCCTCCAGGGTTGGTTTTTGCAGGTGCTATGTATTCGTGAGCTGTTACAAAAGGTAATTGTAAAATACTATTGAGTTCGTTGTCCTCCAGTTCCACCATCACCGCATTCATCCAACGAGAAGCATGAAGCACTTTTGCTCCAGTTGATTTTACTTGGTTAATGTAGCCTTCATTGACAGGAAAATCCTCTTCCGAAACAACTACTCCATTTTTAATTCTCCGTTCAATGCTTTTTTGAGAGAGAAATTGAGAAGGATCATCTACAGAATAAATAGTACCTGCTTTGTCAGAAAAAAAAATAGCATACCTGCCCGTCTGCGCATACGACAGTTGATGGATTAAAATGATAATGACAGTTATCACACTATTCCTTACCATAGCTGGTCAAGGTCTGTTTAAGAATATATCCCTTCTCTATTTGCTGCTTGCCTATACATGCCCCTACAGTACAATATTCCAAGACTGTACTTGACTTCAATACAAGCCCAACATTTCTGGCGTAGAGTTCGGTGCGCACATCCTGCTTAACGATTAAATCAGTGTTGTTGTTTAACGTCACTTCAATAGTTTCTGTCAACGTCTCACCGTTGAATTCGAATGGAGTACCCTTTCCTGTGACCTTATACAAGTCACAGGGAAAAGTAGGCCCCTGGCCACAATTTTGCTCTCCTCCCAATGCATTCAATGCGTTCCCATTCCACTCCTTTCCTACATCCAATGGAAATGCTAGCCTTACAAAAGCAATATTCCCTTCATTTACAATTACTTCAGATGCTTCTTTGCGAACCGACCACGTGTCGAGATAACTAAAACCAGCATCATTACTATTCTTTTTAGAGCGCTGAATTACATAGGTGATGCCTCCAGCGTTGTTTGGAAATGAATCAGTAACGGAAAATTTTAACTGGTACACATAATCCTTCTGCCCTTCCAAAACAGAATACTGTGTTTCTTCCACGTTATAAACAAAAAATGCACCTACCTGAATGGGAAAGAAATCGCTGTCCTTTTTTACAATTACTTCTTCGTCTCCCGAACATGACCAAACAAGTAGTGTAAAAACAAAAAAAGAGAGATATTTGCGGATCACCTGATAAGCTTTCAAGCTATAAAGTTATTTTTTCTTTTTGATATATATCCATGCTGCTAAAAACCAAAGTAAAAGTAGGAAACATTACCAATCTCAGCGATGCCAGGTATTGTGCCGGAATGGGGGTTGATCTGCTGGGATTTCCAATTGGAAATGGTGAGGGACAAATTACTTTCGACATGTTTCGTGAAATTGCAGAGTGGGTAGCAGGCCCAGCGTTCACACTTGAATACACTGACCAGATGGATGCTGAAATGCTAGAAAAAGTAACCCAGTCAAATACTATTCAACATGTTCAATTGAATGTTTCTCAGCTGAAGGCGCTCGGCACAAATAAGAACTTAAAGTCCATCCTGTTAGAGATAAAGCTGGCCGATTGGCCCGGCATCAGTCAACTGCTCGAGGAATACCCAATAAGTTATCTGGTTCTCACTGAGACTAAAATCATAGATTGGAAAGAAATAGGAAATCTCAATTCCATCATTCCCCTTTTGATACCCCATTCGTTGATACCCTCTGAAACCACAGACATTTCAACCCTGCCAGTTACAGGAATAGTTCTTGAAGGTACCGCTGAAGACAAACCTGGCCAAAAAGATTATGATCACCTGGCCTCAGTACTGGAGTCGCTGGAAGTAGAGTAATATGATGCCATGTGCATGGCACTCGCAACTGCCTCTTCAGTAGTATCTGGAAAAGAAATGTCCAATGATTTGGACAGATCCATCCAGTTTTCAATTTGATCCAAATTCTTCTTCTTTACCCTTTTCAAAACAGGTACCCCCAACCTTTTCAAAGCAGCCGCATTGCAATATTGCTCATATTGGCTCTTCATAGGTACTACCATTAATTTTTTATTCAAGTGCAATACTTCAGCAGGTGTTTCAAATCCTGCACCGGTAAGCACCCCCCTGCTTGTGATCATGCTTTCTACAAAATCAGGGCCACTAATCGGAAAAACTGACACCCGATCAACATGATAGGGATTTTTGATGTGTTTAGAAAAAATGTGCCATTTTACCTTACGGAATCTTAGAAATAACTGAGCAAGCTTTTTATCATCGTAAGCAGGCAAATATACAGTGTAGTGTCCTTTATCTGACGACTTTGCCTCTCTCACTGCTTTGCGAACTACAGGAGTAAAGATATTCTTGTCGTATTGTTCAAAATGAAACCCAACGTACTTTTTTACAGGAGCATAGCTTTTCAATAACCATTCACCAAAAGGATCTACACGCTTTGGTCTTGGAGATTTTTTTGAAAGCAATGCAGCCTGGTGACTTAGACCAATACAAGGAATCTTTTTCTTTTTAGCTGCCCAGGCAGAAATAGGTTCAAAATCGTTAATAATAAGATCGTATTTTTGAACAGGAAATTGATCAATCTCCTGAACAACACTCGAGCTGTTTTTCTTGAATGTCTTATAAAAGTTGATACCCCCATTTTTGCCAAAATAAAAACTAAGCCCTTTAGATTTATACTTTACCGGATACGCCAATTCAATCTCGGCCTGAGCTCCACTCACTAATAGATCCAATTCGCCATACTGTTTTAAAACGGGTACCACATCAATGGCCCTGCTGAGGTGTCCATTCCCTGTTCCTTGAATGGCGTATAAGATTTTCATTTCTTTATGGTAAGAAATTCGTTGACGAGATCTTTAAAAATCTCATCATTATCAAGACTGTTTCTGTAGCGTTTTGCAATTTTGATGGACTGCGCACGCTTGTCTTCCGAATAGCGATAAATAGACCATTCGTTCAGATTATATTCAAGGGCTGTGAGATTTTCAACCCAATCCCCCGAATTGAGATAAACAACTTCCCCCTTATCCGTCTTAATGGTCTTAATCTCAGGATGGTGGATATGCCCGCAGACTACATAGTGATACCCATTAGCTATTGCAATTTCAGCAGCCGTACTTTCAAAATTGTTGATAAACTTCACCGCACCCTTAACACTGTCTTTCACTTTCTTGGATAGTGAAATTCGCCCCTTACCAAAAAATTTAGAAACAAAATTGACTACCGCATTCAACAAAATTAGCGCATCATAACCAATCGCCCCAAGGCGCGCGATCCATTTGGAATAACGCATGGTGACATCAAAAACATCACCATGAAATATCCATGCTGACTTCCCATTAAGGGCAAGCACTTTCTTATTCTCAATTTGAAATGAACCTAATCTGAATCCGGCAAACTTGCGCAACATCTCATCATGGTTGCCAGTGAGATAAGTAATTTTAGTCCCTTTTGCCAATAGGCCAGTGATGTGTTTCACAATTTCCATGTGACTTTTAGGCCAGTAGCGTTTACTAAATTGCCACATGTCGATGATATCACCGTTAAGAATCAGCCTTTTAGGTTTAATCGTCTTGAGGTAGCGTAGCAATTCTTCTGAATGACAGCCATAAGTACCAAGGTGAACATCAGATATGATCACAAGTTCGACCTCTCTCTTTCTTTTCTTTGCCATTAGATGATACCCAGGAGAAATTACTCAGTCATGCTTATTTTAATTGATCAAAGATATTAACAAAAGCTTATCGATAGGTAACCAAAAAATTACCTTTGTGTTAAACACTTCATATTATGGTATAAACTCAAAACGAAGGTATTTTATCGTTTCACCTTTTTTGGCAAACATTTCCTCATACCTGGTTTTAATATCAAATACCTCATTTCGGAATTCCGATTGGTAAACATCAAACGTAAAATGGAGATTGTTAATGTCATTCCGACTTTGCAACTCTTCCAGTGTAAAATTGAAGAGGTCAGTATTATCTGTTTTTAGCCTGAAGGTACCTCCAGGCTTAAGCAGCTTTTTATATAAATCCAAAAACCTGTTGTTGCTCAATCTTCTTTTGATGTCTCGCTTTTTTGGACGTGGGTCTGGAAATGTAAGCCAAATCTCGTCCACTTCATTTTCCTCAAAAAAGTTTTCGAGAGTATGAATTTGTGCACGTAGAAAACCGACATTTTTTAATTCCCGTTCTACGGCCCAGTTACTCCCTTTCCAAATTCTGTCCCCTTTGATGTCTACCCCGACAAAATTTCTATGGGGAAACAACTCAGCCATTCCTACCGAGTATTCACCTCTGCCGCAAGCCAACTCCAAAGTGATGGGGTTTTCATTATTAAAGTAGGATTTGTTCCAATCTCCTTTAATGTTGAAGTACAACTCCTTTCCGGGCTCCAGTACATTGTCCCGCTCTGCTATCACCTTGAATCGCGCTAACTTACTTTTCATTTATCACAAACCATCTATTTCAGCTACCACGAAGGTGCTGCCTCCAATAAAAATAAAATCATCTGCCGAAGCCTTGGCTTTAGCTTTCGCAATGGCCTCACTCACACTTCCTAGAACATGACCTTTTAATCCATAGTCTGCTGCTTTTTCTGCCAAAGCACCAGCATCCAATGCTCGTGGAATGTTAGCCGCACAAAAATAATAAACTGCGTGTTTAGGTAACAATGCTAAAATGGCGCTGGCATCCTTGTCTTTTACCATTCCAAATACAATGTGGAGTTGATTAAACTTCAAGGCTTCAATCATTTGGATTACCTCCTTTAGTCCCTCCGCATTGTGCGCGGTGTCACAATAAACAAGCGGATTAACACCTAATTTTTGCCATCTGCCCTTGAGTCCGGTAAGTGAGACTGTCTTTTCAATTCCGGTTCGAATTGATTCTGATGAAATTATATAGCCTAATTCAATTAATCTGTCAATTACAGCCAGCACGCCAGCAATATTTTTCTTTTGATAAATTCCTTTTAATTCAGATTGCAACACCTGGAATAAAATTTTTCCGGACTTTCTTACCACAAAGCCTGCATCCTCTTTACTCAGTTCCTGTACCTGATACTCATCCTGTGCAAACAACAATGTTGAATTGACAGTGCGTGCTTTTTCAATAAAAACCTGCTCAATCTCAGGTTGTCGCTCGCTAATAATGGTGATCCGCTTATGCTTAATAATACCCGCCTTTTCTGAAGCAATGGCTGTAAGTGTGTCCCCCAACAAATCTTTGTGATCGTAGCCGATATTGGTAATCAATGATATCAATGGGTCTATAACATTGGTGGAGTCAAGCCTGCCGCCAAGCCCTACTTCAACCACAGCAAAATCCACTTTTTGTCTGGCAAAATAATCGAACGCCATCACCACAGTGATCTCAAAAAAGGAAGGTTGTATTTTTTCAATTTGTGGTTTAATCCGTTCCACAAAATCAACCACAAAGTCAGGGGGGATTTCAAGTCCATTTATTCGAATCCGCTCAGTAAATTCCTTCAAATGTGGTGAGGTATACAGACCAGTCTTATATCCCTGACTCTGAAGAACGGACGCAATCATATGACTGGAACTACCCTTTCCATTGGTACCACCCACGTGAATGGATTTAAATTGGTGCTGTGGGTTACCCAGTGCATCGCAAAGCAGAATTGTGTTGTTCAGGTCGCGCTTGAGGGCAGCAGGTCCTACCCGCTGAAACATGGGCAGCACGGTATAGAGATAATCGAGTGTACTTTTATACTTTGCGTTACCCATTTTAAGAGATGCAAATCTACTTCTCAAAACAAAAAAAGCCACTCCAGGGAGTGGCTTTTTTAAGGTCAATTAATCCTACTTTCCAAACTTAATCAGTTTGTACCCCAGAGAAACCTGAACTACCTGATTTTTGGATTCTGGAGAATTGGATCCATCATTAATTTTGGAGAGCCCAAGGTTGTACCTCGCATCTATGGTCAAGCCAAAAGGTAAATCCCATCCCAGACCAAGGGCTGCACTGATATCAGAACCTTTAAGTTGATCCTTCACATTCTGCTTGGTAACTGTATTGGTGCTAATGTCCAGGACATCTTGTTCAGCATTGGCAATAAATCCAAACTGAGGACCAATCTGAATGTTGATTCCAGCAACTGTATACAGTTTAAGAATTACCGGAATGTTAATGTAATCATAGTTGGCATCTAGATTTTGAGAATTGAATTTGAAACTGCTTCCTTGCTTCGAAAAAATCAACTCAGGCTGAACGCCTATCTTTGAGAATTTCATCAGAAGGAAAGCCCCTCCATGAAATCCCGTCCGGTTATCAGTAGAGATGTTCTCTATATCAACCTTTGAAAAGTTAAGACCACCTTTGAGGCCTAATGCGACTTGTGCCTGCGCCTGCACTTCATTGATAACTGCAAAAGCTCCAAGGACACAGCATAAAATGAATATTTTTTTCATACAAATTGATTTTGTTTCAAATCTAACGACAAATATGAAGCCAACTTACCAGATGTAATAATTAATTCGTAGAGTGGAAAAAAATGGTAAATCCAGCCATCAGAAAAAATCCACTTTCTGTGTTTTTAACATTGGAGGTTTTATCCTTATTGGATTCAGATAGAAACCCTGCCACTGGCTCAAACAACACCGTATCCGAAATACGCGCTGCATATCCCACTCCCAACCTTAATTCAGAAACACTGGATTTGGTTTCGCTCGAAAAGCCCCCCGACTCTTGTTTATTCTTGCTGCTCCCAAAAGCAAATTGACCATGACCGAATAATCCATTGTCCATATAGTACCTTGCCACAGGCCCAAACATTACCTGAGTGTCGGTGAACTTGGTAGATGGACCTTTTACAGTACCCGTTGATACACCAAGCAATGCTCCAGCTACAAAATTGTCAATCACCAGATAGCCTGCCCATGGCATTAAACTGACACCGGATCTTTTTATATCAGAATCTCCATCTTTGTGAGACCTGAATTCGAATGAACCACCCCCAAGTATAGTACCTTGTTTAATAAATTGAGAGTACCCGGTAGTGGTTAACCCAACAACAAATGTGAGAAGTACAAGTATCTTTTTCATAGCTACAAAAGTTGGTTATCACATTAAAGTTAAGAAATAGAGATTAAAAGCGTATTCTGATTCGAAATTCAGTCGATAGGGACTATGAGACACCTAATTCAGGGTTTTTGCCTGTAACTGTCCGATAAAAAGACAAGAGCACTTCCATATCATTTTCAAAACTATCTGTCAGATAAACCGGATCTCCAACAATGATTTCCTTCTTTTTATAATCAAATCCTACAGGCACGATTGGTACATTGGCACTCTTGGCGATATAATAGAAACCGGTTCTTAATTTATCAACTTTCTTCCTTGTTCCCTCTGGAGCAAGAGCCAGAACAAACTCATCATTTGCATTAAAGATATTGGTAACCTGCTCAACCATGTCATGGCTTTTGGATCTGTCCACCGGATAACCTCCAAGCATCCTGAAAATCCAACCGAAAGGTGGCTTAAATAATGAATTTTTCCCCAGAAACTTTGCCTTCTTTTGGATCCTGAAAATACTTCTGCCCGCAACACCAAGTGGGAAATCCCAATTACTGGTATGAGGGGCTACTGCAATAACATACTTTTTGAGAGGGGGAAACTGTCCTACTGTTTTCCAACCCAGTATTTTAAATATTAAAAGATAGAGTGGTCTAAGCATTGGTGTTTACTCAAAGAGTTGATCAATTAAATTGTCATCTGCAGAATGTGCCTTCGTCACAACTAAATTGGATTCCATTTGCTGAGCACGATTAATCGCACTTACGGCCCCTTCATTTTGTGCCCACGCTCTTCTTGCAATACCATTGTTTACATCAAAATGCAGCATTGATTTAATTCTTGATGCCGCTTCCTGAGTGCCATCCAGCAGCATACCAAATCCCCCATTGATTACTTCGCCCCACCCTACACCACCACCATTGTGAATGGAGACCCACGTTGCTCCTCTGAACGAGTCACCTATCACATTATGGATGGCCATGTCTGCCGTAAACCTGGAACCATCATAGATATTAGAAGTTTCCCTAAAAGGACTGTCTGTGCCCGACACATCATGGTGGTCGCGGCCCAGTACCACAGGTCCAATCTTTTGCTTTTTAATGGCTTCATTGAACGCGAGCGCAATTTTCATTCTGCCCTCTGCATCGGCATAAAGTATACGTGCTTTAGAGCCTACCACCAACTTATTTTTTTTGGCTGACTTTATCCAGTTGATATTGTCAACCAGTTGTGATTGTATTTCGTCTGGTGCAGTTTTACTTATCTGCTCCAATACTTCCGCAGCAATTGCGTCTGTTTCGTCCAGGTCTTCGTCTTTTCCGGAAGCACACACCCACCGGAATGGACCAAATCCATAGTCGAAACACATGGGCCCCATAATATCCTGCACATAAGATGGGTATCGAAAGCTAATGCCATCAGGTGCCATCACCTCTGCCCCGGCTCTGGATGCTTCCAACAAAAAGGCATTTCCATAATCAAAGAAATAGGTCCCTTTGGCAGTATGTTTATTCACTGCGGCAGCATGCCTCCTCAAAGTCTCCTTCACCTTTTCTCTAAATGCTTCCGGCTTCTCAGCCATGAGCGCATTGCTTTGTTCATAAGTGAGCCCAATGGGGTAATACCCTCCTGCCCATGGATTATGCAGTGATGTTTGGTCAGACCCCAGATCAACAAAAATATTTTCCCTATCAAATTTCTCCCATACGTCCACAATGTTCCCCTGGAAGGCAAGTGAAACTACTTCCTTTTTATCCTGAGCGCGTCTAACACGCAGCACCAGCTCATCGAGGTCGTTGATAATCTCGTCTACCCAACCCTGTGCATGCCTTTTCTCTGCTGCTTTTGGATTCACTTCGGCTACCACTGTGATGCATCCGGCTATGTTACCTGCTTTAGGTTGAGCACCACTCATTCCCCCTAAACCAGAGGTAAGAAATAATTTTCCAGCCAAGCCCTCACCCTTTTTAGCTATTTTTCTTCCTGCATTCAAAATAGTAATGTTGGTACCATGCACAATGCCTTGAGGGCCAATGTACATGTACGAACCTGCTGTCATTTGTCCATATTGTGTTACACCCAACGCATTATATTTTTCCCAATCATCTGGCCTGGAATAATTAGGAATCATCATACCATTGGTAACTACCACTCGAGGTGCATCGGGTGAAGAAGGAAACAATCCCATAGGGTGCCCTGAATACATGTGCAAGGTTTGATGTGTTGTCATCTGCGACAAGTACTTCATGGTAAGCAGGTACTGTGCCCAGTTTTGAAACACTGCTCCGTTGCCACCATAGGTGATTAACTCATGTGGATGCTGTGCCACCGCTGGATCAAGATTATTTTGAATCATCAGCATGATTGCTGCTGCTTGCCTACATTGGGCGGGGTACGATTCGATCGGCCGCGCATGCATGTCGTACTTAGGCATAAAACGATACATGTAAATGCGACCGTAAGCTTTCAATTCATGAAGGAAGTCTTTAGCCAGTTCCTCATGCCACCGCACCGGAAAATAGCGCAGTGCATTTTTAATGGCCAATTTCTTTTCAGCCAGTGTTAATATATCCTTACGCTTAGGTGCATGGCTAATCGTATTATCATAGGCGCTTGCAGCTGGCAACTCTTTAGGAATCCCCTGAATAATTTGTTCCTTAAAACTGAGTTGAGTATCCATCATGCTGTTACCTTTTTAAAATTATCTACTTTAAAATTTTTTACAGTAAACTCATAACCAATGTTGAAAATCTCTTTTGCTTTCGCAATTTCAAAGCTACTAAACTGATCCAGTTTTTTAGGTTCTATTATGATATCGCAAATGGTTTTACTCATTTGAGTGTTGCCATTGATGGCCATCAATAAACTTCTTTCTATCACTACCTTTAAACTCCTCGCATCAAAATTATTGCTAATTGGATTACAATGCGATCCAATTAATAAATCACATGAATCCCTGATGACCTTACTGGGTAAGTTATCGCACAACCCTCCATCCACAAACAAGCCTCCATTATAGTTTACAGGATTAAATACAGCGGGCACAGAACAACTTGAGATAATAGCAGGTATTAGTTCTCCTTTCGAAAAATAGTGTGGTTCTCCTTTTCTGATGTCAGTTGCTACAACGAACATAGGCATCTTAAGTGCATTGAAGTCATTTTCGGGCATTGCGCTGAGGAGCAACTCGCGCAATCCATCCATGGTAAGCAAACCAGCCCATGCCCATGCTGGTCGTACAGATCTGAATACCGTTACTTCCTTAATGATATCAAATATTTCGTCTGGTGAATAACCATATGCATACAATGTACCCACAATAGAACCCGCAGAAGTGCCAGACATACATGAAACCTTCACTCCCATCTCATCCAAGGCTTTAAGCACACCCACATGTGCTATTCCTCTAGCACCACCTCCGGATAATGCAATGCCTATGTTCATAAAATGTCTTTCAGTGCAAAAGTTTGATCTACCCTAACTCCTTTTTCGGTATGCTTTACAGTACAACATTCATTGACAGGATCGTGCTCAAAAAAAAGTACGTAACCATTATCAGCAGCTTCTTTTAAAAATACTTTTTTCTCTTCTAATGTAATCAACGGTCGCGTATCATATCCCATCACATAAGGAATAGGAATGTGACCTGCAGACGGAATAAGGTCTGCCATGTAGCATATGACCTTGTCCTTGAAATTGATTTTTGGAATCATCATCTTATCCGTGTGTCCTGACACATAGTCAATATCAAATACTGAAAATGGAGAAGGCGCCTTTTCATCAATAAATTTTAAATGGCCACTCTCCTGCATCGGAATAATATTTTCTTTCAGAAAACTTGCTTTCTCTCGGTCATTTGGAACTGTAGCCCATTTCCAATGCGCTTCATTAGACCAATAATTGGCTTTCTCAAATGCGAGTTTATAACCATCCCCCTGACGAACTACTCCACCCCCACAGTGATCAAAGTGCAGATGGGTAAGAAACATGTCAGTGATATCTGAACTGGCAAATCCCGCCTTTTTGAGTGAGCCCATCAACGAAGCATCTCCATGTAAATAATAGTGACTTAAGAATTTTTCATCTTGTTTGTCCCCAATGCCATTGTCAATCAAAATCAATTGGTCGCCATCCTCAATCAATAGGCAACGCATGGCCCATGAACACAGGTTATTTTCATCGGCTGGATTGGTGCGTTGCCACAATGACTTGGGCACTACACCGAACATCGCCCCGCCATCCAATTTAAAAAAGCCAGTATCTATTACATGTAAGTTCACAATAACAATAATTTTATATTATAATCAATATTCAATCTTTACGTGTTATCTATTAATTGGGTTTGTAATGATTGATTTATCCCATTC
>DDTF01000002.1 GCA_002345965.1 Flammeovirgaceae bacterium UBA2371
GATGGCAACTCATCTTTTTGTGGTACCGGACCACTGCCCGTATCATTGCTCTTCTTTTCGGCCTCCAACGTTGAAGGTCAGATGGTATTGACCTGGGCTACAGCCTCAGAATTAAATCTTGACTATTTTTCAATAGAAAGATCTTTGGATGGATCGTATTTTACTGAAATAGCCAGGGTAAAAGGTAATGGTAACACTACCGAGCGCCAGGACTACTCCTATAATGACATTGAACCTATAGGACAGAAATTGTACTATCGTCTAAAATCAGTGGACTTTGATGGTTATCAGGAACATTTCAATGTGGTAATGGTTGATTTTGAAGTGGAAAAGAAAGTCAACATTTATCCTAACCCTGTAACCAACGGACAAGTGACAGTTTCATTGAATTTCGTTCCAGGTGCTGGGGTGGTGGTTATTACTGATTTAATGGGAGCTACGGTTTATAAGGCGACTTGGTCAAATGAGGCCAGTAAGCAGGTTTTTCCAATAATGTTACAAACAGGAACCTATTTGATCAGGTTTGTTTCTGAAGATTATCAGCACACCAGCCGTATTTTGGTTAAATAATTTCAGTCAATTTTTGGACAGGAATTCCTTTGTTTCCAATTCGCTTCGTGAAAGAAGAAATGCTCTGGTGTTTCTTTTTTCAGAATTTTCACTTATCCATATGAGACTAAAATTGAGAAAAACTTCCAGTTTAGGTTACTAATCCCGTTTTCATTAAATTCACCATGAACACTTTGCTATGAAAAGCCTCTGAAAGGCTTTTTTTAGTCATTTTACTGCGTTTATAAAAAATCAATTTTTAAGTCACCGATGGCATAAGAAAAGGGGTAACTTTGATGAAAGCAGGAAAAGTAGCGATAAATAATTCGGATATGCTAAGGAAAATATACACAATTACATCTGTCTGTTTTATACTCCTTACATTGGCAGCCACTTCATATGGTCAATCATGTACTACCACTTTTCCTGGAGGTACCGTTAACTGGACCGCTTTACCCTGGTCGTGTGGTGGAGGTGGAGTAGCGCCTACTACCGATGGCACAACCTACACGCAAGACCTTACTGTAGGAACCCCTTCTCAACTTGGAAATGGAGATGTACTGAACATTAACATTTCATTTACGCTGAATGGAAACCTTACTATGTTTTCCAATGGCTCCAATCCCACGATAACTATTCCAGCAGGCGTAACTGTAATTATCAATGGTAACTTAACCGATATTGACAACAACCTGGTGTTTAATGTCAATGGAACGCTAATCATCACCGGCACATTAAAAGCGAAAAATAATACCGTTTTTAGTGGAACGGGTTCTATATCTGGAGGGGCATTGGATTTGGGTAACGGTCCATCCTGTGCAGGGGCTTGCCCAGGCCTTTCATTTGGTACTTGTACGGTAGGTGGAGCCAGCACATTCTGTACCGACAATGTAACTATCGGTGCCTTGTATTTGTGGACTGGAGCAACCAACACCGATTGGCAAACGGCTTCCAATTGGAATCCATCCAGAACAACTCCTGCTGCTTCTGATGTTTTAAGTTTTTCTTCTTCAGGAGCTAACAGAAACATTACCAACGTTCCTACGCAAACAATAGGAAAATTATTTGTAACAGGAAGTACAACCTATAGTTTGGTAACTCCGGCATCATCCAAAACATTAACCTTGACAAGTCTTGAAGGAGGGGCCTTACAGATTGATAATGGCAGTAACTTGAGTGTAGGTGATGGTTCATTTGCCATCAATATTACGATGCCGTCAACAGGATTGGCATTAATTGGTGGCCAACTTAATTTGATCAATGGCAACCTCGGTGCAGGTGCGGCAACGCTGGAATTGCATACCAATGCTGCACCACTTGCACGCACTGCGGGTCAGGTATCTATGGACGGTACTTCTGTATTGCGTTTTGGTTCTTCATCATTTACGGGAGGTGCAGTCATTACCTTACCCGACAATATCTTTGTTTCCTCACCCACCATAGCGACCCTGGTTATGAACCGAACCAATGGTGCCATTTTGGGCAACCAATCCATCACAGTCAATAACGCTACTTTTACATTAGGTGATTTGTTTACCAATGCAGCTGGTAGAATTAAATTTGGAGCATCAGCAACTAACCCTGCCGAATCGACCAACAGCAAGATCAATGGATATGCCGAAATGAACCTGCGTGCTGTGGGAACTGGTGCGTTGAATTTTTTAGGGTTTAACATGGCTGCAGGAACAGATAACGTTGGAAGTATGACGCTGGTTCGCAGGACGGGTGCTACCGGCATTAATACTTTTAATTCTAATCAAAGTATTGCGGCCACCTGGGACATTACCAGTACGTCTGAGCCAGCTGCCGGAAGAAACATTAGTTTTTCCTGGCGCGCGGCATTTGATAATGTGACGACTGCAACCAATAGATTTCAGGTTTATATTTTCAACTCCGGACCGGGCTGGACTCCACTTGGGGCACTTCAAAACCTTGCGTCCGTTGGCCCACCCAGAGTTTCTGTGGCGGTGAGCACAACCAAATTGACGGATACCTTTACGCTGACGGATGAAAGCCAGGTGTTGCCAGTAGAATTATTGTCTTTCACGGGAAACAGAGTGTCAGAAGGAGTGAAGCTGTTATGGTCTACGGCCTCGCAGAAGAACTTCGATTATTTCAGTATTGAAAGATCTGGAAATGGAAAAGATTTTATGGCAATCGGAAAGATCGCAGGTGAAGTTTTCAGCATGACCAGAAAGGATTATGTTTTTTATGATGCCGAGGGTGGTTTCAGGAAAGCCTACTACAGGCTTAAGAATGTAGACAGAGATGGAACTTTTGAGTATTCAAGAGTAGTGATGGTAGAAGATTATGCCGACCTGCAAGTGGCAATTTATCCAAACCCCACAATTTCAAATGGACTTTTAACTATCAGTTTAACAGGGGACACATCCCTTGGCGCTCAGCTGTTCGTTTTTGATTATTTGGGACGAATGATAAAACAAGCTAGTCTTTATACAAAGGAGAATTCAGTTGAAATGAGTGGAGTATCTCCTGGGTTATACATCCTAAAGGTAAACATGGGCGCAAAGCAATTTACTTCCAAGGTGCTGGTAGAATAGGAATTTCTATTTCTTCAAATTCTTTAAAATATCTTCGGTCATTTGTTCCAAACCAAATTGGTGCTGCCATCCCCAGTCGGTGCGTGCCCTTGAATCATCAATTGACTTTGGCCAGGAATCCGCGATGGCTTGCCTAAAGTCTGGTTGGTAGGTGATGGTAAAGTCTGGAATATGCTTCTTAATTGTTGATGCAATTTGCGCTGGGCAAAAACTCATTGAGGAAATATTATAACTAGACCTGATCTTTACTTTTTCTGCGGGTGCTTCCATCAGATCGATGGTTGCTTTCACTGCATCGTTCATGTACATCATGGGCAGGTAAGTGTCGGCAGATAAAAAGCACTCATAAGTTTTGTTGGCCAATGCTTTAAAATAAATGTCTACTGCATAATCTGTGGTGCCACCCCCCGGTTGTGTTTTATATCCGATCAAGCCTGGATATCGCAGACTGCGCACGTCTACGCCATACCTTCTAAAATAATATTCGCACCAGCGCTCACCAGCCAATTTGGTAATGCCGTATACGGTAGTTGGATCCATAATCGTATCCTGTGGAGTGTTGTCTTTTGGTGTGGTAGGCCCGAAGGCAGCAATAGAGCTTGGCCAATAAACTTTATCCAATTTCAATTCATGGGCACCTTCCAATACATACAGCAGGCTTTCCATGTTCAGCTTCCAGGCCCACCGTGGATCCTGCTCACCGGTTGCGGATAGCAACGCAGCCAGATGATAGACTTGTGTGATACCTTCTTTTTTCAGCAATTCAAAAAGTTTGTCTTTTTGCATTACATCCAATCTCTCAAAACGGCCTTCTGCAAGTACTCCTTGCGGTTCTTTTATGTCTGAGGAAATGACATTATCTATTCCATAAATGGACCAAAGGCCTTGTGTGAGCTCTGACCCTAATTGCCCACCGGCACCAATCAACAGGATTTTAGTCTTTTTCATCTACTTGAATTAGTGTGAGGAGTGTACTGGATTAATCTCCTTTGGGGCTCAAATTAGTGGAATTTATGGGCCCCACAAAAACAAAACCTTTGGATGGATATTGTCAATACTTGGCTGCAAATCGTAGTTTTACGGCACTAAAGCATTTATAGGCAGTTAAAAATTATTGTTATGTACAAAACACTTCAACCCGTACTGGAAAAAGAATTGGCAAGCATTAAGGATGCCGGACTATTCAAGAAAGAAAGGATTATCGTCACCCCTCAGGGAGCAGAGATAAAAACCAGTGACGGGAAAGAAGTAATTAATTTTTGCGCCAATAACTATCTCGGGTTATCATCACATCCGCGCGTAATTGAAGCAGCTAAAAAGGCCATCGATACCCATGGCTTCGGCATGTCTTCCGTTAGATTTATTTGTGGCACCCAGGACATTCACAAAGAATTGGAAAAAAAGATTTCAGAGTTCTTAGGAATGGAGGATACCATTCTTTATGCCGCAGCCTTTGATGCCAATGGAGGTGTATTTGAGCCATTGTTTGGAGCAGAAGATGCCATCATCTCGGATGAGCTGAATCATGCGTCAATTATTGATGGAGTTCGTCTTTGCAAAGCAATGCGCTATCGCTATAAGCACAACAACATGGAGGATCTTGAGCAACAGCTGAAAGACGCTAAAGCTGCAGGGGCCAAACAGATTATTGTAGTGACGGATGGGGCATTCTCAATGGATGGCACCATAGCACAGTTGGATAAGATTTGCGATTTAGCAGATAAATATGAAGCGCTGGTCATGTCGGATGAATGTCATTCTTCCGGCTTTATTGGTAAAACAGGCAGAGGTGTGCATGAATACAGAGGGGTAATGGGTCGCGTGGATATTATCACTGGCACTTTAGGCAAGGCACTGGGTGGTGCATCAGGAGGGTTTACTTCTGGTAAAAAGGAAATCATCGATTTGCTAAGACAACGTTCCCGTCCTTATTTGTTTTCGAATACACTTGCGCCATCCATTACAGGCGCGTCTATTGAAGTTTTCAATATGCTTACCGAAACCACCGACTTGCGTGATAAGCTGGAAAAGAACACAAAATATTTCAGGGAAGAAATGACCAAGGCGGGATTTGACATCAAGCCGGGTGAACATCCGATTGTGCCTATCATGTTGTACGAGGCACCCCTTGCACAAAAATTTGCCGAACAACTTTTAGAAAAAGGAATTTATGTGATCGGATTCTTTTATCCTGTAGTAGCCAAAGGATTGGCGCGCATTCGTGTTCAAATTTCTGCAGGTCATGAGAAGCATCACCTCGATAAAGCCATCAAGGCATTTACAGAAGTGGGCAAAGAGTTGGGGGTATTAAAATAGAATCAATTCTCTTTATTAAAGACCAAAGGAAAATCATGTCCGCGTGAAAACGTATAAGGATACTGTGGTTTCCCTTTCAATTTTCTCGTGAGTTCCGGTACCTGATCGTCTAGATAAGATTTGAGTTCGTAAATGGTGACTTTCCCATCTTTGGGCGCACCATCTGCTGCTCCCTGTAATGCGGTGATGAGGGTATAGGTAAAAAGACCATGGCCTAATTCAGCAAATTCTGTTGCAAACTGCTCGCTACCTGCGCTGGCCATTACATGTATACCTGCGCTTCTCGAAAGTTGGGCGATGGCTTTTTCTTCAGCTGTACCTCTTGTGGCCAATAACTCAACTGATCCACCAGATTGACAGGCATCCATTATAATTAATTGCTTCAGTGCTTTTATGTTTTTCAACTCAGTTTGTAGTGCATTGGCCTCAATGGCCTCTTTTTTTAATGCGGCAATGTCATAAAGTCTTACACTTTCTGTTGGAATAAAATAAAACTGATTATCAACCATACTTCCGTGGCCAGCGTAGTAAAAAATAAAAACATCTTCAGGCTGAATCTTGTTGCTCAATTCGCTGAGCTTCTTAAGTATATTTTCCTTTGAAGCCTCTTTGTCGTAGAGGGTATGCAGTTCAATGTTTTTAAATAACTCCACGCCATTGTTGTTGATCAGTTCCCCAAAAGATTCCGCATCTGGTCTGGCGTAATTCAAAGTCATCTTGGGGTTTTTGTATTCATTAATACCCACGGCCAGCACAAAGCAGGTACTACTTTTTGTATTCGATGAGGAAAACACTTCTATGGAATTGGGATCCGATTCTATTTTATCCTTACTTCTGGCAGTGGCAGAAAATGTGTTGGTGCCCCCAACCAGTGTTACCTGATGCTTTACGGTGGAGGACTGATTTTTTCCTTTGGGGAGTTTTATGTCTTCACTGCTTAATGGCACATTTTTGCCATTGTGAAATAGTTTTAATTCCTGAGCACCGCCTCCGTTGTCTGTTACTTTAATAAAAACTTCTGCAGTGGAGGTAGTTTCATTGGGCAAGGCTGCTACTTGCACCGATGGAGGAGGATTGCTCAAAAGCTTATTGCGAATTCCTTTCAACTCATCAATGTCACCTCGACTCATGAATATTTTTGGTAATAAATCCGGACGGTAGAATTCATCAAAAAATTGATCTACTGAGTAAGTGTTTATCCCTTCCACGAAGTGAATGTATTTCCGGGCTTCGTCAGTTCCATTAAAATAGCCTTCCGGATTTTTCACCATCCATTCGTTATTCCCAAAATGGATGTGTTCAAAAAATTCTTTGCCCGTACTCAAGTCCCAAAACTTGGTAACACCATCAAGACTATGGCTGATCAGCATCTTATTGTCTTTGCCCAAAACCAAAGAAGTGATTTCGGAATTGTGTCCTATGAACGTCCGGGATTCTTTTCCTGTATTTGCATCCCACACTCTGATGATGCGATCAGCTCCTGCAGAATAGACTGTATTTCCATCTTGACTGAAAATAGCTGTATGAACTGCTCCTCGATGGGCCTTAAATTTTGTGGTCATTAGTCCGCTGGCAATGTCCCAAATCCTAACTGAGCCATCCCAACTGGTACTCATCAATAATTTCTGATCAGGACTTATTGCTAAAGATGAGATGATGTCGCTGTGCCCAACGAAATCCCGAACAGGTTTGTGCGTATCCAGCTCTAGAAGCTGTAAGCTGAAATCCATGTTGGCAGTGAAGACATATAGATCGGAGGGATGATAAATGAAATTGTAAACTGAGTTGGTTTTAAAATTTACGTAATTGATTCTTTCACCGGTTTTCAGGCTGTGTGTTTTGAATGAGGCATCCCAACTGGAAGATGAAACTTCCGTTTCGTCTCTGTTGAATTTAACATCGAACACCGGTTCACGATAGGATTGAATGGTTTTAATGGTATCGCCAGTTTCAACATTCCACAAAATGATTTTACCATCTCCACCGCCTGTAACCATTCGCTTTCCGTCCTTTGAAAGGTCGTAACAGAGTGCAGCTTTTTCATGACCGGTGTACTCCATGGTTGTTTTTCCAGAAGCGATATCCCATCGTTTGACCTTGGTGCCAAACTTTCCTTTAATAAGTTCCTTCCCATCTTTTGAAAGTATAATGGTATTTTTGAAGCGGATATATTTAGCGATGTAAGACTCCCAATAAAAGTTGGGATCGTAATTGATGTTTCCCTTATCTCGTTTATTGATCAGTCCTGTTAATTCTTGAATCGTTTTTCCGGTCGAGGGATCCCATTGGTAAATGATGTTATTGTCGCAGGCCAATAAAATACTGTTTCCGTCTTTAGTGAATTTAGCTTCGTTGATTTCTGCATTCAACTCGGGTAATTTTCTTATTAACTCTTTGCCGGAGATGTTATCCCATATAACAACCTCATTCTTTGTTACAGCCAGTACTTTTTTATTGTCGGGACTAAATCCAATATGAGCTAGGTCTTCCTCCAATTCATTTGTGTATTGGATTACTAATTCTCCAGTCGTCAAATTGTATTTCTTTACCGGTGAGCTATTGGAGCCCATGACGAGGAAGTTATTGTCGTTGCTAAAATCTACCCAGGTAGCACACCCACCACAGGAGCCTTCCTTTTGGTCGAAAGTAAATTTCTTTTCCCATGTTGAAGTTTCGTATACATTGGCTGTTCTGTTATCTTCTCCAATGGCAAGCCATTTTCCATTTTGAGAAAAAGCAAAATTGATTCCATAGCCCAGCCCTTGATCTCCATTTACCTTTAAGGTGGCAATAACCTTTTTACTTTTTGTATTATAGACGTGTGCTTCATTGGTAAATCCACCTACTATAAACTGTTCTCCATTTGGACTGAATGCAACAGCAGTGAGCATTTTAAATGCTTCGGGAGTAGAAAATATTTCTTTGCCAGTAGCTACGTCCCACAGTTTTGCGGTTCTGTCTGCACTGCTGGTAATCATCATCTTGCCATCAGGAGTGAAGTCAATACAATTGATCGTTCCTTCATGTCCAAGAAAGCTTCTTACTTCACGCCCGGTTGAAAGTTCCCACAATTTGGCCGACTTGTCTCTGCTACCGGTAGCCACCAGGTTACTGTTCGGACTAACAGTAACGGCCAATACGGTTAGTTCATGACCTTGCTGAATTATCGTTTCAATGTTTTGGCTAAAAACGTATAAAGGAGCAAAAAGTAAAGTGAGCAGAACGCTGTAAAAATTAGATTGCATGGTTATGAAGGATTGAAGACCGTAACTACGCTTCTTGCGATTCGCTGTGCTGAGGTTCTGGTTCAGTTTTTACCGCGGCCCAGTCTTTGGGTTCTTCATCGTGCAAATACTCCAGAATCTTTTGCTCAACTTGTTTTAATTTTAATCCTTTTAGGTAGACTCCGTTTCTTGCCAATATGAGCCTTCCTGTTTCTTCAGAAATTGCCATCAATAAGGTATCTGTACTTTCGGACATGCCAATAGCAGATCGATGCCGCAATCCGAACTGAGGGGGCAGGTGATCATTCTCGCTTACAGGCAATACGCAACGTGCCGCTTTTATTTTTCCCTTGTGAATAATAACTGCACCATCATGCAGCGGACTGTTTTTGTTAAAAATGGCCAGTAGAAGCCTGCGCGATACTACAGAATCTACCGGGTCGCCTGTCTCCATATAAAATTTTAATTCCGAATCTCTGGAAAATACAATTAGTGCACCTGTGCGAGTAGCTTTTAGTGTTTTTGCAGCCTCTATTATTTCCTGAACATTAAAATCTTCTTCCTGATGGGGCCTCCAGTTGGTAAAAGACTTTAAAAATGTATCGCGGTTTACTTCAGTACTTCGGCCAATAACCAATAAAAATTTTCTTATTTCCTGCTGAAAAAGAATAATGGTGGCCAGCACGCCTACACCCATGAATTGTCCTAAAATATTGGTCAAAAGCTCCATCTGCGCAGCGCGCACTATCAAATAGATGAGGTAGAGGGCAAGAATACCAAGAAAAATATTGACAGCAATACTGCCTCTGATGAGCTTGTAAACCTGATACAATAAAACTGCCACCAGGCCGATATCAACGAAATCGACCCATGTTATTTCCAAAAAGCCTATTGTAAAAGCAAGTATCACCTTACAAAGTTAGTTAATTTAACAGCCTCTACCGCTTCTTTCACATCATGAATGCGCAGAATACCAGCTCCTTTTATTAACGCGATTGTATTCAGTACCGTTGTGCCATTCAACGCATTTTCTGGCGTGGTATCCAAAGTTTTCCAAATCATAGACTTGCGCGATAGCCCCACTACCAATGGTTTTTCCAGTACCTTGAAATGCTCCAGGTGTTTAAGTACCTCAAAATTTTGCTCTATCGTTTTGGCAAATCCAAAACCTGGGTCTATCAATACATCAGCTACCCCTTGCGCATGAAGTTGTGTTATCTTCCCATGAAAATAATCAGTCATTTCTTTGAAGATGTTTTGGTAGTTGGCCATTGACTTCATGGTTTGTGGTGTTCCTTTCATGTGCATCAAAATATAAGGTACGTGGTACTTGGCAACTAAATCAAACATCTCCGGATCTAGTTCTCCACCTGATACATCATTTACCATAAGCGCACCTTCCTCTAAGGCATGTCTGGCGACTTCGGACCGAAAGGTATCTATGGAAACCACACAAGTTGGGAAGTTTTTTGTGATGGCCTTGATAATGGGTATCGTCCGAGAAATTTCTTCTTCCACATTTAAATGTTCAGCACCCGGCCTTGTGGAATATCCCCCCACATCGAGGAATTCGGCACCATCACCAATCATTTTTTCCACCTGAGCTAACGCAGCTTTTTCCGTAGCATGCTTCCCTCCATCAAAAAAACTGTCAGGAGTGAGGTTAAGGATACCCATGATTTTGGGAGTATCCAGACTTATTAGCCGCCCGCCCGCATTGAGTGTTTTGTTATTCGAAAATACTTTATTTTGCATCCGCTATATGATCGATAAAACTGCATCCGAATATAAACAGGTAATATCCACCTGCAAAACCTTGTTTGCTAAGAAAACGCATGACTATGGTACGGCATGGCGCATACTTCGCCTTTCGTCTATTACTGATCAGATATTCATCAAGGCACAGCGGATTCGAAGTATTCAGGAAAAAGGAGTGCAGAAAGTGGGTGACCCCATTAAAGATGAGTTTATCGGTATTATCAATTATTGTCTGATTGCGCTGGTACAGATTCATCTGGGAGATTCCAAGGAAATGGAAATGCCCTTCACCCAGTTAGAGCCACTGTACGATAAGGCGGTAGAGGAGACTTTTGAGTTGTTGCAAAACAAGAATCACGATTATGGCGAAGCATGGCGCGATATGAGAGTAAGTTCTATAACAGATATTATTCTAATGAAGCTATTGCGGGTAAAGCAAATTGAAGACAATGCAGGAAAGACGCTCGCCAGTGAAGGGGTGAAAGCCAACTACCAGGATATGATCAACTATGCTGTTTTTGCACTGATTAAATTAAACGAAAATAATAACTGAAACGAATGAGGAAGTACATCGACTTATTTTCAAGGGTATTTGTGGGAGGCCTGTTTATTTTTTCTGGTCTTATCAAGTTGAATGATCCTGTAGGTACGCAGATCAAGATGGAGGAGTACTTTGAAGTATTTGCTGTAGACTTTGGGTCGTTTTTTCACATCTTTATTCCATGGGCGCTGGAGATAGGCATGGTGCTGATTGTACTGGAACTGGCTCTGGGTTTTGCTGTATTGTTATATTATCGAATGAACACCACTATGTGGGTGATGCTCAGCCTGATGGTATTTTTTACTTTCCTTACTTTCTACTCAGCTTATTTTAACAAGGTAACGGATTGCGGATGTTTTGGTGATGCAATTAAACTCACTCCCTGGGAATCTTTTTATAAAGATATTATCCTGATGGTGTTTGTGTTGCATTTGTTTTGGTACAGAAAATCTTATGATTCAGTATTGAGAACAAAGGAAGGTCATATGGTAATTGGGACCGTATCAGCCATCAGTTTGTTTCTTGGAATTTATGCCATTCGTCATTTGCCATTTATAGATTTTCGTGCTTACAAGGTTGGGAATGTAATTCCCGAGCAGATGATACCAGAAGAACAGCCCATTATCGAGTATTTGTTTGAAAAAGATGGGGAGCAAGTAGCCTCGCAGCAATTCCTTTCTACGGAAGAAGGCTATCAATATGTTTCGTCAAGAGTGGTGAATGAAGATAAGATTACTCCGAAGATTACAGATTACATGGTGAGCAGTCCGGAAGGAGAGGATAAAACCCAATACACCTTTGAAGGAAATAAGCTCATGATTGTGATGTATGATGTGAGCAAGGCCTCAACAGAGAATTTAGACGACATTCGTGCGCTTACCAAAGCGCTAGATGGAAAAGTTGATTGTTTCATTCTTACTTCATCAGGTTCAGAGCAGACAGAAGCGTTTCGTCATGAGCATCAGCTGGCGGTGCCTTATTACTTTGCGGATGCTACGGTGTTAAAAACCATTCTGCGTTCTAATCCTGGTATTGCCTTGTGGAAAAACGGTAAAGTATTGGGTAACTGGCATCACAACGATACCCCAACAGCTGCTGAGATCATTCTTTCTTTGCAATGAGAATATTTCTGATTGGCCTACCCGGATGTGGAAAATCTACTTTAGGTAAGGAGGTAGCCCAATTGATGAGCAGAACATATGTCGATTTGGATGAAGAGATAGTAAGAGGGGAAGGACATTCGGTGGCTCAGATATTTCAACAAGAGGGTGAGGCAAATTTCAGAAAGATTGAAAAAAAATATTTATCATACTGGTGCGAACATCAAGATGATTTTATAATGGCAACAGGTGGGGGCACTCCGTGTTTTCTTTCAAATATGGAATTAATCAATCACTCCGGCAAGAGTATTTTTTTAGATGCTCCGGTCAATGTAATAGCGAATCGGATGATGAACACGGAGTTGGCCAGACGCCCACTTTTTGCCGGTCAACACGTGACTACAATTGCAGGAAGGATAGAAGATATGCGTCAGCAACGATTTCCTTTTTACGAGAGAGCTCACATCACTTTATCAGGCGACCCCATTAATGCTGGGGAAATTGTAAAGGCCATACAGGCGCTAGAAGGGTAACCCTATTGTAAAGATCAGATTGGTACTTTTTTGCGAGTAAGTAACCAGTGGCGTGGCTGTGGAATTAACAGTATAGGGCCTGTAAGAGTTGTCTCCGAAATTTTGAACTATCGCCACATCTACAAAAAAATTCTTTTCTCTGTACCCAACCCCACCTGTTACTCTCTGTACCGTGATGGGCACATTGTTTTGTGTGGTCTTGTAGGGTTCGGGCATGTAGGCATAGCCGGCTCTGAAGCGAAAGGCATTTAATCTGTACTCAGCACCCGCCCGGAAATTATAAACAGGTTGATACAACGATTGGATGTCCTGATTTTCGGCATCGAAAGAGACGCCTTGAGTTACTGCGTTATATTTTGCTTTGGCATAATTAACCCGTTCCACATCTATAGTAATGAAGCCTTGCTTCTTAAGAAAGAAAGTAGCGCCAGCCGCTATTCTGCCAGGCGTACTCAATGAGTAATCAGAGGTAACAACATCACTTGAATATTGTTCATCATTTAGAACGGTGGAAGGATCATATTGAAAGTTGTTCCAATTGGTGCGCATAAAAGCGCTGTAGGTATCTGACAGCTCATAATAGGTAGGAGACGTAGCGGAAACGCCCACTTGCACAAAATCCACAGGTCTGAATGTAAATCCAATATTTGCATTGACACCAGATCCCCTTATTTCAAGAGTCTCTTCCAAGAAAAGATTGTTCAGTGGTTCATTCTGAAACGACTCTTCATACCTTTTGCGTGATTTGTATCTAAGACTTGTAACGCCAACTCCACCCCCAATAAATAGTCTATCGTTATAATTGGTACCGTAGGCAATGCTCCACTGGTTTTGAGCGCCACTGGTTTGTATTTCCTCCTTCATGTTGGGTTTTCCCAATACATCTGTAAAGTAGGCGTTGGGATTGGCACTTGGATCCCACACGGTACTGTCACCAATCAAATAGTTTTCATAGCCCATGTGCGTGGGTGTGTTGGTTAAGGCTCCATTGGAGCCAAACTGACTTTTTGGAAGTCCATTGGCTTGTTCAATAAAATAGTCAATGATGGAAGTGTCCAACCCATCCCCCTGATAGCTAAGATTTCTATTGAAATCATTGATGCGGGTATAAGCAATTGAAAACGTTCCACCCAAAAAGCCGGTTAGCTTGTCGTAGTCATTGTGGAATGCTAAACTAAATCCTGGTATGTGAAATGTCGTTTTAGAATCTTTTTCTGATTGATCGAATAGATTGGCATTTGTGCCAGAAAAATTCAAAGCAGGGCTGATGGTGAACTCGGATCGATTGTACATACCAAGACCGGCCGGATTGGATAGCGCTGTGCTGTAGTCTCCTCCTAATCCCATTTGCGCACCACCCATGGATTGAATTCTGGCGCTTCCGCCTGGATACGTTCTGCTAAATAGTAAAGCTGTTTCTGCAAAACTTTGAGCATCAGCATAGTACCCCAAGCACATAATAACCCCGACAAGCCAAAGCCCACCTATCTTTCTCATCCGCTTATTCTACTTTGGTTAATTATTTCTTCCGCGTGTCTTTGCGCCACTTGAACCACCTGTGGATCCACTTCTCGATCCTCCGGAATTAACGCCACCGGTATTGAAAGAGCTGCGTGAGGGTGTTGAAAAACCAGAAGAATTCTGGCGTCCGTTAAAGTTGGAATTGCTTCGATCGAAGACCGAACGTGTATTGGAATTATTTCCAGTATTAGTATTTCCCCAATAACTGCGCGTTGTGTTTACATCTGAATTGCGCTTCCATCCCCTGTCGTAATATTCAGGAGTAGTTGTCCTGCTTCTTCCACTGTTGGTGAGGGATGTGCGCCCAGTGTTCACTACACCAACACTGCTTGGTCTTGAGTTATCCACTGCATGGTTGATGCTTGAACTTCTTGCACTGCGTTTGGAATAAGAAACCCTTGGACCATTTGAATCTCCAGTGTTGATAATGATGACCTGACCAGGATAATAAGATCTGTATCCATAATATCCCCACGGACTTCTGTAAGGGTTCCAAAAGTTGCCTGCGTAACTGCCATAACCCATGCCTCCATAAAATCCTGGGTTATAGCTGCCCCATCCATATCCCATGGACATGCTCAAACCAGAATTGAAGCCTCCATAAGAGGGGTATCCCCAGGTGGATGGATAAAAACTGCTATAGGGACTGCCAAACCCGTCCATGTAGCCATAGTAAGGATTATTCCAGGCGTTGCCGAAATAAGGGTTGTAATAAGTCCCCGGACCGCAATTGCAGTTGGAAATATTTTTATTCACACCCGTTGGTTGAAAATCCTGAATAAAATAATTGTCTTCCAAAACAGGTTGTGTTCCCGAATTAAGCTGCGAAGCATATTCAGGATTAATATTACGTGCCGAATAGCTGTCCGTAGGGTTAATGGGAGCATTGGCTTCCGCTATATCTCCACTTTTCTTCGTCAGGCCCAAATCTGCAGTTATTTTGCGCTCATTGATTTTGGCTCTATCCTTGGAGTTGAAATACATATCGTCAAACTCCTGACCAAAAGCGGTGCCTGCAACAAAGCAGCCTAGTATCACCAATAAAAACTGATTTATCTTCTTCATATCTGAGTCATTTTACTCCCCTTCCTCGTTTATAACGATAAAAAAGGCCATGGGGATATATTATATAACAAAAAATACGCCCAAACCATTCACTTGAATTCAACCTAATAAGCCCCTCTTTACTGCTATTCCCCAATTCCTCATTTATATTTGCGGTCTTTAATCAAAGATACTAAAATATTAAGCGCGTAGCATGGGCAAAGAAATTACTTCAAGGAGCGAAGATTATTCACAATGGTACATTGATTTGGTAAAAAAGGCTGATCTGGCTGAAAATTCGGACGTCAGAGGATGTATGGTTATCAAACCGTATGGTTACAGCATTTGGGAATCGATGCAGCAGGGCTTGGATAAAATGTTCAAAGCGACAGGGCATGTGAATGCCTATTTTCCGCTTTTTATACCCAAGTCTTTTTTGGCTAAAGAAGCCAGCCACGTGGAGGGTTTTGCGAAAGAATGCGCTATTGTAACCCACTATCGACTGAAGAATGCCGAAGATGGGTCAGGTATAATTGTAGATCCAGATGCGAAGTTGGAAGAAGAACTTATTGTAAGGCCTACTTCAGAAACAGTAATATGGAATAGTTATAAAAAGTGGATACAATCCTATCGAGATCTACCCTTGCTGATTAATCAGTGGGCCAACGTGGTGAGATGGGAGATGCGCACCCGATTATTTTTAAGAACGGCAGAGTTTTTATGGCAGGAAGGGCATACGGCACATGCTACCGCTCAGGAAGCAGAAAAGGAGACATTATTGATGTTGGATACTTATGCGGATTTTGCTGAGAATTACATGGCGATGCCTGTTGTGAAGGGCAGGAAATCTGAAGGCGAAAAGTTTCCCGGAGCGGTTGATACTTATTGCATCGAAGCCTTGATGCAAGATGGCAAAGCCTTACAAGCAGGAACTTCTCATTTTCTGGGTCAGAATTTTGCAAAAGCTTTTGATGTGCAGTTTACTGGCAAAGATGGTAAACTGGATTATGTATGGGGTACCTCCTGGGGGGCAAGTACCCGTTTGATTGGTGGGTTGATCATGGCACATTCTGATGATGATGGACTAATCATACCTCCAAAATTGGCACCAATCCACGTGGTGATCGTTCCCATTTTCAAAAGTGAAGAGGAACTAGCACGAATTACGGAAAAGGTGGATGTAATTGCTTCTCAGTTGAGAAAGAAAGGATTTTCCGTAAAGTTTGACAACAGAGATACGCACAAGCCTGGGTTCAAATTCGCAGAATATGAACTGAAGGGCGTTCCGGTAAGATTGGCCATCGGTCCACGAGATCTCGAAAACGGCACTATTGAAATGGCCCGCAGGGACACGAAAGAGAAAAAAGTGGTTTCTTCTGACCAGGTAGTGGATCTGATACCCCCATTGTTGGATGAGATACAGGCAAATATTTATCAGAAAGCATTAAAGTTTCGTGAGAGCAAAACCACAAAGGTTGATACTTACGTAGATTTCAAAAAAATACTGGAAGAAAAGGGAGGTTTTATTCTGGCGCATTGGGACGGCTCAAAAGAAACCGAAGCCGCCATAAAGGATGAAACCAAAGCCACCATCCGATGTATTCCTTTGGATGCACCGGAAGAAGACGGTAAGTGTATTTATTCCGGAAAGCCATCTAAAAGACGAGTGTTATTTGCCCGTGCTTACTAAGGGGCTCAAGTTTTTCTTACTACATTTACTACCATGGATTGGATGATTGTTGCCTCATTGATCTTTTTCGGAATCTTGCTAGTCATCGCTGAGATCATCTTTGTGCCTGGTACTACTTTAGTAGGTATAATTGGGGCAGGTTTTATGATTGCTGGGGTAGTTTCCAGTTTCAGTTATTTTGGACAGCAAGGTGGATGGATTACATTGGGAGCAACCGCACTCACTTCTGCCATTATCGTTTACTACGCATTCAAGGCGAATGTATGGGGGAAGTTTTCTTTAAAAACCTCCAGTCTTGGGAAAGTGAATGAAGGCGCATTGGAAGGCTTGACAGTGGGAATGGAAGGGCAAGCCATCTCTGCCCTGAGACCTTCTGGCAAAGCAGAAATTAATGACAAAACCTATGAAGTAAAAACCCTAGGGGCGTTTGTAGATTCAGGATCAAAAATCAGAATCATTAAAGTAAATTCGAATCAAATTATTGTAGAACCTATTCAATAAATTATTATGGAAAGTCTGGCGTTTATTTTCATTGTTTTTGTCAGTATCATCGGTTTCTTCATGTTCATGTACTTTGTGCCGGTGGGGCTGTGGATCACAGCTGTGTTTGCCGGAGTAAAAGTTACTATTGGAGAATTGATTGGAATGCGAATTAGAAAAGTACCACCTGGGGTCATTGTCAATTCTTTGATTACTGCCACCAAGGCCGGATTAATTGTGACAACCCGTGAGCTGGAGACTCACTTTTTGGCTGGAGGAAATGTGCCCAATGTGATTCGTGCTTTGATTTCTGC
The DNA here is from genome assembly GCA_002345965.1 of Flammeovirgaceae bacterium UBA2371. GTDB lineage: Bacteria > Bacteroidota > Bacteroidia > Cytophagales > Cyclobacteriaceae > ELB16-189. The sequence goes on from DDTF01000002.1 coordinate 17,632, forward strand.
TGACAAAGCCAATATCAGTTTGAGTTTTAAGCAGGCTACTGCCATCGACCTTGCCGGACGTGATGTGTTTGAAGCTGTACAAATCTCTGTAAATCCGAAAGTAATCACTACCCCGAAAGTAGCTGCAGTAGCTGCTGACGGTATTCAATTAATTGCAATTGCCAGGGTAACGGTGCGAGCCAGTATTGCTCAATTGGTAGGTGGTGCTGGTGAAGACACTATCCTTGCCCGTGTTGGTGAAGGTATTGTTACCTCTATTGGTTCCGCCAAATCGCACAAAGAAGTACTGGAAAACCCTGATAAAATTTCCAAAGTGGTATTATCAAGAGGATTGGATGCGGGTACGGCATTTGAAATATTGTCAATTGATATCGCTGATGTAGACGTTGGAGCAAACATTGGCGCAAAACTTCAAACTGATCAGGCCAGTGCAGATTTAAAGGTAGCAGAAGCGAAGGCGGAAGAAAGAAGAGCAATGGCTGTTGCGCTGGAACAAGAGATGAAAGCCAAAGCACAAGAAGCAAGAGCGAATGTGATTCAGGCTGAGGCTGAAATTCCAAAATCAATCGCTCAGGCATTCGTTAATGGTAATCTGGGCGTGATGGATTATTACCGCATGCAGAACATTCAGTCTGATACGGATATGCGTAACACGATTTCTGGTGCAGGAGAAACAGGATCCACAAAAGATTAAATTCACAAGCACTAATAAAAAAAGGCTCTCCAGAACCTTTTTTTATTAGTTAAGATTCAACTTTACCCATGGCGATTCTTGCTTAACAAGAAACTGATCACGATCTGGAAGGTAGTCGATCCAGTCATAAATCATCGGTATTGTGCTGAGGCCGGATTGGGTAAGCACGCCATATTTGTTTTGAGCCGATACAATTACAAAACCATTTCCTAAATCTTCCAGTGTTTCAAACCGGGGATCAATCAGTACCGTACCCTTTTCATCAGCCAAACCCAGCAACCCGTTGTTAACAAGTAAGAATCTATTGGTGTTAAGCAATTGTATGGAATCGTAACGTGTTTCCAGTGTCAGTTCACCTTCTCTGTTCACCAATCCAAATTTCTCTTTTTTTACTATTGCCACATCACCCATAAATTCTGAAACGGAAATAAAACTCGGGTTAATCACAATTTTATCTTGCGCATTGACGAAACCCCATTTCCCAAGAATTTTTACCGGAGCAAGACCATTGCTAAAAATGCCGATGCCTTCATACCGATTGGCTATTCGTAGCCGGCCCTTGCTGTCTATAAAACCATACTTACCATTGCGCTTTATACCTCTCAATCCTTCATATTCTGAAGTAATGATTTGAGTATCATCCACCAAAGCAGGAGCCGTTCTGCTGATCGTTACTCCATCAAAGTTGATTTCCTTTTCTGTGCCATCAGGTAAGATCTCTCTTAAGAATTGACCATTGACAGACAATTTATTGTCGGTGAAATAGATCAGGTCTCCATCAAAGTTCTTGAATAGTCGATCGTCTTTTTCCAACAGCAGATAGTGATATTCATCGATAAGCTTTACTCTTTTTGGTTGGGGTGGTAATAACCAATTTTCTTTGAAATCAATTATCCCGTAAAGGCCATGAAAAATAACTACAATCTGGTCATCATTATTCTCAAGGATGGAATCATAAACACATTGAACAGTTTCTTTTCCATATCTGTCCATTATACCAGAAAGTCCGTAATTCTTTACTATAAAAAATTTACCATTGAATTCACTAATGGACTCATAGGAACGTTCGGATTTTTGGATCCCATAGATATCGTAAAGTGTCCATGATGGTTTTCCAAGTAAATTTTCCTGAGCACGTACTAGTTTTTGACTCATTACTAAAGAGTCAAATTGAAAAGGGATAACTACTGAGCTGTCTGTTTTTATAAGACCGAATTTTTCATTCTGTTTTACAATGGCAAGGTCTCCTTCAGAATGCTGGATCTGCTTGAATGAAGGCGCAAGGATTGACTTAAAGTTGACATCCCATATACCATACCGTCCACCATTTTCCACAATATAACCTGACGTAGCAGGAGTCAACTCATCACAGTTGGCGCTGGTGATTATGTTGTGGTGGTTATCCATTAACATCCACTTGTTTGTTTTTCTTGCATTGGAAGTTCCATCTGCATTCAATTTTATTTGACGATACTGAGGGGCAACTTCAATGATGCCTTCTGTGTTGATGATCCCCTTATTAAGGCCCTGATGTATAACGGCTTTATTTTTGACAAAAGTTGAGATGCTATCAATGACAAATTGTGTAAGCTGATTGCCTGATTCTGAGAATAGTGCTGTTTTATTGTCTCGGTTTTGAACACCATAGCGCAGGCTGCCAATAGTGAATATATTTTTATGGGCCAATGGGATAATAATATTTCCATTCAGGTCAATAACACCATAGTTGAATTGGCTCCCTGTTTTGGTGAAAACTATTGCCTGTAATCCATTTATTTTGATGCCATCATATTTAAAAGGAACTGTGGTGTTCCCTTTCAAATCAATGCAACCCATTTTAGAGGAGATGGCATCAATTTGTTTTTTGGCGATAATGCGATCTCCACCTGAGGGCACCAGGTTGATATAATCCGCTTGCGTGATGCGTTGGGCTTTTAGGTTGAGCAGCCCCCATTTGTTTTGGTTTCTATATCCTGTTACCTGGCCAATCACAGAGAAACTTCCATCGCTCCATCCCAAACCTTCAAAGGCGGGCGTAATGATGATTTTTCCGGCATCGTCTTTTACTCCATACTTACCGTTCTCCTCAAACAACTGGTAATCCTTGGCCTGAGTAACAAGCAGGGTAAAACAAAAAAAGAAAAGAAAGGCCGTCCGCATGATTACAAAGGTAATGCCAATCAGTTAAAACGAAAAAAGCCGATCCATGACCGGCTTTTAAATAGTTTCTGATGTCTTTTTATCCGGGGAGTTGCATATGGGTACTAGTGTCCAAATGTTTGCTCAATGTCAAAAATAAAATTGAAAGACACTTTAAGTGTTTTGCTGTTCAATTCAATGATTTCTTGATTAAACGTTATTCCTCCGTAGTTTAACTTGATAACGGTTTCATTTTCCGCAAACTCCCATGACCCCGTAATCGTTTGTGGATCTGACGCATCTCCTTTCGACCCCCCTTCATCAAAGATGTAGCCACCGTCCGCACTAAAAGTGTAGGTGTCGTCAGCCTGTGTAGATTCAACTGGGGTGGCAGGAAGACCAATAACCGCTACGGTTTTAAGTTTCCATGGCTTTTGTGTTAATAATTCTAACCGACTTAATAGCGGCTCATCCTCTTTGCAAGAAGAAATAAGTAAAAATGTGAATAGAAAAAATGCAGTGATAATTGTGTGAAAGGCTTTCATGGTGATTGACAGGTAGAGGGTTATTTTATCTTTTTCTTCCCTTAATAAATACATCTATTTCATCCGGAGCGTAATTCATGTAATATAAACTGATCTTACCATCTTCAGTGGTATTGATAGTTGCGGGAATCGCATTAGCAGTTAAGAACCAGCCAGCAGGAAGGATCACCGTATTATGCGGTCGGCCAAAAGACCTGTCCCATACAAATTCATCTCCGTGCATGAGGTATCGATTGGGATCAGTGTAGGTTTCTTCGATGCGAAGCCGGGTAGATTGCCCGGGTTGCACCGCATCGTACCAAATGACGATCACTTCCGTTTCAGGTTTTACTTCTTCTTCCAGCTTAATTCCTTTTTCAGCAAGTTGCTGACTACCCTTAAGCGTTTCAACTTTCAGGGGCTGACCAGTGTCCAGGTTGATAGCAGAAGGGTTAGAGGCTTTGCTTCCTGCCCTTACTACATTTAAATAATTTTTGGTTCCCACTCTTGTTTCCGTATAGTCATGATAAAGTCTGAATGAGTGAGTTTCGGGTTGTTGTAAGAAGTAAACGATTTCTCTGGTTTGATGAGCTCGTTCCGGTACTTCATAATTTAACCTGGCTTTGGACTTGTCTCTGCCTTCTCCAGACTTATACACATAATCTTTTCTTTCTACTTTTAGATTAACAGTGCCTGGTAGTTTACGTCCTTCTATACGAAGAGGAACGGCTGCAGGTCCGGCATTGATATAGCTGGCTTTTATTCTTCCATCATTCTCCATGCTTACCTGCACGGGATAATTGCATTTCACTATTTCATATCCATGAGGAAGAACAATAGAATTTCGTTTGATGCCCAAGGACCGTTCAAAGACGATATTGTTATTTTCAGTAAAGTAGCTATTGGTGTCCTGATAGGTCTTATCAATTAAGATCCTGTATTCAGAATTGTTGGCAATTGCTCTCGCCAATTGCACTTGCAAATACTCACCCGTTTCATCAGCTTCGGCATAGCCTGCTTTTTTAGCATCAGCTCCGCTAACTATCGTCCATTCCAGTTTTTTGCCGGTACGCATGTCTTTGACGGAGTCCACTTTATGCTCACTTCCCTTTCGCAGGGCATTATAATAGTACAATGATCCTGGTTTAGTGGCGGTTACCTCATACAAGATTCTAAAACTTTGAGAAGCAGGATCCAGTAATTCGTAACGTGTATAGTCATCATCTTGTGTTTGAGACTGGGCATAGGTGAAATAGGTAAGTCCAGTCAGGAAAATACTAAACAACAGTTTTTTCATCTGTAATTGATTATTGATTGAATGTATCATAATCCTCTCTTGTATCCAAATCGATGTCTCCAAAGGGAAAGGGTACACCCACGACATCATCAGCATGTTTTTTTATGACACTTTTAGCGCCATCACTATCATCAATCTTGGCCAGGACTTCAAACAAAGCCTGATCGAAAAGCGCGGGGACACCCAATATGTTTTTGTATGATGAGGCTACAATCTTCTTATGGCTTGTTAAATAGATATTAACAAGAGTTTTAAAATGCGATGAAGTGAGATAAGGTTGATCACACACCGAAATGATGATGGCTGAAGAATTCGCAAGATGTTTGTTGATGTAATTCAATCCTGCTTTAATGGATGAGCCTATTCCCGATTCCCAATGTGGGTTAAAAACGATTTGTGCATTAGTGCTTTCAACCAGGCTTCTATGAGCTCCCTCATTGGCCCCTAGCACTACCACTACTTCTCCGGTGCCTGCAGTAAGTGTGATCTCAAGGATGTGTTGCAGCAAAGGTTTACCTCGAATGAGAAGAAGTTGTTTGGATTCCCCCATTCTGGATGAAGATCCGGCAGCGAGCAGAAGTATAGGTATCGTTCCTGGAGAAGACTTCAATTGATGTACAGATACTGGAGTTATCCGTTATTTTGTTTTTCCTGATGCTCGTTGCCCAAGTATACTTGTTTGAATACCTGATCATTTAAACGGTCCCGCTGATGAATGGGTCCATTTCTGTATTTTAAAAATCCACCGGAGCGAAAACTAAACTTGGATTGAATTTCGGCAATTATGGAAACAGCAATTTCGTCTGGTGCTTCTGCGCCAATGTCCAGTCCGATGGGAGAGTGAATTCTATTTAAAATTTCTGATTTTAATAAAATACCTTCTTCTGCAAACTCGTCCCGCATTTTATCAAAGCGTTTTCGTGGGCCTAATATTCCTATGTAAGGTGCTGGGGACTGAATCAATTTTTTTAAAACATCCCGGTCATACTCATAGTTGTGAGACATTAGAACGCATGCAGTATATGGAGTAATTTTAAAATCACGATCAAT
>DDTF01000030.1:0-56264 GCA_002345965.1 Flammeovirgaceae bacterium UBA2371
GTTCATTACTAATTTTCGATTAATATATATTTTATCACCATCCGAGGAGATATTGATGTTAATTAATCCGAATTCTGAATTGATCATCCTGTTCTCAGGAGTAAAACTTATTCGGTGATTTTCAGGAATAATGACCACTACTTGGTCAACTATAGTGAAGCCCCTGCTTATCTCACTTTTTTCATTCACGATGTCTAATTGTACCAATTGATCTAAAGACTCTAACATATTGGTTGCCATTGCAAGTTTTCCATTGAACTTTTGCGCCAGACTTTTGGCCTCTATATTGAAATTCAAATGTAGTACAGGCTCTCTCTCCGACTCTGACTTGTAATAATTGAATGATTTTACAGTTAAGTCTTTGTGGGTAAACTTTCCAATATTATAAAGTTCTTGTTGGTTCGCAACCATACTCATATAACTGAACAACTCATCAAAGTAAACACCTCGCTGAGTCACAGAAATATCCAATTCTGCGTCACCCAATTCATTTAAAATAACGGTACAGTCAGTTTTTTTTACATTATCTAAGGGTGTATACTCAGGAGTTCTGATGATTTGACTTTTGCCTGATTCTATCCAAAGAACATTTCTATCATCTGTAAAGGTACCAATGTATGAAGGTGGTGCTAATTGACTAGTGCATTCCAATAGCAATGTGTCAGAAGAAATCGGTACTCCTAGAAATACATGATTAAATTGATTACTCGGAAATTCCTTTATAACATCAGGAACGTCACTCCCTGCTCTTGCCAAAATATAATTAGAAGAAATGCCAAGATAGTCAAGCATAGCTTTCATGTAATTAGTCAGTGCTTTACAATCACCGTAACCTGATTTCTCTACTTTATCAGTAGGTATAGGCTGAAAGCCTCCAATACCCAGCTGAATGGATATGTAACGGGTTCTACTTTGCATAAATTTATAAACCATCTTGACTAATTCTTCAGTCGAGGATGCCTGTACTTTAAGCGAATCCAAGTGGGCCTTGGTTTCAGCCATAAGTTGATTCCTGCCCTCATTTAGTTTAAGAAACCATTCACCGAAATCAGACCATGTTTTCATACTACCATCCACTCCATCTAGTTTGAAGTTGATAGGAGCCAGATACACCTTTGCCTGATCATCCGCAAAGGATTTATGACTTAGCTGTTTTACACTGGCCGGCAAGTTTTCAACAGTCCATGTATATCTATTATATTCATTAGATTCTTGAACAACCGGATTGCCCACCCCATTATATTCTTTTGCCCTAAATTCGAAACCTTTAAAACATTCTAGAGAAATAATAGCATTCTTGACTTCAAGATCTGGAGCATAGCGTGGCATCCAAATTGGGAATGCAAGAAAACTACTATAATTTATCTCTACTTCAATCTCAACAGTAAATGGATATTGTTGATATTTTGGATCCAAAATAATTATCCTCGCATCATTGATCTCATAAGATGGATTTAGGAGAAGATCAATTGCATCTGATTTTCTAAGCGTCTTCACCTTTCTACCCTGGCTATCAAAGATGGTATATTTTAAGCTACTAATTTTTCTAAAGGAATCATAGTAATCCTTATACACACTATGTTCATATCCCTCCTTAGCTAATACTTGAATTCTGAAAAACTGGCTAATAGTAAGTTGGTTTTCTCTTTTAATAGTCAATTTAGTATCTGCTTTTTCAATGATTGCGGTTGTTTTAGCCTCGACAACTGAAAATGCAAACAGTAATAAAATAAAAAGATAACTCTTCATACTTTAGGTTTTTTTGTTAATCTGAATGGGTTGATTGGTTTTTCTCACAATTTCACTATAGAAATTTTTTAACATATTATAATCGGTTTCATGGAAGATTATCCTACCGATACTAATTTCACAACGAATTGTAACTACATTGTTTATAGCCTGGATTAAGTATGTGAACTTCCCATTACCATCCGGGGTTGACATGACTAGTTGCTCTGGTAAGCTTCCTATCTCATACCCTTCTGGAACACTCATCAAAATAGTAACTGTGTGTTGTCTAGGATAAATAAAGTCAATTGGATAGCTTCTTTCTGGTGCTTTAAAGGGATTTTCAATCTCGCACAAAACAAAAGGATCAACAAAAACTTCGCGACCAATATCCTGAATATTATTGGCCTGGGACATATTTAATAAAATGCTTTCCTTAGCCTTCAAATTTTCTCTGTCAATGTTTTTGGTATTATAGTCAACAATTCCAATAATTTTTTTATCAAGCTGTAAGTAGTTAATGTATCCGTCATCTTTACCTTCCCCTTCATATTTTTCAATCCAATTCAGATAAGCAAATCCCGAGTATTCATTTGTAACCTCAGCTACAAACTCTTTATTCGTATTCAAATCTATCTTGATGAACTGTGTTTGTATATTACTTGTATTAGGGTTCAGGTTTATCCATTCTCCCACCTGAGTATCAATAATAGCCCATGCAGATAAATTAAGGCATTGTTCAGGGAGAACTCCTGGCTTAACGTATGGAGAGGTAGCGTCTAGCAATGTTGTTGTATTCTCATACTTTACCAGTGCAATTACATGGTTAAGCATGCTAATAGAAGGGCTACTTGGATTCAGAAGCCCATTACTGCGTGTGCTTAACACTACCGGGTATGCATTTATGTTAGCTTTCTTTAGAAGAGAAATCAAAAGTAGATTGACTTCTGCGGAGTTTCCAGAATGGTTCTTGCTATAATTCTTCATGTATTCCCGAGTTACCAAAACTGAATAATTACCATTCCATTTTATATTATCCCTAATGTAATCAAAGGCAGCTGTCACCTTTTCTTCAACTGAAAGGTCACTTAGACGCAATTCTTTTGCTTTGTCATTTAAGAAAGCAGAATTTCTAAAAACTCCACCAAAATCAATGAATTCCATCAACCGTTCTCCCACTTTTTCCCAACTGGTTGCAAACTCTCTATGCAACACACCTGGGATCGAAATGGCCTGAATCTCAAATTGAAATTTTGTTACATAATTTCCGTAGTAGTTCATAAAAGGCTCAATCTTTAAAGGAGGTACATGATTGGCCACCCAAAGGCCTTGCTTTTCTTCCTTGACGGGTATAAATCCATAAAAAGTCTTTTTGAATACCAGAAAATCAGTCTCTTCAAGTAACAGCTCACTATGTATTACTGGAATCTGATCTTGAAATCTCCATTCAAACGGAGGACCAAAATGCGAATATTCAAGATCGATAACAGATCCAACTTTTACATCAGGGAAAAATATTTTATAAACCACTATTCCAGAAACAATTTCTTCACGGTAGATATTCGCATTAGAAAGTTTTGATTTTATGATCTCTCCGTTTTCCAAATTGAAGGTATAACCTGAAATAAATCCTTTGTCCGGAGTACGAATTATAAAATTGGCCTTAGCAGTACCAGCTGTGCTAAGTATTTTTATACGAAGGTGTCTGTAAAACTTAGAATCTCTTTTAAGCAGCTGCCCCTTATCAAAAAGTACGACTGCAATGGCTGAAGTATCATATTCATACCTTGTCATTTGGAGATCCTCTATAGGGATTTTACCAAATTTAGTGGATGTATCTTGTCCCCAGCATGCTACATCGGTGAGGATCAATAAGATAAGTAGTAGTCGCTTCATTATTTAATGATTTAATGATACCGTCTCAATATTCTACTTTGAAATAGGTGTATGGCTACAGGATTGAGGATATTTGCTATAATGCAATATAAAATATGTAGGATAAACCTCCAATAGGGAAAATCACATTTTTTAAACAAAAATATCCATATTTGATAATCCTAGTTTTTGTCTCCACCCAGGGCCAGGCACCCTACAAGCAAATCAGTTTTTTCACAGAGCCCCACCTTTTACACGTTCTCCGCAGAGTCCTCCACTGCTTTCCTTTCTCACAGAGGCTGCGGAGAAGAAACTCACCGAACCTGGACGTGTACTTTTTCTTTCTTATCTCCAGGGAAGTGTGTGCTATTTCCGCTTTTTCTTCTGAGGAAATTCAAATCCTGAACGAACTACAATCCTGTCGCCATACGGGCTGTTGTCATGGTCGTCATATAGATTGTACAAGAATTGAAAACTACCCGTCACCTTTTTCATAAACTTATATTCCTTTTTTAATCCGACAAATGCACTCCAAACCCATTGCCTTGAGCCCTCATTGGGATTGCCTACAGAACCAACAGGGGGTACCATGGTGTTCATCTTTTCAACACTGGAATGGATCATAAATCCTTTTCCTATGGTCACCTCGCCATAAACCCTTGGGCCATATATGCGCTCCTGAGAAAATGTTTTTAAATGACTGCCGATCGAAACTCTTTCGTTCCACCCCAGCCCGGCATTGACCTTGCCTCCAAAACGGTAGCCGACAGAAGGATTATAATCAAGCTGAAAATGATTGGTCGATTGAAATTGCAATACTAACCCGGGAATGATACGCTCCACCAAAGGTTTTCCCTTCATGGGATTGGGGGGACGTTTTTCAATGTCTTTAAGGCTTTTGACACTGCTGTATTTTTGTTTTACACCTGACACCCGTTGCATTGCATTGCTGAGCTGCTCGCTTTGCCCGGCAAAGTGATCTATCGCTTTTTCCTTTACTTCCTCAGCAGCGAGTTTTTTCATGGCTTCCGGATCGTTCCCACTTTCCAGAACTTCCATCATCTGATCTCCTCCACCCATTTCTTTCTGAATACCTTGAACCTCGTCCATTTGAATTATCCTATTTTCAAGCGCTTTTGGTGCTTCTTCCAATTCCTCCAGATTGCCTGCCTTCACATTTTTTATATCGTCTTTGTAGCCTTGTACCTGACCAGATACCTCCCCAACCTTGCCTAATGACTCCTTTACTTCGCCTAACTCATTCACGGAAGTAAGCGTTTCCAAATGCTGTTGAGGAAGTGTGCCTATGTCTTGGAGGGGGTCTTGCAAATTCCCTAATCCTTCAATTGGATTGAGGTTAGCGCTCCCCAGCTGACCCTCCAAACCAAGGTTGGCGCCAGAGGGAATGCCTACAGCAGATACTTCGGCAGCGCCAACGCCCGGTACACTCAACTGCCCAGGAACGTTGGCAGCACTTCCTCCTTCACTGTGCATGAGCGCCAACTTATCGTTAACGGCTGCTACTCCCTTTTCCCCAGGCGTTGTGATTTTTTGTTGAAGGCCTGAAAGCTTCTGTTCGACCTTGTTTGTTACTTGAAATGGTCCGGTGTGCTGCAGACTGTCAAGTAACCTGGTGTATTTTGCCGTGGGTAGGCCAAGATTATTGAGACTATCTATTTTGAAGGATAGTTTTTGCCGGATTGAGTCCAGCTTTATATTGTTAAGGGATAAGCCTGGATTCAAAGTGTCGCTTACCTGCCCCAGATTTGACAATTTCTCCGCATTTTTTAAGCCTCCATTCAGCTTCAGCTGGAGTGAATCCAATTGTCGTTCTTTTTTGATGGCAAGGCTATCCAAAACACCTTCATCGGTAGTTTGCGCTTTGGAGGATAAGGATATGCAGAGGAAAACAGCAATCGCCATGCAGTTTGCAGGGCATCCTGTCACTTTCCGCTTAACCGCAATTTTTATAGCATTGGCAAACCTCACACCACTAAAGTACAAGGCTCAAAAATGAAGCACAATAGGGGAATTCCCCTATGTGCACCCCGCTAGCAGCCAGGTGGCAGGCTACGGTAAAGCAAAGGCTTGTGGAAATACGGAACACCCCGTACACTTAAGGTCGCCCAATCTGCTGTCTCTTATGCCCCGCAGCGTCCTCCATTGCTCTCCCCTTTTCACGCCTTTCACTGGCGCAAGCGTCTCGCTTGTGCCCTTCTAAACAACATAGCTCAATTCAATCAAACCTTTCCTATCGTAGAAGTCGCCCTTCACTGGCGCAAGCGTCTCGCTTGTGCCCTTCTAAACAACATAGCTCAATTCAATCAAGCCCTTTCTATCGTAGAAGTCGCGCGCGCTACTATACCAGTAATCCTCCTCGTTTTCCACAAACCCAGCCTCAACAGGGTTTCTATGAATATACTCCATCTTTTGGTAGAACATCTTCTCGGTCAGCAGCTCGATCGGATGATTGTGTTGCTGCCAAAATTGCCAATCATTGTTATTGCTATTCTCACTACCGACTTGATGCATCAGCGCAAGCATCCATTCTTTTCTGCTCTCACCGGAATTTGATTCAATGGCTTTTCGAAGCATCCGTGAAGTATAGCTTTTCATTTCACCAACAATTTTTTCCAGCGGTTTTCCCCGGCTGCCTATAATCATATGGACATGACTACTCATAACGCACCAGGCATAGATTTCCAAGGCCTTTTCTTTTTGGCAATACCTCCAGCTTTCCAGTAAAATATCCTTGTATTCTTTTCTAATAAAGACATCAACCCATCCCACTACCGCAAAGCTGATGAAGTACAATTTGTCGTTATCTGAAAACTTATACTTCCTGCTCATTAACCCAAATTAGGCAATGACCGGCAATAATTGCATGGGCTTGGGCAGATGCCCAGTAAAAATGAAATTGGCATTACAACTTTTTGATTTAAAAGAGCACAAGCGAGACGCTTGCGCTAGTTAGGGGGAGACGCTTGCGCTAGTTAGGGGGCTCTCATAAATCTTCATCGAATTGAAAATAATATCAATCCGTCTATTTGTCTCCCAAAGAACCTCAAGGTGAAACAACTTTGCACTTAGACTAATATGTTCCTTTAGCAGTGTGGAGTTATCCAAAACTTTTATGATAGATATTTCATTCAATCCCCAATTAATCATCTCTGGATTTGATAGCTGATGATAGTTTAGATTTCCTTCGATTTTAAAAACTTGAACCAATCCTAACTTAATTGTGACTATTTGATTTCTGTCTAAATCAGAACGCAATTTCCCGTCCTTATCATAGATATAATTGAAAGACAGTTCAACATCCGTCAATTGGTTTGAAAAGTTTATGCTTGTGAGAATGCATTCCTGCAAAAACTTATATCTACTCAATTCATTTTTGAACTTCAAAAACTCTTCCATCATTTTGGGAAAACAATAATTCCATGAGTCTTAGAAGGAGCTGCTATGTTACCAAGTTCATCTAAATAATTACCGAACTGGTTCATAATTCTAACATCCCAAGTTCCCGCTCTTGACATAATTCTAACTTGTTCACCTAAGCTATTAGTAAACAAATAACCACTTCCATTATTAGTTATAGTTTGAGTGAATCCATTATTGAGTAAGGTGCTTCTAATATTAATTATCGAATTACCACTGACACCATTCTTAAATAACGCTCGAAGTCCTGCGCCCAAATTCCTAAGGTTCCCCAATGATGTTGGGCCTATTGGCAAATTCGGCACAGTTCCTTCAATAACTCTCTTACTCGGGTCTCCTTCTTCTACTGGATAAATATCACTTCCAAAAGGAACAATCATTCTTACAAGGGCTTCCCATCCACCTTGCCAATCAAGCCCAGGATCCCCAGGCCCACCTTGCGTTTGTTGAACAAAAGTTGATTTAACCCCAGGAGATGACCAGAGCTTACCTCCCTCAAAGAAATAGTCGGTAAATTGTTCATCTTTCCAAAATCCGCCAACGCCTGCTCTTTCCTCATATCTTTCTCTATTATCTTTACTTCCATCACCATTTATTCTATATAAATATCCCCCCCAATCCGTTAGCCCCATGGCAATTCCATCTCTATAAATCTGACTTCCGCCAACACCCATCCAGTCGCTGTAGTTAATTCCATCCGCCCAGTGACCACCAGAACCAAGACCGATCTTCCCACCCAAACTGAAGAAACTTTTACCCCCTCCACCGCTTGAAGGTCCTTCGGCACTGCTGGTTGGTATTGGTATCCCATTGTTGGGGCTCGCTCCGCTTGGGTCGTTGAAGAACACCGGATCGTTGAAGCTATAGTTGTAAGGAGAAACCGAGGTAAAGCTGCTTGCCATCGGATCCACCTGCAGCATCCTGCCTAGTGCTGGATCATAGCCTCTGTAAAACATCTCGTACCAACCGGAGGCAGCATTCAACTCCGAGCCTGCATTGTACAAATAATCGTTCTTGCTGCTTTCTCTTGTCCATGAGTTGGCGGTCTGCAAACCAAACGGATAATATTCACTGCTCTGAATCACCCGGTTGGGCGTATAGGTCATGGTGATATCGTCAAAGTATACATCCACCTGTGTGGCATTTTCGTTGCTCACGTAAATATAAGCATAGCCTGCTTCTTTTATATCGTATTCGCTCATCAGGTATTCGTGATCCACTACCGGGCTCGCGCCCACCTGCTCGGCATTGGTGCTGATTTGCTGAAAAGCAATATCCAAAAACTTATAATCTTTGTCGAAAATAAGAATATTCACAAATGCTTTTGGTGAGCTGGTAGATCCGCTGCCCCCACCTGCAGCCACCACACCTCCATAATTGTTCAGCCCGGTATAGGCTTTTAAGGCCTCCCCTGTTGATCCGCTGCTCACGCCAAAAGCGCCCGCCAGTGCTGCCGCAAACCCCGAGAGGTTGCTTGTGGTGCTGGTCTCATTCCAGTATTTGGCATAGGCTTCAATTTTCACTTTGTCACCAGGAAAGACTTTAAAACTTTTGGCCAATCCTACCTGAGACCCATTGCCTCCGTGAAGCAGTTGCGAATAGGTATAGGTAGTGCCTGCATCGGTGTGATCAAACAACCCCAGGGAACTTCGGTTGCCCCCTGTGGGATAGTTTTGGAAGTTGGCCTGCTCTGTAGTTTGTGTGCCTGTTTCAAAAGTGGCCGTATGCGGTTGCGCCACCGGATCTGCCGAGGTGAACATCACGCGGGTATTGCCCTGGTGATCGGTGATGGCGTACTGATATTCATAATTGCTTCCATTTTTTACCACACGCCCCTCAGGCGAGCTAAAGAAATTCAGTGCGTTGTTGGTATACACAAATCCATCCACATAATCTGTAGTAGTGGTTGTTGTTCCATCATAGTATGCCATCTTCAACTTGGTGCCGGCCGCATCGTAGGTGTAGGTGATGGTTTTGGCGGGGGTTCCGCTAAACGTGATCACGGAAGGCTTGCCCAGAATATTATAAGCAATGCTGTTGATGTTCTTGTTAAGGTCTTTGGTTACGTTGCCGTTGGTATCGTACTCATACTCTGTGGTGGCTGTGCTGCCATTGCTAAACCCTTTCACATCGGAAGTAGCATCTTCCACTTTGCTTAGCTTGTTGCCGGTGGCATAAGTATAAGTGAGGTTGTCGATCAAAGTTGCAGTATGAGTGGCATTCAGGCCACTAAATCCCTTCAAATCATCGTGGCGTTTCAAAGACATCATGTTGCCATTTACATCGTAGGTCATGGCTTCGTTAAACATGTTGGCATGCTTGTCCCAGGAGGAAGTTCCCCGCATCTGGAATGCAGCGTCTTTGAGGCGGTCACTTTTATCGTAAATATATTTGTAGCTACGCTGCTCTTCAGCACCTGATCCATCCCCAGCCCCTTTCCACTTGATGGCACTGATATTTCCATTGTAGTAGGCGCTATTGTTCAGTCCAGTTTCTACATTGTTGTACAACATTTCCATGCCAAAGAAATCTCCCATATCGTCATTGATGCTTCCGTCATTAGTCAATTGGGCATTGTTGATGGATTGCAACCATCCGCGGATGTTGTAACGGTAGTCCACGCTTTGCAAGAAATTATTGCCACCCGTGTCATGAAGTTGCTTATCTACCAGCTGACCCAGCTCGTTGTAAACATACTTGGCCACAACCTGGTCTCCAGTGGAGTTGATGTTTTGTTTAATTTCTGTCGCTCTGCCCTTGGCATCGTAGGTATAACTTTTAACTATGGAAAGGGTACCCTGCGCAACTGATAAGCGAATTTGGGAGAGCGTGGCACCGGCAGTGTTAAGAGACATATCTGCCATCAATTTGGTGGAAGAAGGTGTCAAAGAAGTATATACCAGCAAACCATTGCGATAATATTTGACGGTAGTTCCCGTACGTTCAATTTTAAGTTTTGTGCCGGTAGTCAAAGCCCCTGACACCGTAAACTTACTTGCCCCGTTTTCATAAACTTTAAGTGATGTTCCATTGAGGTAAAAAGCATAATCAAGGGTATTATAATTTTGGTTACTATCAATATCTGACAAACCAATCATACGGTTGGTATTGGTTTCTGATACCGTAGCTTCTATCCATCCATTGGTACCAGCGGGTATTTCCTGCACAGAGGAGGCACCTCCGTTCCATCCATTGGTAGTTGCCGTTCTCTTAATTCCGTCTATAATAGTGCCAACATTCACCAGGTTTTTCCAGGTCAGCGCTTTTTGAGGTCGGCTTGAAACTTCTTTCAAAACTTTTCCTTCAAAATCATAAAGGCGAGTTAATAAATCGGCCTCACCTAAAGTCACATGGTTATCACTTCTTACCTGTATCGGCCTTCCATACTTGTCATAAAATACATAGGTGTATAACCACGTAGAGGTGTTCAATATTTTTCTTTTAGACCCGGTGGGTCTTCCATAGGCACTGGCGGGTATTCCTTCACCAGCAAGCCCCTGGCTTACGTAACTATAATCGTCTGTACCTGAGTTGTCAAAGTCATGATCATCGTAATAATTCACTGACAGAATGCTAAGGGCGCTGGCATTCTGGTTGGTTTTAGGAAAACTATTATTGGTATAGTTTTCTAATGCTGTACCCCTGCTTTCATACCATGCATTTTCAGGATAGGTTGCGTTGGTAGATGTATATAGCCCATCCAGAACGGATTGAATAGCGGAACGGGTGACATTTACCGCATCAGTATAAAGTCCCTGCATGACTGCGCGGTGCTTCTTATCGTATTTGATAAACATCCACTGATTTGTACCCCGCAATATTCCATCTTGCATGAGCACGAGCCTGTCCAGGTCATCGTAGCCATAATATACCCACGCAGAGCCGGGCACTTTCTTTTCTATCACACGTCCAAGACTATCGTATTTGTATTCGTAACCAAACTCATCAATGACGGACTGGCTAAAGGTCCAACTGTTTGCGGCAAATGCAGCCACCGCTTTGGGTGAGAGTGTATACTTTACCCGACCAAAGTCGTCATAGATCGTATACGTTTCGAGGTAATCAACCATTGTACCCTCCTGCATGTCATCCAATTGTACCCTCTTCAACACTGCTCTTCCCAGTGCATCCGTGAAAGTGATCACCTTATTTCCATTTTCATCGGTAGTTTCTACCTTCCGGAGTTCATTGGCAGTGTAGTGGCCAGTACTTGATCCGTCACTACTGAACTTGCGTACGTTGTCGCTGGAGACATTGAAACTATAACTGAATTTTTGTTCATGGTTGGTACCTATCTGCCAGTCTGCACCTATATTCCCTTTCTTCAGCACTCTTCCTGAAGGTGCATCCTCAAATTCAAGTGTAGCAAAGGGAGCGGTGTCATTGGCTATTTTATCACCAGCGGTAGCGTAAAACGAAAGTTGATTGGTTTTTGCTGCTGACTGAAAGGAGCCATTGGTCGTTGAGGCCACGTAGGGCAGATAAGATGCAGACTGTCTGCCGAGGGCATCGTATTCATTAAAAGCTACTACATCATAACCACCGGGGCTGGAAGCAATTGCCACCTGTTGTTTTTTACGATGCAGTCCATCAACGTAGGTTATGCTGGCGTTTTTTTCCGTTGGTGTAAGGGTGTAAATCTGTTCATCTTCAGTAATTCCTGATACGCGCACATTCTCACTGGTAATAGAACTTGGGGCCACATAATTCAATACTGTTGCATTGACTGGTGTTCGCTGTGGACTTTCACAAGTAGTTGTGCTGTTTCTTGTGGCCAGATAGTAGGTCCTGGTTGATGATAAAAGTGGAGTAGTTAGGGTTGCCCCAGTATAAGATGGACTACCTCCTGTAGGCACATCGTACCATTTCACTTCATCTCCCCCTTCAGGTATAGCAGTGATCTGTGTGGTTCCCGAACCAAAAATTACATTGTTTGCTTTAGCAGATGGCGAGCCCGGGTAAGGATTTATGGTTGCGGTCACTGCAATATATGGAGGTGGACTTTCACAACCAGTTGTAGAGTTATAGGAGCTAATATAATAAGTGGTAGTGGTGGTCAATGTCGGGATAGTATAGCTTGTTCCTGTTTGTAACATGGATCCGCCAGAACTGGACGTATACCATCTCAAAGTATTTCCATTGGCGCCAGGTGTGCCTCCTAAGGTTACTGTACCTTCTGCGCATCGGCCGCTATTTGTAGGTGTAGGTGAAGATGGAACAGGATTTACATAGCCACTAATTGCTGTTCGGGTGAGACTTTCACATCCTGTAATTGTATTATAACCTGTTACGTAGTAGGTAATCGAAGTCGTTACGATTCCAGTAGTAGTATGACTCATGCCTTCTTTGAAAGGTGTGCCTCCCGTAGGAGTTGTGTACCATCTCACTGTGTAGGCATGCGAACCATAGCTGGCATTCAGGGTAATGTACCCTGGCCCGCACACATATACATCGCTACCTGTTGCCGCAGAAGGCGTAGGGTCTACAGTAGCAACAGCCAATGTTCTGGAGCTACTTACACATCCATTGCTCGTATTTAAAGTGGCAGCGTAATAGTTGGTGGTTGCAGTAAGAGCCGGAGTGGTAAATGTGGCACCTTGATATATAGCAGATCCACCAGATGAAGCGGTGTACCACAGAATGTCATTACCATTTGCACCCGGAATAGCCGTAAGCACTGCAGTTTGGTTATAACATGTATTGTCATTGACAGTAGAAGGCACAGAAGGAATGGTATAGATAGTTGCGTTGACCGGAATGCGTGAACTTGCACAACCTGTAGACGTATTGTAGCTATTGATATAATATGTGGTAGTTGTGCTAATATAAGGTGTGGTATAGCTTGTGCTTGTTGCCAAAAGTGATCCACCGCTGCTGGCATTCCACCACTGTATTGTATTGGCGTTACTTCCATAAGCAGCGGTCATATATATATTCCCTGCTCCACATTGTGCACCCCCGGAAGATGAGGGGACACTCATGTAACCGTTAACTGTCACAGTTATCGTATTTGAATAGCCTTCAGTTTGGCACGCATCATCGATTACTTTTCGTCTATATTGGGTTGTGGAATAGAGCGTCCCTGGTGCATAAGAAAGACCATGCGCTCCTGAAATATCCACCCATGATCCATTGTATTGTTGCCATTGATACCAAAAGTTGCCTGAGCCAGACCCACCAGATGGTGATGTGGAATTATACAGTACAGCAGCAGTTTCTCCATAACATATAGTTTGTACTCCACCTATATACCCAGCTGCCAAATCCCATAGCACAGAGACAACTTTGGTGGCAGATCCATTCAGAATTATCGTTCCGGAGCCACCGGCCTGGGTAAACCTTGCTACTACACTTGAACTTGTGGTTGAACCTGTAATATATCCTCCTGAAATCGTCCAACTGTAGGATGAGGGGGAACCTGTAGCATAGAAAGTATAGTTTTTATTATAACATACTGTTCCGGCTCCGGATATCCCTATTGAACCTCCACCCCCTCCACCACCTCCTCCATCATCTGGCGGAGGCGGTTGAGCAATGCTGGAAAGAGCTGAAAATAAACAAAAACAGAATATGCTTAGGTATTTGGCTAATGTCATAGTATTCTCTAATGTTAATTTTATCATGATGCAGACTAATTGCATGGAATTGGAGAGTAAACTTCCTGAGGATAGGCATATCCTATTCTTCCAGTATTTGTCGTTACTGTGCATCTCATTCTATAACTTTTAGGTTGACCCTCAATCAAAGCTGATACTGTGACACTCTCAGTGGTTCCGACCGTTGTCCAGTCAAACTGATTGTCAATCTGCTTTTCCCATAGATAGGAACTGATCGTTTCCGTACCGCTAACACTGTAGCCAGTGATTTTATAAATTGTTTCGGAAGAAGATCCAGATCCCGGGATAGATGCACATGAATAGGTTTCTACAACAGTACCACTGCAATTGAAGGTTTTGGCTCCTTTTTCGCAGGCTGTGACTGAAAACGGTGACAACAAAACTTCTATAGATTTGGTATAAGTGACTGTTCCAAATACTGGATGACTCAATCTAAGGTGTACATCGTGCTGTCCGGTTTGAGAGGAAGAAAATGTGGGGGTAAATTTTAATCCTACCTCCTGCCATGTTCCAGTGTCAACCCTCCACTCATAAGTAACTCCATCAATGCAGCTTTCTGTCGCTGTAAAGGATTCGGGGATAAGATCATATACACTTGAAGGTCCGCTGATGGAGGAAGTAAGTTGGTTAGCAGGATTAAGGGTGTATTTATAAGTGTTCTTTTGAATAAGGTTTTTGTCCTGATCCCATAAATACTTTTGCCGCCCTAAAGAGTCATATGTTATGAAGGTTGTTATTTGGGTTGCACTAGTAACTGAATTGGGACCAAAAGGGAAAGAGTAGGTATATGTAGTTAGGTCAGCACCCTCAGGATAAAATGAGACATCGTCAATTACCGGCAAAAGTTCTGGAGCCGAAGTGTAACCTCCCCCAAAGCCAAGTCCCTTCACTTCAACAATAAACGTGGACGGAACCCCGCTCATTGAAATTTTCTTTTGAAAATGCTGAAACTCAGCCCCAGCCGGATCAGCTACGATAGAATTGGTAGAGATCACCGCTGAGGTTGATGCATTTTTAAGCTGAACTTGCACTGTTACTGATGAAGACTGCTTCTTTAGCCAAAAGGATAATACATAGTTTGAAACTTCAGCCTTTTGCAATGTCTTCGTGAGCACCACACTTGGATGTATCGCACGGTCACCAGTTCTACCCCGGCCATAAATATTGCCACTCAATTGAAATTCATTGCCAGTAGCATTTTCAGTAGCGTCAGTTTCAAAGTTCGAAAAGACAAACTCACTGGCTCTGGTGTTCACTGCCTGAACGATAGGTACGGTTTTCCCAAATCCCCAATGTGTACTTGTCAGTACACGATTCCTACTCACAGAAGTCATGGGGAGATTGTAATTGTCAAAAGCGAGAAAGGTGTTATCTACCCTGTACCTGCTATCGAAGCTCAGAACATAAGTAGGTCCTTCCAAGGTCTGTCCTGAATAACTGAAATTAGTTACTCCTTGGTCTATTTTTAGGGACAAGCTTTGCTCGGGCAATACTTTACCTGCTACTCCAAAATCTGAAAATTTCACCAAAGCTGCTCCCACCACTTTTTCGGGTTCCCCAGGTTTTTGCTGCAGGGTGACTTGCTCAATGGGTGTGCCGTTTCTGAAATTATCCTGCAAATCTTTGATCCTTTTCAGATAGTTATCTGAATTCCCTGGAATACTGCCAAAATCAAGAGGGTACTTTATTTTTCTAGTGATGATGGTTCCATCAGCAGCTGTAGACCTTGAGCGAGTAAGTAATTTGTGGTATGTGCTTTCAAAGAAATAATCGGAGGAGGTGATAGAGAATTTGTTTTGATCATTCAGATCATAGGTGATTATCGTATCACTTAGCACTACAACCTCTACATCCGTAAGAAGGGAATACTTACCATAGAAGTATGTTTGGTAAGGGCTATTGGGATAATGATCATAAGTAATTCCATAAACTTTGTCCGAGGCTGAACCCGATTTAAAAATATACTGATAACTATTTATGATTTCGTTCACTTTCTTAGTGCCTGCTTCATTCCACTCTATTTTTTTTATCAACTGTCCCCTTCCATGACTGAAATTTGGATTTATGGTGTACGGATAGCGCCATGTGCCTCCGCTACTTGCCACACCCATCTCAGGGCAAGAGGATGGACGGACGAATTTATTTACGGTTGCACTCCACTCTCCTGACGGTGAAGCTCCGTAAGTAGCAGGTAGAGCAAATTGGTATTCCACAGATCCAGCACCTTCCATTGAAATGACACCACGTTGATAACCCACTGCCTGATCATAATAACTTTGGCTTAAATCATCTGCGCTTCGTACCAAAAG
Organism: Flammeovirgaceae bacterium UBA2371; assembly: GCA_002345965.1. GTDB lineage: Bacteria > Bacteroidota > Bacteroidia > Cytophagales > Cyclobacteriaceae > ELB16-189. The sequence continues at coordinate 15,968 of DDTF01000030.1, forward strand.
ATGCTCGTACATATTAGCAGGATTTGAAGAGAGACTTGCATAGGATTTTGTTAGAGCAGATTCCGGATCCCTGTATTCATATGTTGGAATATGAAACACTGGCCTGTTGATAAGTCTTCCCGAGGAAACATTGGAGGCATCTTTATAAGAGTAAGTTTTTACAACTATACTTTCAGGGTTGACCCCGTCAAAAATGGTAGTGGACTTTACTCTAAGTCCCCCACCTTTGTAAGTCTGATTGGCTGCGGGGTCATAGAATTCGTTGGCCTCATAGGCAAGTGTGGCAGAACCACCAGTTGGGTACCTAATAGTCTCCAGTGAACCTATTTGAGCATTAGCCGCATCCATATTGCGGTCAGCCCCATCAAGAATGTACTCAGCACCGATATGATTTGGTTTTGACCATATGCGCACTTGCTCAGCTGAAGTCTCGGACGGGTAAACATAAAGTTTTGGAAATGAGGATGCATTAACACGGCCATTGTAGTAACCCCAAAAGTCCTTACTATCGGAGTAAATATCAGGTAAGTTGCACAGGCCATTAACGTAGTCCACACCAATATAGGTGAATTGGTAAGGTGGCATGATATCGCAACCAGCTGTCTCTTGTATCGACTTTAAAAACCAGCGGTTAATATTTGGCGTAAGGGTACCAAATGTTTGATACGTGAATGAAATGGATTTTACCGGTGTATAATTTTTTCGGGAGTCCCATAAAGCGATATTAGTTAATGTTTCACCTCCGGATAATGAAATTCCTCCTGTAGAGGGAGAAAGTATATTACTCAAATAATATCTGTTTCCCTCAGTAATCATTTTGTAAATAACTTTCCTTTCAATTGATGAGTTGTTATAATTTCTTATGCCCACTATTACTTCGTTTTCTGAAGTATACTCCTCGGACCAGTATTGATAGGATATTTGAGCACCCGATGGAGATTGTTTTTTGGAAAGCCTCCATTCAGAATTATAGATTACAGGCGCTCCATTACCTACCGAATCAAATTGTTCAAATTCCCTTTTTTGGAATTGCACATCCGTAATTCCAGGAGACTTTATAGCATATTGAGTGGCTTCAACTTGAACATCAAAAAAATACTTAGTACCATCGTTCACAGTAATAGTAAAAGAAGTAATCACTCCGGAAATTGTTGTGTATTCAATTTTTACATCACGGTATGGAACTAGTCTGATGGTCCAATCATTGTCAAAAACGAAGGACCCCGATACGCCTCCTGCCTGATAATAAAAAACATCAGGCTCTGTATCCACGTTGTAATTGTAGCTTGCAAGAGCGGTGTTGGCAGATGCCTCGTCTGTGCACGGGGTTCCCCCGACTAAATCAGCCTCGTCCGAAAAAGTTTCCATATCATCAGCAAAGGTTCCACGCATCCAGCCTTTCCGAGTATCTGATCCAGCGCCCGCAAAATCATCAGGTAGGCCACGGACAACTCTGCTTATCGAACCACCGGCATGAAGGTTCCAACCAAGCCCAACCTTACCTTTTTGCTCAATTAATTTGATACCACTGGCATTGTAGGATATACCTACATTTTCCGATAGATCGTGATCCGAAATAGAGAGTAACGGGATGTAAATGGAGGGTGTGCCCGTGTACATATCGACAGGTATATCCTGAGCAAATGATTGTAAGCTGCCCGCAGCAAGAAGAATCGCGAGTAAATGACTTCTCATTTTAAATTCATGTTTTTAGTGCACTTATTTATTAATCCAAGCGGGCATAACAATATCATTCGTCATGCATATTGCTATACGGCTACGTCTTGGCTGCTACGCCATCAATTTGGATAGAAAAATTTCTTGTTTTTATGCGAAGAACCGCACAGGTGAGATTCTGGGTGCATTTAATAAAGAGGAGTATATTTTTGAAGCCGTAACTTTCTGTAAGAAAGAGAGTTATAATTTTAGAGGCTTTACTGGCCTAAAGATGACCTGACTAAAATTAGGGGAAATCCCCTATAATGAATTAGAACCAATAACAGAGAGCATATTCAGTTTGGCGGTACAAGCCCATTCTCATATGCATATTTCACCAAACCAACTGTATTTTTTGCGCTTAACTTCTGCAACATATTTATACGATGGTTTTCTACAGTCTTCTCACTAATACATAGGCGCGCACCAATTTCTTTGGTTGTACATTCATCGCAAATGTGCTGGAGAATTTCTTTTTCCCTTTTTGTAAGTTCTCCCAATAATCTTTCGGCACCGTTCTTTTTACCTGATACTATTTCAGCATGGTTTAATGCACGTTCAGCAACCTCATTTTTATAGAAATCACGATCTACAACTGCCTTGACTGCCTTTACTACTTCTTCGGGCTCACAGTCTTTTAGTAAATATCCATGAACACCCAAGTTCATCAATTCCAGAACTTTTGCAGGCGAATCATCAATAGTTAGCATAACGATTTTAATCCGAGGATAACGTTTTATAAGAATAGCGGCAGCTTCTTCACCACCCATTAAAGGCATACTAATATCGAGTAATACTACATCCACTGGGTGGGATCTCATTTTCCTCAATAGCTCTTTTCCATTTTCCGCCTCCAATACCCTGTAATCAATTCTATCAACCGATCTCAGATAGGCAATGGTAAGCTTACGAAAAAGCTTGTGATCGTCAGCTATGCAAATCCTGATAGGCTCCATTATATATTGGGTGTACAATTTCTGCTTTAAAACCAATTTTTTCTCGATCCAGAAAAAAACTAGCGTCTATGGCTTTTAAGCTACTTCTGATAGATTTTAATCCCATGCCCCCACTAGCCTCCTTCATGCATGAGCTGGATGATCCGTTCCCAGCAACTTCAATAATGAGATCAATTTCACTCCATTGCAATTTAACGTTAATAAACCATGGATTGGAATGTTTTAGTTCATTCCCTATAAGCTCCTGGACAGCCCTATACAAAACTAATTCGTGATCTTGGTGCAACCTTACAGGTGTACCTGACTCATGATAGTTTATCCTAGTCAACTTTGGATTACTTAACCGATCACAAAGCTCTTTTATTGCAAAACCAATGCCCTGATTCCTGAGGCTATGAGGAAAGACATCTTTGGTGATGTTTCTCACAATATAGAGGCTTCTATCAAGCTCAGTTTTCATAGACACCAATAAGTCAAAATCACTTTCATAGCGATTACGACTAAGTGCATCGACCATTAATTTTAATACTGCCAAACTGTTTCCAACTTCATCATGAAGAGTTTTTGAGTAGAGTTCCCAATCTCGTTCAAAGGATTTTCGCTGTAAGTTTAGTGCATTACCAAGCTCAATTTTCAGTAAAAGAAGTTCTCTATTTTGTGCTGCTTTCCTTAGATAGTTCCTTTTGTACTTTATCATATATACCACGACAATCAATAGCACCAAAAGCAACAAACTGAACAATGTCAAATAAGTGAACATAAAAATTAAACCAGTTGGTGAACTTAGAACCTTCTTCCAAATATTCGCTAAGTGAATATAGTTGTAGGTAAATTCGAAGTCAAAGGCAATGTTCACTTTTCTCTAATAATACCATTAGAAAGGCATAAAAAAAGGGAGCTGAGCTCCCTTTTTTTATAACCAACTTAAGTTATTTATTAACCAATTGTAACGCGCTTGAATTCAGCTACAGTAAGTCCTTTGGTAACACCATCAAGGTATTGTGCTACCGTTTTGCTGTTGTCTTTTACGAACGCCTGATGCACCAGTGTATTGTCTTTGTAGAAACGCTTCAGTTTACCTTCCGCGATTTTCTCCACCATGTTTTCAGGCTTTCCTTCTGCAATGATTTGTGCTTTAGCAATTTCCAATTCCTTTTCGATGATGGTCTTATCAACAGTAGTCTCGTCCACCGCTACAGGATTCATGGCCGCGATCTGCATGCCCACATCTTTACCTGCTTCAGTAACATCTTTACCATTCACACCTTTCAATGATACCAACACACCCAATTTAGATCCAACGTGGATATACGGAACAACTGCTTCGCCTGTCATGCGAACGTACTCACTCACCTCTATCTTTTCTCCGATCTTGCCTACCAGTTCTGTGATTTTCTCCAGCACGGTGAGGTTTCCCAGTTTTTCGGCCATCAACGCTTCTACATTGGCGGGCTTCTTTTCGAATGCTACTATGGCAATGGCGTCTCCCAAAGTCTGGAACTCCTCATTTTTCGCTACAAAATCAGTCTCACAATTCAGGGCGATCAACACAGCCTCCTTGTTGTCATTTGATGTTTTGATGAACACAGATCCTTCCTTGGCATCTCTGTCCGAGCGGGAGGCAGAAACTTTCTGGCCTTTCTTTCTCAAAATCTCTATTGCCTTTTCGAAGTCGCCATCGGCTTCAGTAAGTGCCTTTTTACAATCCATCATTCCCGCACCGGTCATGGTACGCAGCTTATTTACATCTTGTGCAGTAATTGCCATCTTTGAAATTATTTAATTGTTACTCGTTGCTTTAAAAAACTAAACATCGGCTTGGGACCGATGTTTAGCATTGAAATGTTCGGCCCGGAATCAACCGGAAAGCCTCCCTTATATTATTTCGTTTCCTCTACGGTCTCGTCTACTTTCTTCTTTTCCTCCTCCTCTTTCTTCATGTTTGCATCATCCTTGTCCTTCTTGCGCTCCATCAAACCTTCCTCAATCGCTTTGCCTACGTGCTCCAGGATGATTGAGATCGATTTGAAAGCATCATCATTGGCAGGAATAGGGAAGTCAATATCAGTAGGGTCTGAATTGGTATCCACCATAGCAAATACGGGGATATTCAATTTTTGAGCTTCTGCTACTGCGATGTGCTCACGCTTTACATCCACCACAAACAAGGCTGAAGGAAGACGGTTAAGGTCGGTGATACCGCCCAGCAATTTTTCTAATTTCGCCTTCTCACGGCTGATCATCAAACGCTCACGCTTGGCCAGGTTCTCGAAAGTTTCGTCTTTCAACATCTTGTCGATCTGCGCCAATTTCTTCAATGACTTTCTGATCGTAGCAAAGTTGGTAAGCATACCGCCCAACCAACGCTCTGTTACGAAAGGCATGTTCAATCTTTCAGCTTGCGCCTTCACGATATCTTTAGCCTGCTTTTTGGTAGCCACGAACATGATTTTACGTCCGGAGCGCACCACATTCTTCAACGCATAAGTGGCCTCATCCAAACATTTCATCGTCTTGTTCAAGTCGATAAGATGGATGCCGTTATTTTCCATGAAAATATACTCGGCCATTTTGGGGTTCCACTTGCGGGTAAGGTGTCCGAAGTGAACACCCGCCTCCATTAATTCTTGAGTAGTTAATTTATTAGCCATGTGCTTCTTTTAACGTTTGCTGAATTGGAATTTCTTTCTCGCCTTTCTCTTACCGTACTTCTTCCTCTCCACCATACGTGAATCTCTAGTTGTAAGTCCTTCTTTTTTCAGTGCTGGTTTGTTCTCACCGTTAACTTCAACCAGCGCACGAGTAATACCCATACGGATGGCTTCAGCTTGCCCTTTGATTCCACCACCTTCAACATTGATGCTCACATCGTATTGGTTGTCCAGCTTTAATATTGCAAAAGGCTGTTTTACAGTGGTTTGGTGAATCTCAGATTTGAAATAATCAGTCAGCTCGCGGTCGTTAACGGTAATGGTTCCGTTGCCGGGCTGTAAATAAACGCGGGCGATAGCGGTTTTCCTTCTTCCAGTTTTATTGGTAATATCCATTTATCAGAACTTTAATTCTTTGGGTTGTTGTGCTTCGTGTGGGTGCTTATCGCCTACGTATACGTGCAGACTTCTATAAACTTCACTTCCCATTCGGTTTTTAGGCAGCATTCCTTTTACAGCATGCTCTACTAATCTTTCAGGGTGTTTTTCGCGGATCATAGCAGGCGTTTTTTCGCTCTGACCTCCAGGATAACCTGAGTGGGTAAGCAATACCCTGTCATCCCATTTCTTTCCAGTCATTCTCACCTTTTCTGCGTTGATCACGATAACGTGGTCACCGGTATCTACGTGTGGTGAAAAAGATGGTTTATTTTTTCCTCTAAGTACTTTGGCAACCTGACTGGCTACACGTCCAAGCACCTGATTTTTTGCATCTACCAATACCCAGCCCTTTTCTGCTGTCGCTTTAGTAGGATTAGTTGTTTTATAACTGTTATGATCCACTTTTGATCCCTTTAATTATTCTGTTTTTAAACCTATATACCCCTCCAAAAAGGGACACAAAAGTAGACCCAATTACCTAAATTTCCAAGCAGGCCTTTCTTTTTACCGGAGATTCTGAGACAATTGCTTCAAAAGAGCCCCAAAATCCTTGGGGTAAGGTGCCTCCACCTCAATTTTTTCGTCTTTCAACCCCAAAAAAGTTAGCGATTGGGCGTGTAGGGCCATCCTTTTCATAAAGGGTTCTTCTTCAGAATTCTTCTTCAGGTTATACCCTCTTTTTACCGAGGAAAGATAAAATGGCTTGCCCCCATAAGTTGCATCACCACAAATCGGAAACTTAAGCCACGCCAGGTGAATCCTGATCTGGTGCATCCGGCCAGTGACGGGGCGGCAATGCACCAGGGTGTGGTTTTTGAATGTTTGCAAGGTATTGAACCAGGTTTGTGCGCTTTTTCCGGTTCCATCAATTTTTACCGTGCCATCGCTGAGCTTTAAAATCGATTTGACCACCTCCTTCTCTTCAAAACTGGCAATGCCATCTACAACAGCATGATAAATTTTCTTTACTTCTCTTTGTTCGAACTGTATACTCAAATGGCGGTAGGCATCCTGATTTTTGGCAATGGCCAATACCCCGGAGGTGTCCTTATCCAACCGATGGCACATTTGGGCATTGGGCTCTACCTCCCGGGCCAATTTCAATAGATTGACAGGGTCATTCCTGTCCTCAAGGGTAGCAATGAATGGTGGCTTGTTAATGAGGATATAATCTTCATTTTCAAAAAGTACCAGTTGCTCAAATTTGGGTATTGCTAATTTCAAGCCGCAAATTTACACTATGCGCTTGATTCAGTCGACCTTGAATCCAATTTTGCCAAGGGAAGTTTGAAACTAAATGTAGATCCATGCCCGGGCACGCTTTGTACTTCTGCTTTGCTCTTGTGCCCTTCCAATATGTGTTTAACAATGGCAAGTCCAAGTCCGGTACCACCTCTTTCTCTGCTTCGGCTTTTATCTACCCGGTAAAAACGCTCAAAAATTCGATCCAGGTGGGCTTTGGGTATCCCCTCTCCATTGTCGGTTACAAAAGTGGTCACCGACTTCTTACCTACTTCGAAACGGATGGTCACCTGACCGTTTTCGTTGCTATACTTAAGGGCATTAGATACCAGGTTGGTAATGACCTGTGTGATACGCAACCAATCGGCATGGACAATTATCATTTTCTCAGGTTTGGCCACTTGAATTTCAATGCCCTTGGCTTTAGCCCGTTGTTCGAACTGATCGATTGCCTCGAGGCACAAATTGTACAGGTCTATGTTTTCAAATTTCATTTTGATGTCGCCTGTTTCAATCTGCGAAAGCGTTAGTAAATCCTGCACCAGGGCATCAAGACCATCCAGGCTCTTGGCCGCCTTTTTTAGAAATTTGGTGCGCACATTTTTGTCGTTCACAGCGCCATCCAAAAGGGTATGTACAAAACCCTGAGCTGCGAAGATGGGTGTTTTCAATTCGTGGGAGACATCGGCCACAAACTCCTTTCGAAAGGTTTCCAGTTTTTTGAGTTCGTCTATTTCCTTTTGCTTCAATGCCGCGAAGGTGTGGATCTCTTCATTGATTTTTTTGAGCGGATTGAGATGATTGGTTTTTTTGATAGCGAACTCTCCCAGTTCAACCTTTTGCAGTTTATCCATCATCTTATAAATCTTGTTGATTTCTCCGAAGATGAGGTATTCGAGCACCACAAAAATCAAAATATAAGAAACCGAAAAGCTGATGATACCCGCAACGATGATGGCTTTGACGGCCACGTCATTGACCAAGGAAAGAAAAAGTGCCGTTACGATACTGATAGAGGCTGCTAGCAGCAATGCCAAAACCCTGGCGCTATACACGGATGCTTAATTTAGGTGAAACTTGTATCCCACTCCTTTTACGGTGGTAATATAGTCATCTCCTATCTTTTCACGCACTTTCCTGATGTGCACATCGACAGTTCGTGCCAGTACATACACATCTGTGCCCCATATGTTTTGCAACAAATCATCGCGGCTAAATACCTTGTTGGGGCTCTGTGCCAGAAAGAAAAGAAGCTCAAACTCTTTCTTGGGGAGGCTGATTTCCTTGTCTTTAACTTTAACAGTGTAGCTGGTACGATCGATCAGGAGGTCACCCATCCTGATCTGTGAAGACGAGCCTTTCTTTTTGGACTCCCTGCGAAACAAGGCCGCTATTCTACTCATCAACGCCCTGGGTTTTATGGGTTTACTGATGTAGTCGTCTGCTCCCACGTCAAACCCTGCCACTTCAGAGTACTCCTCTGATCTGGCTGTAAGAAAAACAATAAATGTACTCTGCAACTCAGGTGTATTGCGAAGGATACGGCAAGCTTCTACGCCATCCATTTTGGGCATCATGATGTCCAGCAAAACCAGGTCAGGAATGAATTTCTTAGCTACCTCCACTGCTTCTACACCATCGCTGGCGGTACGCACCTCATAGCCTCCCTTTTCGAGGTTATACTTGAGCAGTTCTAAAATAGGTTCTTCGTCATCAACAACGAGCACCTTGTGTAATGGCTTATTAGCCATAGAGAAGTATTTAATTTTCGCTTACAAAAGTAGCCAGAAATTAAGCGAATTGAAAGGGAAGGTTATGATCTTAACAATTCCTTAATCCCTTTAACCTCATTACAGAAACGGAAAACGCTTTTTATAATCTTTAATCATCGCACGCAGATCTCCATTGTATTTTCCTTCCAATTCAAACTTAAAATCAATTTGTTTGGATTGGTATCTGCGGTATGCTAAAAAGTAATCGTTGTTGGGAAGTCGCTCTTCAAATCGTTTGGTGGGTATTTTGTACTTGTGCAGGGTGAGCGTATCCATATTGCTTACAATATTCTTGATCAGCATTTCTTTCTTCTTCTTTTTGATCTGATCTGTGTCCTCCTCTTTCCATGTATTGTATAAGCTATCCAAAACCATACTCCCACGCAAAATGTGGTTGCTGTACTTTTGATGATCTATTACTTCGTGCAGATAAGTGATATACTCTTCTGATTCTTTTCCATACTTCGCTGCGATAAACTCATAGGCAGCAGAATCTCCGATGAAAGTTGCCAGGTTCTCATTAAAGTCAATGCTATCTTTAATAAAAATAGTTGCATGCACCATTTCGTGAATTATGAGGCTGGCCAAGTCTCCCTCGTTTCGTTCCAACATGCCGCTGAGGATAGGATCGGTAAACCAACCCAATGTAGACCAACCACCAGGGTTTCTTAAACCTACATCCCAACCTTCTTTTTGCAATCGACTTACTTCATCCATTGCTTTTTCCTTACTAAAAAAACCTTTGTAGGGCACAGTGCCCAACACAGGAAAATTCCATGTTTTTGGTGTGAGCTGATAAGGCGCACTGGCAGTAACCACCCACATCAGCTCCTCTCCCTTCTGATCAAAAACGGTCTTGTAGTTTTCCGAATCTTTTAACCCCAACGAATCGATGGCAAATGCTTTGATCTCATCGATGATATGCAGTTTACTTTTCAGTGAGTCAGGAAACAATGGATCGCGTAATACCTCCTCAATGGGTCGCGCATTCCAGATGATATTCATCTGCCCCAGGCCCTGATTGATACCATAAACGATCAACGACCAGTAATAACCTACGAGAACCAATAACACCAGAAGCAGTGAGAGCGCTATTTTTTTCATCTACTTCCGTTGGGATAAGAAAAACCGATCTCTGAACTGGAGGTAAAACCCGTACGCATATTGAAACGACTCGAATTCAAAATCATAGTGAGGTTCAAATCGCAATGTTGCATAAAGTCCGTTTGAGATTTCCTTGTTGTAAAGCAATCTAAGAACGAGCAATCGCATGTTTTCTTGTTGAACCCGATAGTCAAATTCAGAAACAGAAGGATAAATCTTTCCACCCTGAATAGAAATGAACTCATGCGCTTGCCAGTAACTGGCCATCACCTCCAATCCAAAAGTAGTGGCAATGCTGCCATTGGCATAATATCCAGATCCATCTTTATAAGGTCGTTCGTTAGCAGAACTCATGTTATTGTAATACAACTGGTGCCCGCTTACTTTCCAGTCTTTCATCCAGCCGCTAGTTTGTCGCTTCAGCTCAATACCCACTGAGGTATTTATCAGTGTTTCAAGTGGAGGTGGGTTTACGTTGATCTGTCCCCCACGATGGCTTGCCAGAAGCTGAAAAGGAAGGGACACTTGAACGAATTGATTGAGCACTCTTTTATTTAACGAAACACCTGCCACAAATTGCTCTTGCTCTGCATCATTGTTGTAGATCATATTTTGCCAGTCCAGCCAAACGTCAAAAAATAATTGGTCGGTAATGGATCGCACCTGGATGCCTGTTTCTAATCTATTGTTGAGCACACGTTCAAAATCATAAAGCGGCTCAATGAGGCGATGATTCAGGCTGCTCTCAATGTTCCCAAAAAGGAGATCAATGGGCCCCTTGGTTACTTTTAATGTGAGGGTAGGAACTATAGTTGAAAAATCACGATTTCCGAAGTCCTGCTGAAGGTATACACCTCCATCCAATCTTACATTTTTTCCAAGCTGATAGCTGAGGTAAGGATTGAGTTGATAACCCAATAAGGTGTACCCTTCAATGATGGTGTCAAAATATTCGTTGTTCCTGGAAAAACCGAGGAAATTAACGCCAAGAAAGAGTTTGGAAGAATCCTGCTCAGCAATGGCCTGCCGATCTTCAAAAACGGTATTGTCCAGTTGGGCATTGGCTGCAAAACCGGCTTCAATAAAAAATAATATGAATAGAAATTTTCGCACTTTGATTAAAGTGCAAATTAAAGGACTTATCCGTTAATCGTTAACGGTTAATTAATTCCAACTTAAAAAAACAGTGATCCAAAGGAAATTCAACTTACTCCATCCATTATCCTATCTTGGTGAATAAGCACTGAAATAGTAATTTCAACCCTTACTTGAAATTTTTAAACACATATAACAGCAGGATGCTATGAGCGACAACAAGGAAAAATTGAAGGCACTACAACTTACCATCGACAAACTGGAGAAAACCTATGGTAAGGGTGCCGTGATGAAGCTAAGTGAGGGAAAGGTTTTAGATATACCGGCAATTTCCACCGGGTCGCTGGGACTAGACCTTGCACTAGGTATTGGTGGTATTCCCAGAGGACGTGTCACTGAAATTTACGGACCGGAATCTTCTGGTAAAACAACATTGACCATGCACTGCATTGCCGAGGCACAAAAGAAGGGTGGCTTGGCCGCTTTTATCGATGCAGAGCACGCTTTTGATAAAACCTACGCAGAAAAATTAGGTATCGATACCGAAAATCTTTTGATATCTCAACCGGATAATGGCGAGCAGGCACTTGAAATTACCGAGCATCTGATACGATCAGGCGCAATTGATATTATTGTTATTGACTCAGTAGCCGCCCTGGTTCCTAAAGGAGAATTGGAAGGAGAAATGGGAGACAGTAAAATGGGTTTGCAGGCGCGCTTGATGTCGCAGGCATTGCGAAAACTAACAGGTACTATCAGCAAAACGGGTTGTGCTTGTGTTTTCATTAATCAGCTGCGCGAGAAAATCGGTGTGATGTTTGGCAACCCTGAAACAACAACAGGAGGTAATGCCCTGAAATTTTATGCTTCTGTAAGGCTGGACATACGCAGAATTGGACAGATCAAAGAAGCAGCGGATAACATCACAGGTAACCGTGTAAGAGTGAAAGTGGTGAAGAACAAAGTAGCACCTCCTTTCAAAGTGGTTGAATTTGACATCATGTATGGCCGTGGTATCTCCAAAGCAGGTGAAATCATCGACATCGGATCGGAGTTGAACGTGATTCAAAAGTCAGGTTCATGGTTCTCTTACGAAGGAAATAAATTGGGACAAGGCAGAGATACTGTAAAGCAACTGATTGAAGATAATCCTGAACTTATGGAAGAGCTGGAGAAGAAAATCAAGGAAAAGATAGCAGGAGTAACACCAGCAATCGCTGAGGTGGAAGAGAAATAGGATTTTTAAATAAATAAAAAGGCCGTCAATTTATCCTGACGGCCTTTTTTTATGCCCTAATGGCTTCTACCGGATCAAGTCTGGCCGCCATGGCGGCAGGCACAATACCTGAGATTACCCCTATGGCACAAGATACACCCAGACCCAACACAATATTTTTAAAACTCAGTATAACATCCAGGCTACCAAAAGGCGCAAATGTTAGCAAATAGACCAATACTATGCCCGTAATTCCTCCAATTAAGCTCAGGAAAATGGCTTCAAAAAGAAATTGAAAAAGTATAAAGTAGTTCTTGGATCCAAGGCTTTTTTGCAAACCTATAATGCTGGTTCTTTCCTTTACCGAAACGAACATGATGTTGGCAATCCCGAAACCACCCACCAGAATAGAGAATCCTCCTATGATCCAACCGGCAACACCTACCACGTCAAAAAGTCCACTGATCACATTAGCCAGTGCCTCCGGTCTGTTAAGCGCAAAATTATCCTTGTCCAAAGGGCGTAAACCTCGTCTATTACGCAACTGCCCTCTTAGTTCATTTTCCAATTCTACCAGGCCGATGTCTGACTCTCTTCCTTTCACTCCTATTCTGGATGAAGTTTCATTCCATATACCAGTGCCTGTTTGATAAAGCCTTCTAAACGAATTGTAGGGAATTAGACAGCCATAATCACTACTGGGTGTTCCTAAAAAACTCTGCCCTTCACGTTTCTGAACACCGACTATAACGTATTTGCCGTTTCTTATTTTAATTGTCTCCCCTATTGGGTCTCTTCCATTTGGAAACAGCGCCTTAGCTACCTCATATCCTAGAATGGCTACCGTTCTTCCCCCTTCTATTTCATCATAGGTAAAATAGCGACCCTGTTCTACATTGATATCAAAAACATCTTCGTAGCCATCACTGATACCCCTGAGACCTATTTGTCCTATGCTGCTGCTTCCGTGTCGGATTACTGCATTGCCTCGTGCAGCAAAAATGGTGAGGCCATCATGATTTTGAAGGTTGGTCTGCAGAAACTTGAATTCGTTGTAAGAAGCATTGGGTCTGCTCCAATAATCCCACCATTTATACTCTTCGCCACCATCACTCCCTGGAAAAGGCCATTTTTCAACGTAAATAACACCCGAACCCAGAAAAGAGAAGCTGTCTTTTATGTTGCGCTCTAGTGAGTCGACAATGGTAAACACGGCAATAATGGCAAAAATGCCCACCGTCACCCCTAAAAGGGATAGCGTGGTGCGCAATAAATTGACTTTCAGCGCTTTTAGCGCAAAACGGAAGCTCTCTAAGATCAGTCTGACAGTAAGCATAAGTACTCTAAAGACGTTTGGATTGAAATTGGGTTACAAAAGCCATTAATTAAAACAAATCCTTATTTTTGCAACCTTGATTTAAATGCCCTCACATGGGTTTGATATAAAACCATGAAGTTATCCAAATTTAAGTTTGATCTTCCCAATAATCTAATCTCTTCACATCCTGCTGAAAACAGGGACGAGTCACGCCTGCTGGTGTTGAACCGAAATACCGGAGAGATTGAACACAAAATGTTTAAAGACATTGTTGATTACTTTGAAGAAGGTGATCTGTTAGTGGGTAACGACACCATGGTATTCCCTGCCCGCTTATACGGCAGAAAGGAAAAGACTGGCGCAAAAATTGAAGTTTTTCTTTTGCGTGAGTTAAATGCAGAAATGCACCTATGGGATGTTCTGGTTGATCCAGCCCGTAAAATCAGGGTGGGCAATAAACTCTATTTTGGTGATGGCGACCTGGTAGCCGAGGTTATCGACAACACCACATCACGCGGTCGTACCATCCGGTTTTTGTTTGATGGCGATTCAGATTCATTCAGCAAGATTGTAGAGTCTTTAGGAGAAACACCATTACCCAAATACATCAAGCGTAAAATTGAACCCGCGGATAAGGAACGTTTTCAAACCATTTACGCCAAAAATAAAGGTGCTGTTTCTGCTCCGACTGCAGGTATGCACTTTACCAAGCAATTGTTGAAGCGCTTGCAGATCAAAGGAGTAGACATGAGCTTCATTACCCTGCACATTGGCCTGGGTACTTTCCGCCAGGTAGATGTAGAAGATCTTACCAAGCACAAAATGGATTCTGAAAACTTTATAGTAGGTAAGGAATGCGTTGAAATGGTGAACAAAGCCCTTGATGCCAAAAAACGTGTTTGTGCTGTTGGCACCACTACTATGCGCGCGTTGGAATCATCGGTTTCAGCTGGCAACAGACTGAAAGAGCGTGAAGGCTGGACGGATAAGTTTATCTTCCCACCTTATGAGTTTAAAATTTGTAGCGCTATGATTACCAACTTTCATATGCCTGAGTCCACTTTATTAATGATGGCAGCAGCCTTTGGTGGATACGATCATGTGATGAACGCTTATCAGGTAGCCAAAAAGGAAAAATACAAGTTCCTCACCTATGGTGATGCAATGCTGATTATCTAATCCATTATATAAAATCATCGAAAAGCTCCAGAAATTTCTGGGGCTTTTTTGTTTAACTTGATTCTTTTAAAATAACAAGTGTGAGTCATAAGGAGTATGCACTAATAGTGGCCGGAGGCAAAGGCACCAGAATAAAGAGTAAGCTGCCTAAACAATTTTTAGCATTGCATGGCAAGCCAGTTCTTTTGCATACCATTGAAGCTTTTTATCGGTATTCACCCGACATCAACATCATTCTGGTTTTACCAGAGGATGATTTCCCCATCTGGAATTCCATTTGTGAGCAGTTTCACTTCACCCAACCTATTTTACTTCAAACCGGGGGGGAAACACGTTTCCAGTCTGTAAAAAAAGGATTGGAGCTGATAACAGGTGACGGATTGGTAGCCATACATGATGGGGTAAGACCCCTGGTGAGTGAAGATATTATTGGTGCTTCTTTCCGTTTGGCTGCAGTACATCAGTCGGCTGTTGCTGCAGTAAGGTTGAAGGAATCGATCAGAATGACTGATCAGGATAATACCAAAGCGATGGACCGCTCCAGATTCAGGATAATACAGACGCCCCAAACCTTTGAAGTCAATCTAATCAAGAAGGCTTATCAAATGAAGGAAGATACAAGCCTTACGGATGATGCCAGTGTGGCGGAGCGCAGTGGCCATTTAATCTCTTTGTTTGAGGGCAGCTATGAAAACCTGAAGATTACCACGGCTGAAGATCTGATCATAGCGGAAGCTCTGATGAGCAATAGAAATAAAAAAGGCTAACCCATGGTCAGCCTTTTTTTATTGTATTAAAATAAGCATCAATATTCATCCTCATTAAAGAAGAAATCTTCTTTGGTAGGGTAATCAGGCCAAATTTCCTCAATGCTTTCATAAGGTTGCCCATCATCTTCCAATTCCTGCAAATTTTCTACCACTTCAAGAGGCGCACCTGAGCGGATTGAAAAATCAATCAATTCATCTTTGGTGGCTGGCCAAGGCGCATCCTCTAAATAAGAAGCTAATTCAAGTGTCCAATACATAGTATTCCCTCCTTTAATTTTTCGCAAAAATAGAATTTAACCATTAAGGAACAATAGCAGTCGTCTAAATTGCTTCAATCAATAAACATTCCACTTTGACAAAAATTTATTATATGACCAATCCTGCCTTAAACAGCAGGATTGTAAGGCTGAACCTGACATTAATCACCGATAATATTTTTAAAAAAAACATAATTAGAATACTTAATGAACTTCCTGCCTTTATGGCAAAACAAATTGGTCTCAGATTTACACCAACAAGCAAAAAGCCCTCCTTTCCTACCAAAACAAACATTTATAGCCTCAGACTTCACGTGTTGCCCCAAAATGATCATATTAGCGCCTCCAAAAAGTTATATCGGAATGGCTGACGAAAAAATTATCTTTTCAATGACCGGGGTGAACAAAATTTACCCCCCCAATAAGCAAGTATTAAAAAACATTTACCTCTCCTTCTTCTACGGTGCCAAAATTGGTGTGCTCGGTTTAAATGGATCCGGTAAGTCGTCTTTGCTAAGGATCATAGCCGGAATTGACAAAGAGTTTCAGGGCGAAGTGGTTTCAGACCTCAGTTATTCTGTGGGTCTTTTAGAGCAGGAACCTCAACTGGATAAATCCAAAACGGTGAAACAGATTGTGGAGGAGGGCGTGAAAGAAACAGTGGACCTTTTAAAAGAATTTGAAGAGATCAATAACAAGTTTGCTGATCCAGCGGTAATGGAAGACCCTGATGCAATGGAGAAGCTCATTAATCGCCAGGGCGAGGTGCAGGAAAAAATTGATGCGCTGGATGCCTGGGAACTTGATCATAAGCTTGAGCGGGCCATGGATGCCCTCCGCTGCCCACCACCCGATGCCAAAGTAGAACACTTATCAGGAGGTGAAAAGAGAAGGGTGGCATTGTGCCGCCTGTTGCTAAAAGAACCAGATGTATTGCTATTGGATGAGCCTACCAACCACCTGGATGCCGAATCGGTGCATTGGCTGGAAGAACATTTAAGACAGTATAAAGGAACCATCATTGCCGTAACTCACGATCGTTACTTTTTAGATAATGTAGCTGGCTGGATTCTGGAATTGGACCGTGGTGAAGGCATTCCGTGGAAAGGTAATTATTCATCCTGGCTGGATCAAAAGTCAAAAAGATTAGCTCAGGAAGAGAAAACAGAATCCAAAAGACAAAAAACACTTGAGCGTGAGTTGGAATGGGTACGCATGGGGCCTAAAGGAAGACAAGCCAAAGGAAAAGCTCGCTTGAGTGCCTATGAAAAACTGTTAAGTCAGGAAACAAAAGAGAAAGAGGATAAGCTGGAGCTCTTTATTCCTCCAGGTCCACGGTTGGGCAATAAGGTAATCGAAGCCAATGGTGTATCGAAAGCATACGGAGACAAGCTCCTGTATGAAAATCTTACTTTTTCTCTGCCTCCTGCTGGCATTGTTGGAATTATTGGTCCCAACGGTGCGGGTAAAACCACCTTGTTTAAGTTGATTACCGGAGCTGAAAAGCCGGATGCAGGCACTTTCAGTGTGGGAGAAACAGTACAAATTGCCTATGTAGATCAAGAGCACGATGACCTAAAGCCGGAAGATACCGTGTGGCAAGCCATTACCGGAGGCAATGAATTAATTACCATTGGAGGTAAGGAAATCAACTCACGCGCTTATGTGAGCAAGTTCAACTTTGGTGGAAACGATCAACAGAAAAAAGTAAAAGAACTCTCGGGAGGTATGCGCAACCGTGCGCACCTGGCCATTGCATTGAAGCAAGGTGGTAACCTTTTGCTTTTGGATGAGCCTACCAACGATTTGGATGTAAATACACTTCGTGCTTTGGAAGAAGCGTTGGAAAATTTTGCTGGCTGCGCTGTTATCATCAGTCACGACCGCTGGTTCCTTGACAGGGTGTGTACGCACATCCTTGCCTTTGAGGGCAACTCACAAGTGTATTGGTTTGAAGGTACCTTCAGTGAGTATGAAGAGAACAAGAAGAAGCGATTGGGTGATGACCAGCCACACAGGATCAGGTATAAGAAATTGGTGAAGTAATAATCGACATCGGTGTCCGTGTGTTAATTTCCGGAATACTGCAGTACCCATACACATGAAATCATTGTATACAATTGGGCTTCTTATACTGTCCAATACATTTATGACTTTTGCCTGGTATGGGCATTTGAAGTTTAAAGAAATGAAGTGGAGCGAAAGCCTGCCACTTCTTTCCATTGTTGTAATCAGTTGGGGAATTGCCTTTTTCGAATACCTATTGCAGGTACCTGCCAATCGGATGGGCTTCAAAGGTAATGGAGGTCCTTTTTCCCTGGTTGAATTAAAAGTTATTCAAGAAGTAATTACACTTGTAGTATTCGTAGCCTTCTCAGTGGTTTTTTTTAAAACAGAAACCTTAAAGTGGAATCACCTGGTAGGCTTCGTACTTCTGATTGCTGCTGTTTATTTTATTTTTAAAAAGTAAAACATAGCATCGGATTGATCACTTACTTCTTCTGATCAGTTTTAATTTTTTCCTGAGTCAATCGGTACATCAATACCGCTGTTCTTTTTGCTTGCATGGCAATGGATCTAGGATCGGCTGTTTCATTGACCGTATGTCCTCCGGCACTACCTGGACCAAGTCCGTCAATGGCCATTTCAACGTAAGGAGCGGTAAAAGAAATATCTGCAGCCCCTGCATCGCGAGGGTTCACAGCTGTAACACTTCCAAAACCAAGATCATTACTCACTTTATTGAAGTGACTTAATAGATCATAATTCCCTTTTACAGGAGCCAGCGGAGGGTAACCTTCACCAAAACTAATTTCCGCTTTCGTTTGCGGTCGGTGTTTCACAACAATTGCTCGCATCACATCTTGGGTTTTTTTCAGCTGCTCTGGTGAGATGGCGCGTATGTCACCAGTCACTACTGTGTACTTGGCCACAATATTGCTTTTGCCATATGCCGATCCACCATCCATTTCTTTGTCATGCTCTACGCTTGTACCTCCCAAAATCATTCCTGGATTAAAAGTGAGGTTTTCTTCACTGGACAGCGCTTCATAAAAACCATTAATGATTCTTGCTGCTTCATAAATGGCTCCGGCCCCAATATCTTTTGTAAATACCTGAGAGGAGTGTGCTGGCACACCTTCTACTTTCAGCTCCCATCCAGAAGAGCTTCTTCTGGCCACAACCGCGGTCTTAGGATTTCCATCACCGTCTTCAAAACCTAAAGCAATGTCAGCGGCTTTGGCCGCTTCAATCAAATCTTTTCTTGCCAGATCCAGCGGTCTTCCGCTTAACTCTTCATCACCCGTCATCACTATAATAATATTCATGTCTTTAAGTACACCGGCATCTTTCAAGGCCTGCATGGCTTGCACAATGACCACATCACCACCTTTCATGTCCCCCACTCCCGGGCCACTCATCGTAGAGTCATTGATCATTTTAAATTTTTGAAAAGGACTGGTCAACTCAAAGACGGTGTCGAGGTGCCCTATCAGCAATAGTGTCTTTCCTTTTCCTTTGTGTTCTGCTACCAAATGACCTGATCGACCCCAGGCTTTTCCATCTACCCATTTTGTCTCAAACCCAATCGCATCCAATTTAGCCTTGAAAACCATCCCCACTTTTTTTACACCTTCAAAATTCATTGACCCGCTGTTGATGTTTACAACCTCTTCCAATAATTTCAGCGCTTCCTGATGATGTGCATCTACGGCACTCACTATCTTTTTTTCAGTTTTATTAATTTGCGCGAATCCAGCTACCGAAGTTGAAATCAGAAAAAATAAAATCAGCCTTTGCATATACTTACCATTAGTTGAGTGGTCAAATTAATAGTTTGGTCAAACAATGCCTAGTGAGTTCGTTGCCAATTATAATCCCAACTTGAGACTAAACTGCATACCGTTGACACCCGGGTACACTTGCACATCAAGCTTGCTGAGTGGACCTTCTTTTTTCACTTTGTGAAGATGAGGAATTAGCCAGCCAGTAAACGCTCCAAAAGCATATCCAGCCATTACATCTGTTGGAAAATGTTTTCCCGATTTAACCCTCAAGTATCCTGTAAGCGCGGGGATATAACCAGATACAGCCCACAAGGCTACTTTGGTTCCCTTGTTCATGTTGGGATGATAATCCGATATGACCTTTGCCATATAAAAAGCTGCTGCTGCTGTATGACTGGTATGTCCCGAAAAAAATGATCGCCTAGATCGCGCACTTGTCCTTTCCTCTAATGGTGCCAATGCATTGTATACATTAGGTCGTGTTCGGTTCACCAAATTTTTAACCGTGCTCGTTACTCCATAGGTAATGGTCATTACCTCCACACCCATAGTGAGTAATGCGGTAATATCTTCTTTGGTATGATGCTCTGATAAAAGTAATATCGGAAGAATAGTGACACCAGTACGAATATAGTCACTGGTTTTGGCATCTACCGGGGAATAGTTGTTGACCGATCTCCTGTCGAACGCATTGATGCTGTTGACGTTCAATGTAGCCAACTCTTCCACGGTAAACGGTTGGGTATTGTTGAGCGCAGGCGCCAGAATTCCCGCCCCCAATATCAAGCCAGAAGAAAGGATAAAGGGAACTTCATGTTTAAAATCCAGGCGATATGGAGCTCCCTCAGAGTGAGTATGATCCTTGCAAATAGAGCAATAATTTGAGGTGGATTCCTGAGCATACACAGAATTAAAAATAAAAAGGATGATTGCTGCAATACTTAAGCTGCGCTTGGTAGTCATCACGCCTAATGAGGGGAAACCGTTGGTTGGAGCTGGATTATCTTTTAACAAATTGAATGCATTGGAGAATGTAAGTTAACGTTTCTGCTGTACAACAATTGCATGGAAAGATTATTAGTGGCAAAGTTTTAGTTTGATTTCATTCCAAACCCGTTGAAAGAGGTTGGCTTTCCATAATTTCCGTTAAATTGAATAAACTACATCACCCTCAATGGACTATTCTTCCGTTATTCAAGAGATTTATGCTGATCTAAAAAAAAAGCAGTCTGTAGGTAAGGTCGCTGCTTACATTCCTGAGCTTGCGAAAGTAAACCCTGACAAATTTGGCGTCACGTTACTTAAGACAGACGGACTTCACTATTCGATTGGCGACTCTAAAGAAAAGTTTTCTATTCAAAGTATATCCAAGGTTTTATCCCTCTCCTTCATCTTCCCAAAGATAGGGGAAGCCATCTGGAAGAGAATAGGTGTAGAACCTTCCGGTGATCCATTTAACTCAATCGTTCAGCTAGAGTATGAAAATGGCATTCCCCGAAATCCGTTCATCAATGCTGGTGCCTTGGTTGTTGCCGACATTATTTTGAGTCTGTGCAAAAACCCAAAAGAAGAATTCCTTCATTACATCAATCAATTGGTAGACACGGATTTGATTACTTACAATAACAAAGTGGCTGCTTCTGAAAAGAAACATGGCTACCTCAATGCCGCTCTCGCAAACATGATGAAGTCGTATGGCAATATTCACAATGACGTGGATGAAGTATTGGATTTCTATTTTCATCAATGTGCCATCGACATGACTTGCGAGGAGTTGGCCAAGGCCTTTCTCTTATTTGCCAATCAGGGGGAACTTACTCATCAGAAAAAACCTCTTCTTTCAAAAAGCCAGATAAAACGCATGAACGCCCTCATGCTCTCCTGTGGGTTTTATGATGAGTCAGGCGAATTTGCCTATGAAGTAGGGTTGCCCGGCAAGAGCGGTGTTGGTGGTGGCATTGCTGCCATTTACCCCAAACACTTTAGTATAGCCGTGTGGAGTCCGCAACTCAATCAAAAAGGAAATTCAACATTAGGTATGCTATTCCTGGAGCAGTTTACAACCAAAACAGGTATGTCCATTTTTTAAGTGATCATGAATATATTCAACCAACAATATGAAAAGGTAAAGGAAGCAAGAGGAGTGCTTTTTGATTTTTTTGAATCCATTCCTGTGGCGGACTATACTAAAGAAGTTGTCCATTTTGGAATGGGGAGCATAAGAAATACCCAAGCCCACATTATAAACTGCTACCTGCATTGGATTGCTAACTTTGCCTTGCAGCGGGCATTGCCCTATCTTCAATCTGAGAAGGTCAGCTCAATTGATCAAATGAAAATTGAGTTTAAAAACATTGATCAGTACATGGATGAGTTTATTAAAACTTATGGAGATGATGTGAATAGCCCCATCATCCATGTCCTCGATAAGAAGGGGGAAGTCTCTTCTACGCCATTGATTTTGTTTACTCATGTGATTACACATGAATTTCATCACAAAGGACAAATGGTATCTATGGGCAGGATACTGGGTAATCCACCTCCCGATACAGATTTGCTGCGCGTATAAACAACAATAGCCCTTCGATAGAAGAGCTATTGTTGTATCTGTTTAGTGTCACCTGATTTTATACTGCAGGCTCATCCAACCTCCACCATTGTGAACTTCTTTAAAACCATTTGATTTTAAAATTCGTTTGGCAGAACCACTGCGCATTCCGGATGCGCAACAGGTGATGATGGTTTTATCCTTGCTAAGCCTTGACAGACTTCCGCGCAAACTCTCCACCGGCATGTTCAGCGAGCCTTGGATACAACCAGTCTTGAACTCTCCTTTAGTACGGACATCAAGAATAATCGCACCATTTTCAACGAGTTCCTTATAATTCACCCTTGGCCCCAGGCCCAGCAAGCTTTTAATTTGCTCTAACATATATTGATTGTTTAATAAATGTGATGAATTGGATTAACATCCATCCAGGAGCCTGCATTCTCGCATTTAATTCCAATACCATTAAGGTAGGCTGCTACTTGGCCACTGCGATTACCTGAAGCACAGCACAATATAAATGGCTGATCCATTCTTTTAAACTCATCCAGTCGTTGCACTACTTCCTGCATGGGTATATTGATACTTCCTGCAACATGGCCAGACATAAATTCCTGGGGTGTTCTTACGTCCACCACCATTTTCTGTTTGCTATCCATAGTTTAAAAATTTCGGTTTAATAACGATGCAAAAATGCAGGTATTCTCAAACAGGTTATGTAACAAAGATTACAGAAGAATAAATATGTTTTATTATATCTGAAAAAGCGAACACTGAACCCATTTTAAACGATCTCCTCCCCCGGTCTTGTTTTCCATCGCTCGTGCATCCACACCCACTGTGCAGGGTGCTTACGCACCTGTTCTTCAATAAAGCTGGTGTAGTTTTGAGTATTCACAATCATGTCCCGCTCCTCGTCTCCGGTGAGCACCAAGGGGATTTCCGGAAGAATGTGCATGTGTTGCATGTTGTCTTTTCCAAGATAAATGTAAGTAGGCACCACTGCCGCTCCTGTTTTCATTGCCAGTATGGTAGCACCCACTGGTGTAGCAGCTTTCATTCCAAAAAAATCCACAAATCGACTTTTTACTTTCGTGTCCTGATCAATCAATATGGCGATTGATCCAGCGCTCTTCAGGGCTTTGATCAACCTCAACGTTTCTTTTCCTCTCTCCACAGCTACCGCCCCATAGGCATTGCGATAATTAAACAGTAAATCGTTGAGCCTTTCATCTTTCAAAGGCGTACCAATAATATTGGGTTTTAAGCCACGCAAGGCCATGTTAGTGATCTGAAGATCAAAAGCACCCAAATGGCAAGTAAGAAAAATAACACCTTTTCCCTTTGCCGAAGCGGCCTCAAAATTCTCAATACCGTGGGTAACCAAAAACTTATCCAAGTCATCCATTGTCTTCACTTTTCTAGCCCGCAAAACGTCACCAGCATTCTTTCCGAGCATCTTAAATGTCTCTTTGCTTAATGCCAAAATTTCTTTGAGCGACTTCTCTTTACTGTAAGCTAGTCCCAAATGAAGCGTAATCTGTTCTCGGGTTTCGGTGGCAAATGAATAGGCGATTCTGCCCAAAAGCCCACAGAACCACAACCACAATCTTCTGGGGATGAGATTGGAAACAAATATCAGCAACCGCACGAAGTAGTATATTAAGCTATACTTGGCACGTTTCCTTAAAGGTCTCTTTGTCATAACAGGGGGCAAAGATAAGATTCACAATGATTATATTCACGTGCCGGCAGTTAATGGTTGGCAATCTGTATCTAAATCAAATCCATGAAAACACTTTATCTTATTCGTCATGCCAAATCGAGTTGGGACAATCCAGATCTGAGTGACTTTGACAGACCGCTCAATGATCGTGGAAAGCGGGACGCTCCACGTATGGGAAGAAGATTGAAAGAAAGGGAGGTAACAGCCGATCTTATGTTAAGCAGTCCCGCAAAACGCGCCTTAACCACGTGTAAAGAAATTGCCAAAGTGCTTGGTTATTCTGAGGATCGAATTAAAACAGACAGGCGCATTTATCATGCAGATGAGGATGTGTTGTATAGCGTATTAAGCGAACTGGATGAATCGCAGCAGGTAGTTATGCTGTATGGTCATAATCCAGGATTTACAAGTTTCGCCAATAGCCTTTTTAATGAATACATCATGAACATTCCCACTTGCGGTATCGTAGCTGGAAATCTTAACATTGATTCATGGAAAGCCATTAAAGCGGGATGTGGCAAAATGTTATTTTTTGACTTCCCGAAAAGAAACAAAAAGAAAGATTAATTCTTATCGTGGTATAAAATCGACCGCTTTTCTTTTAAGGAATCCTTCTTCTTTGAACCGAAACCCTGCTACTAATCTGATAGTGCCAATAGTGTTTTGAAGTATGGTTCTCTCATAAGTCACATTCCTCGATTGTGTTGCAAAACTTAATCCGCTAAAAAACCGATCACCATTATAACCTAGTCCAATACGACCAAGCGAATAGAAATCAATCCGGATATCATTTTGAGCCGGACTGAACAATTCTTTATGCCTTACCCAATAATGTGCCGGACCAAAAACCAAAGTCAGGTTCAGGAAAAATTTTTCAATTACAAATGTATGACTGTATCCCGGAGCGAATCCAAGAGAAGTTATTCTAAGCTGATTGGTCTCGGCTCCTGCGCCCCAATCCACCCATCTGGAAGAGGGGATCATCGCTGAGTCCGCTTCTAAAGAAAACGAGCTCAATACGTAGCTAAACAATAATGAGCCTTTGCTTACTTTTTGTCTTTCACTAAATAAATAGGGAGCCTTCAAAGAAAATCTTTCATGATTGAAAATGTAAGTAAACGACATGCCTGAGTTTCTCGTTATCAGGTCAGGACGTTGAGGGAAGGGTTGGTCTTTAGGCACAACCTGATCAGGGAATTGTACATAAAATCCATTGTACTTTTGCAGATACACATCTGCGAACCACTTTTTACTAATGGCCGTAAGTTGCAAATCCGAGACATCACTTTCTCCATAGAGTTGCTCACTCTTTACATTCAGCGGCATGCCAAATGCAATTCCAAGATTGACATCCAGTACATTGATATTGAATCCTGCACTGAAAGAATTATTGGATTTAAAAGTGTAGCTTTTCTTTGCGTCATCGGCCGACACAATATCAAAGTCAAGGTTGTTCTTTTTTATTAGAGGCCCCAGAAAGAAGTATTGCGAATAAGACTCCAGATAAACTCCACGGGTAGAGTCTTCTTTAATGATTGTACCCGCTGCTGATTCTGAATACAGAGCAAACACTAATATCAGAACCAAACCTCTCATTATAAAATGTACTCACTTAAGTCCCGGTTCTTTACAAGTCCAGCTAATTTTTCAGTTACCATTTCTTTGGTTACCAATATTTTGGCATTTGGTCCAATTTTGTCTGGCACATCAAATAAAAATTCATTCAATAATTTGCTGATGACTGTATGTAACCGTCTGGCGCCAATGTTCTCAATTTCAGCATTCAGCTCAAATGCCGTTTGCGCTATTGCTTCTAAAGCAGCTTCGTCAAATTCAATAGCAACTCCTTCAGCTTCAAACAGCGCAGTATATTGTTTGGTCAGCGCATTCTTTGGCTCCTTCAATATTCTTACAAAATCAGCCTGCGTTAAGTTATTCAATTCTACGCGTATTGGAAAACGACCCTGAAGTTCAGGAATCAAATCGGATGGTTTTGACATATGAAATGCACCCGCTGCTACGAATAAAATATGATCCGTTTTTACAATACCATGCTTTGTATTTACTGTGCTACCTTCTACAATAGGCAATAGATCGCGTTGCACTCCCTCTCTGCTTACATCAGGGCCTCCTTTCTTTCCGGCTCCAGAGGCTACCTTATCAATCTCATCAATAAATATAATTCCTGAGTTCTCCGCTACAAATATGGCCTCTTCCTTTACTTCATCCATATCTATCAGCTTACCCGCCTCTTCCTCTAACAAAAGTTTTCTCGCTTCTGCTACAGTTACTTTTCTTTTTTTGGATTTCTTTGGCATCATCCCGCTAATCATATCCTGTAAGTTCATCATGGAAGCTTCATCCATCATGCCAGCTCCAATCATACCTACACCCGGCCCACCTTTTTGGTTGATTTGGATTTCAACTTTACGATCTTCCAGCTCACCATTTTTTATTTTTTCTCGGAATAAATTTCTGGTTCGTTCATTCAACTCTACATCCGATGTGGGTGCAGCGCCACTATCCTCACCATTACCTACTGGTGTAGGTTTTACACTTGTGTTTTTTAAAGGAGGAATAAGTGCATTCAAAATTATTTCATCCACTACCAGTGCGGCCTTTTCTTTCACTGCTTCTTTTTTCCGTGCCTTTACCATGTTGACCGACTGCTCTACCAGATCTCGCACCATGCTTTCCACATCACGGCCTACATAACCTACTTCAGTAAATTTAGAAGCCTCAACTTTTACAAATGGTGCATCGGCCAACTTTGCCAGCCTGCGAGCAATTTCTGTTTTGCCCACCCCTGTTGCACCAATCATCAATATATTATTGGGAATAATCTCCGATTTGATTTCTGATTTTACACTCATCCGTCTCCAACGGTTTCGTAAAGCGATGGCAACATTCCTTTTGGCATCATCCTGTCCAATAATGTATTTATCCAGCTCTGCTACGATTTGACTTGGTGTTAAATAAGTTGGTTCCATCATGTTATTTCCGTGTTAATATATGGTTTGTATTTACGCTTACTGACAATTGGTAAGCCCCTCCCGTTACATATCCCGAACGGCTGAATGCAAAATTAAAGTACTTGATTCTGGCCAGTGCTCCTATTGAAACACCAGAACCTCCTCCTGCGTTCTCCAACCTCAACTCTTTGTTTTTTAAAAAATTGTATCCCAATAGCAAGTTGACATTTTTATGCAGTAACACTTCACCACCAAAGGTAAGGTGACTCATTACTTTATCCAATGTGGTTACTTGTTCATTTGTATTACCCCTCAAATCATATGGAACATTATAGTCGCTGAGCCTGTACGCTGTTGCTGAAAATCGAAAAGGCATGTGCTCAGGCTTGTAAGAAATACCAACCTGCACATCAAATGGAAGCTGCGATGTGCTGGTAGGTGAAAACTCGCTAAGTACGACTCCTAAATTTTTAATTACCAATCCGATACTTAGATCCCTGGTAGGATGCACAAACGCACCTCCAATATCCACTGCCAAAGCGCTTGCCCTATACCCTGCCAAATTGGAAAAGATGGCTTTTACATTTGCTCCGAAACGAAACAGACCTTCTTGATGTGATTTCCCCACAACAATGGTTGTCTCCCCAGAACTAAAAGTGCCCGTGGGCACACCCACTATATCGTACCCTTGAATGTCACCTAAACTCAAATGATTAATGCCAAAACTCATCACTCCTATTTTGCTAAAATTATGCTGATAGGCAAAGGTGGATAAACCTGTTTCCGCAAAATAGAAGAGATGGTTGGCAGAAGCCCAGCCACTCAGTGTATCTGACGTAAGTGCAGGATTATTCTGAAAAAAATCAATGCTGTAATCTGAGCGCGAAACGTTTAATCCTCCCAATCCTGATTGAATTGCATTAACTGGCAATTCAAGTGATGTGAATGTTTTGGAATCTGACTGCGCATAAGTGCCATGTACTAAAAGTGTCACTATAGTTGCCATCATCCACTTTCTTGTGATTTGCTGTAAAGAATAGTAAAAGTGGCCTGACTTCATTCACCAGCAAGTTAATAAGTAGGTATATGATTTCTTAGCTGGACTTATTTTCTGTGAATTCGAATTGAAGCGGATCTGCAACTTTTTCTTTCAATAGCGCAATCTTCAGTACATCATCTACATTATCTACAAAATGGAATTTCAAACCACGGATGTAATGCTTTTCTATCTCATCTATATCGCGTTTGTTCTTTCCACTTAAAACAATCTCTTTGATGCCACTTCTTTTAGCAGCCAGAATCTTTTCTTTGATCCCTCCTACTGGAAGTACTTTGCCGCGAAGGGTTATTTCCCCTGTCATAGCTAGCTTGGCCTTGACTTTGCGTTGCGTGAATATGGAAGCCAACGAAGTCAACATCGTAATGCCAGCAGAAGGGCCATCTTTAGGAATAGCACCAGCAGGTACGTGTACATGCAAATCGTACTGTTGAAAAGCACGGTGATCGATCTTCAAATCAGCTGCCCTGGACTTCAAATATGACAAAGCCGCTACCGCTGACTCCTTCATCACATCTCCCAGTTGGCCTGAAAGTGTAAGCACACCCTTTCCGCGGCTAAGGCTTGATTCAACAAACAAGATGTCTCCACCTACCTGTGTCCAGGCAAGGCCTGTTACCACACCTGCAGTCTCATTGTCCTGATACAGTTCTTCATCAAAAATCTCAGCTCCCAATACCTTTACCACATAATCAGCAGTAATCGACTTGGGTACTTCTTCCTCCATTGCTACCGACTTGGCCACATGTCTCACTACGGAGCCGATCTTTCGCTCCAGATTTCTCACACCCGATTCGCGTGTGTATGCTTCAATTATTTTCTTGATGGCCTCCGCTTCAAATTTAATCTTGTGGTTTTTCAATCCATGTTCATCCAGCTGCTTAGGCACAAGATGTCTTTTGGCAATTTGCTCTTTCTCTTCAACAGTGTAACCTGTAAGGTCGATTACTTCCATACGATCGCGTAAAGCGGGATGGATGGTCTCCAACGAGTTGGCTGTAGCAATAAACAGTACTTTAGAAAGATCGTAATCTACTTCCAGATAATTGTCTGCAAATGAATTGTTCTGCTCAGGATCCAATACCTCCAACAGTGCAGAAGAGGGATCTCCCCTGAAGTCTGAACGCACCTTGTCAATTTCATCAAGTATAAATACCGGATTCGAGGATTTGGCCTTTTTAATATTCTGCACAATCTTACCAGGCATGGCACCTACATAAGTCTTGCGATGTCCACGTATCTCTGCTTCATCATGTACACCCCCCAGCGACATACGGGTGTAGTTGCGCTGTAAAGATTTCGCAATGGATTTTCCCAATGAAGTTTTACCTACTCCCGGAGGCCCATGCAAACACAAGATAGGCCCCTTCATATCCTGCTTAAGCTTAAGCACAGCCAGGTATTCAAGAATTCTGTTCTTTACTTTTGTGAGGCCATAGTGATCTTTATCAAGAATTCGCTTGGCGCGTTTCAGATCAAAATCATCCTCAGTGTATTCTCCCCAAGGAAGATCCAGCATGAACTCCACATAATTCATAGCAACCGGAAACTCTGCTGCCTGAGGATTAATACGTTGCAACTTATCTAACTCCTTATTGAAATGCTCCGCAATCTCTTTGGTCCACTTTTTCTCTTTTCCGCGAGCACGTAGCTTTTCTACTTCTTTGTCAGGACCATCAAAACCTAACTCATCCTGTAATACTCTTATTTGCTGACGCAGAAAATAATCGCGCTGTTGTTGATCAATATCTGTATGTACTTTCTTTTGGATTTCATACTTGATCTCCAACATTTGAATTTCCTTCAGCATGTATTTCAGCAACAGTGTACCCCTGTCTAAAATATTACTGGTTTCAAGTATCTTTTGCTTCTCACTTACTTCCACATTGAGATTGGAGGAAAGGAAGTGAATTAAAAAAGAAGTACTATGAATGTTGTCAAGCGCCACCTGGGCTTCTTGCGGAATTTCAGGGTTAAGTTTTAGAATTTTTGAAGCCGCATCCTGTAAGGATTGCACCAGGGCTTTCACTTCATGTCCTTTCTTTTCCGATTTACTATCAGCGAGGAGTTCAACCTTTGCTGTGAGATAAGGATCTTCGTTGAGAAATTCTTTTACAGAAAATCTGTTCTTACCCTGAATGATGATGGTTGTATTCCCATCAGGCAGCACCAGCATTTTAATAATTCTGGCAATTGTACCAAATCGATATAGATCTTCAGCACTCGGGTCCTCTGCATTTTTAGTTTTCTGAGCGATCACCCCAACAATGCGGTTGCCCTGGTAAGCTTTCTTAATCAGCCTTATTGACTTTTGACGTGTTACCGTGATGGGTATTACCACACCGGGGAAGAGAACCGTATTTTTAATGGGAAGGATGGATAACTCCTCTGGCAGATCCTCAGGTTTAAGATCAGACTCCTGCTCGGGGTTGATCATTTGTATCAGGTCTTCAGAATCGTCTTGCACAATTGGTGCTATTTCAAGAGTTTTAAACATAGGCATACAACGTGTCAATTTGACACATAATTGACTAGTAGTCAATAATTTTTATTTGAAGCATTGTATAGTCAATAGCAATGCCAAAACCGTTATAGATGAAGTAAATTTGTTAAACTTAAGGTTTTAGACCCTGCTAAATGTGGCCTGCATAAGTGTGAAAAAGTCCTTTATCATAGCCTTACCGGTAATTCTGGTGTTTATTTGTTTTGAGGGAAAAGCTCAAAAAGGGCCCAAAAAACTAAAAAATGCAGGTGTTGTCGCCCTTAATGACTCCATTACAGATTACAGTCAGTCTGACATATTCGACTTCCCAAATGTCAATTCAAAAGTATTCTTTTCAGACGCTAAAGCCCTTCAACTGATTCAGCGGTATGACAATGCCGGTCTGGATGATCAATTATATGTAGCGCTCAGAAAGTACGTCAAAAATTTTGGCGTAGAAAACTTCAGTAAAAATGTTCCTTTATTATGGAAACTGGCCAAGTTATCTGAATCATATGGCCCTCCCGGAGAGGCCATTCTGATTTACAAACTCATCCTTAAGCACCATCAGCAAGGCATTAATATCAATGAATTGTTTCATGTTTATGACTCCATCGAAACTGATAAAAAAGAATTTTATGTACCGCTCGACTATTACTATCAGTTGGTGGACTTAAGGAAAGAAATTGATACACTGCGACCTCCGCAATCTGTTCTTATCAATATGGGTGACGATATTAATTCCCTCAAGGAGGATTACGGTCCCACCATCGGCAATGTTGATAACATCCTCCTCTTTACCTCGAAGCGCAATCTGCACTATGCTGCCGGAGAAAAAATAATCAACGAGGATCTTTTTTTTAGTCTCACCATGCCGGGTGGTTATTGGGGCAAAGCACAAGAGTTTACAACTATCAACACCAGTTACAATGAAGGTTCAGCATGTCTGAGTAAGGATGGCAAGTTTCTATACTTCTCGAGGTGCAATGCCCCCGGTTCATTGGGCAATTGCGATCTTTACGTAAGTGAACTTGGTGCTGACAGTATATGGACAGCCAGCAAAAACCTTGGCGGTAAAGTGAACAGCACGGGATGGGATTCTCACCCAAGTCTTACGCGTTCTGGCGACACATTGTACTTCGCTTCCAATCGGGCAGGAGGTTTTGGTTTATCCGATATTTACTACAGCGTGAAAGACAAAGAAGGCAATTGGCAACAGGCAAAAAATGCTGGTCCTATTATCAACACACGCAACAGTGAGGTGAGTCCATTTCTTCACCACAAATTCAATGTGCTTTATTTTAGCTCCAATGGCCATCCCCTCAATTTCGGGGAGTTCGATATTTATAAATCCTATTCAAGAAATGGCCAATGGATGGAGCCCCGCAATATTGGCCCTCTAGTGAATGGCGCAGGAAGCGAATACTACTTCACCATCGATTCAGAATCCAAATCGCTTTATTATGCGAGGTCAGTTGAAGAAGACCTTAACAACCTTGATCTCTATTCATTTCCAGTACCCATGGGAGCACAACCAGAAGCCAATATAGCCTTAAGGGGGTCACTAAAAAGCAGTCAAACCGGAGAGCCACTCAAAGGCATTGTTTCTATTATTGATTTGGATGAGGGAGTAGAAGTAGCTCCAAAATACCTCAGAGAGGATGGTACATTCAATTTTGAATTGATTAATAGAAGAAATTACCTACTCATTATCCAGGGAGATGATTTTTTTAGGATTGAAGAACTTTTTTTTCTGGATGGTGAACTTCAAATGGATAGAGAAGCAGACCCCATTGAAAGTAAAATTGCCTTTGAATCATTGGAGTTTGAAAATGGAAAAGCCAATATTCTTCCTGCCATGCACCGCGATCTCGATAAAATTGCCAACTTTCTAATCGACCATCCAGGACTAAGCCTTAGAATATCAGGCCATACTGATTCTGCTGGAAGAGAAGAAGCCAACCTGAAACTATCACAGGATCGTGCAGACGCCATCAAGCGCTATCTTCACGAAGCCTTTGAAATTGAGACTACTCGAATTGACGCCATTGGTTATGGCAGCTCAAAGCCAATTGTTGAAGAGCTGACGGATAAGGACCGGCAACTCAACCGGAGGGTAGAGTTCGAAATTTATAAAAACGAATGAGTACCTCAGGAAAATAGCTTGGCAATGTCGTTGTAGAATACGAATACCATTAGCACCAGCAGCATAGCCATACCTATCTTTAAAGCCGTTTCAAAGAATTTTTCCGAAGGCTCACGTCCACTTACCATTTCATAGAGTAAGAACACAACATATCCTCCATCCAATGCTGGTATTGGCAACAGGTTCATGAATGCAAGCACCATGGAAAGCAATCCTGTCATTCTCCAAAAACGCTCCCAGTCCCAATCAGTACCAAAAGCCTGCGCCATACCGATAGGTCCTGCCAAGGATTTTTGAAAGGAAATGTCGCCTGAGAAAATTTTCTTAAAGGCTTTCAATTGCAAAAAGATTACCCCAAAAGCACGCTCTGTTCCTAAACCAATTGACTCTCCGATTCCATAGTTTACATAAGCCAATTGATCTTTGTCCAATGCTTGTGGGAGAAATCCGATTACATCATATCCTTTAAAGCTCTCTGTAAAGGTGAGAATGGAAGCATCCCGCTGAATCTTGAATGAAATAGAATCACGAGGGCCAGCTTTTACAATGGACATCACTTCGTCCTGATAGGTAACTGGTTTTCCATCTACTTCCAGAAATTTATCTCCTGGTTTCAGTCCAACTTTGTTACTGATACTCTCCTTCTCTACTGTAGTGCTATCATTGACCTTATAGGGCGCTACTTTAGAAATGCGGCCTACCACAGCAGGAATACGAGGAATAAGAAAATTTGATGCCGCTTCTTTGCTGTTAAAGTTTTCAATAAAGTTGGAGGGAATATCAATTCTTACCTCCTGGCCATCTCTCAACACTGTATAGTAAGAATCCTGAGACAGGAGTACATCAGGTTTAATTACCTCCTGAAAATCCGCAAAATCATTACCATTGATCTTTACAATTTTATCACCAGTCTTAAATCCAATCTGCTCTCCCAATTCCAGGGCCTGAATACCACCATTGTTGTTGATGAAATCCTTTGGAATATAAGTATCGCCTAGAAAGTACGTGAGACCAACAAATATTAAAACTCCTGTAATCACATTCACAATGATTCCACCCAACATTACGATCAATCTTTGCCATGCTGGTTTTGCGCGAAATTCCCATGGCTGAGGCGCTTGCTTCATTTGTTCCTTGTCCATGCTTTCATCCACCATGCCAGCTATTTTTACATAGCCTCCCAGCGGAAACCAGCCTATTCCAAACTCTGTGTCTCCCTTTTTGTACTTGAACAAAGAGAAATTGAGCACATTGGCCATCGGAAAAAGAAAGTCAAAGAACAAATAGAACTTCTCTACCCTGATATTAAACATGCGGGCTGTGATATAATGCCCCCACTCATGTACCGCTATTAAAATTGAAAGGCTCAGCAGTAGCTGGGCCGTCATAATCATTCCTTCCATGCTCTATTTCTTTGCTTACATTTATTATCTAATACATTCCGCGGCTCTTATTCTAGTTTCGCGGTCCGTGGCCACATAATCCTCATAACCGGGATTAGCCACAAAGCTCGTTTTGGCCATGCAATTCGCCACAATATCCGACATCTCTAAAAAACCCACTTTGTCCTTTAAAAATTCCTCCACAGCCACCTCATTGGCTGCATTGAGTACGCAAGGCATGTTACCGCCCCTTTTGAGTGCCTCAAAAGCCAGTGCAAGATTACGAAAAGTTTCCGTATCGGGCTGTTCAAATGTAAGAGAGGGGTATTTGGTGAAGTCAAATCGCTCAAAATCAGTCTTAAGACGTTCCGGATAGGTCATGGCAAATTGAATCGGTAAACGCATATCAGGCAAACCAAGTTGTGCTTTTATGGAGCCATCCTGAAATTGCACCAAAGAATGAACAATGGATTGCGGGTGTACCACTACTTCAACTTCCTCAGGTTTCAAGCCGAATAACCATTTTGCCTCAATAACTTCCAGTCCCTTATTCATTAGCGTGGCTGAGTCGATGGTCACCTTTGCCCCCATGGTCCAATTGGGGTGTTTCAATGCCTGAGCCTTAGTCACATTAACCAATTCGTCACGCTTTTTGCCTCGAAAAGGACCTCCGGAGGCCGTGAGAATAATTTTTTCAATCTTGTTTTCAAACTCTCCAACGATGCATTGAAAAATGGCTGAGTGTTCAGAGTCTACAGGATAAATGTTTACCCCTTTTTCTCTTGCCATTGAGGTGACCAGTTCGCCAGCCACCACAAGTGTTTCTTTGTTCGCCAGCGCTATAGGTTTTCCTGCTTCTATGGCTTTGATCGTAGGTAACAACCCTGAGTAACCCACTAAAGCTGTCAACACCAAATCAACACTGTCCATTTGTGATACCGATGCCAACGCCCGCTCACCCGCAAACACTTTGATGTGGTGGGGATCGAGTGCTTCGAACACTTTGTCATACAACAACTCATTGACAATGACCACCACATTGGGTTTAAATTTTATAGACTGCTGGATAAGCAAGTCAGCGTTATTTTGCGCTGTCAGTACTTCTACTTCAAAGTAATCAGGATGTGCGGCAATCACTTCCAGGGCCTGTGTGCCAATACTACCGGTAGATCCCAGAATGGCGATATGTTTTTTTTCTTTCAAAGTTGGGTCATTGTGATTTAAACCGAATCAATTCATCTGCTATCTTCCTGTCATTGGACAAGCGTGGCACTTTATTCTGCCCTCCCAGCTTACCCTGAGATTTCATGTATTCAATAAATGCATTGCGCTTCAAAGAGGTGATTTTGAGTGATCTCAGAATATTGCCAGTGATCAGATCATCATAATAAACATTCAGTTTCCGTAAGTGTTCATCCAGTTTCAACGAAAATGCTTGAAGGTCTGTCGGTGGATTTGAAAACTCGACCAGCCATTCATGGTGAGGCAATCCCTCCGAAGGTGTCACCTGAGGAGCAACAGTAAATTCTGCTAAATTCACTTCTCTGAACTGTTCCATGGTGGCCTTCATCGCCTTCTCTACTTCTTCTCCTATCACATGTTCCCCAAATGCCGAAATAAAGTGCTTGATCCTTCCGCTTACAATAATCCGATAGGGATCCTTTGAAACAAACTTTATGGTATCACCAATACTATAACCCCACAATCCGGCATTGCTATTGATGATTAAAGCATAATTTTTCCCAAGCTCCACCTCATCAATTGATATCCTGGAAGGATGTTCATTGAAATACTCTTCGGCCGGAATAAACTCATAAAAAATACCTGAATTCAAAAGCATTAGCATGCCTTCTTCATGTTGAGAATCCTGATAAGCGATAAATCCCTCTGAAGCTGGATACAATTCGATAGAATCTATTTTCTTTCCAATGGATTCAAATAGCTTGTTACGATACGGTTCAAAGTTAACCCCTCCATAAACGAACAATGAAAAATCGGGAAATACATCTTTGATGTGCTTACCCGTTCTGGCCTGAATCTTATCAAAATACATTTGCACCCAGGGTGGAATACCTGAGATGAGTGTCATTGGCTGATCTATTGTTTCATCAATGATCTTATCCAACTTCTCCTCCCAATCTTCAATACAATTGGTAGTGTATGACGGCAATTGATTGCCCCTGAGATAAGCAGGCACGTGGTGGTTTACAATTCCTGACAGTCGACCTGTATTAATCCCTCCCTTTTGCGCCAATTCAGGACT
Source organism: Flammeovirgaceae bacterium UBA2371 (assembly GCA_002345965.1). GTDB lineage: Bacteria > Bacteroidota > Bacteroidia > Cytophagales > Cyclobacteriaceae > ELB16-189. The sequence goes on from DDTF01000030.1 coordinate 52,049, forward strand.
TCCCGATAAAAATATAAGTTTGCCATCCAAAAATTTTGATCTGCCTGATTCATGGACATAGCTGAGTAGTGCGTTTCGAGCACTATTAATGTGATTGGGTATCGAATCTTTTGTAACTGGAATGTATTTGGTGCCCGATGTCGTGCCCGATGTTTTAGATAAATAAGCCGGCTTTCCAGGCCATAGGATATCGGGCTTTCCTTCCACCACCTGATCGATGTAGGGCTTTAATGCCTCATAGTCTTTAACGGGAACACTTTTCTTAAAGTCCTCGTAGGTTTTTAATTCATGGAAGCCGTGATCCTTTCCAAATTGTGTACTTGCCGCCTTTGCAATTATGCCCTGTCTTGTCCGCTCCTGATAGAGAGCGGGCTGTGATGACCAGGTAATGGTCTCTTTGGCTATCATGGAGGCAAATGGCCTGGCTAAAAATGATCTGATTCCCATAAACCGTAAAAGTAGAAAAATTGAGCAGACCATTTGGATAGCTGACATTTCTTCAGGCGAGGAAAGTTTGGGATTATATTTGCTATAGAAGCAGTTTGTGCCGAAACTTCAATCGGCATGGTAGCGTTGTAAGTTTTAAAGATGGGATATGAATACACTTAAAACGATCATTATTGGTTTTTTCGCAGGTATAGCAGGAGCATACGCATTTTTCCACTATCAGATCAAAGAAGGCGTATTATCGGAAAATCAGGAAGCTACTTATAATGTGGCGTCCTATAAACCGGAAGAGGCATATCTCCCCAACATTGTAAGCCCTGGTGCTACCATCAGCATTAGCGATGTTGACTTTAGCTCGGCAGCCGAAAAAGCGATTCCCAGTGTCGTTTATATCAACAGCATCTCACAAAGTGGTATATCCTATTCCTACTGGGACATGCTCTTCAATGGAAGGTCTCAAACTCAGGTAAGCTCAGGATCAGGCGTAATTTTTACTGCAGATGGCTACATCGTAACCAACAACCACGTTATTGAATCAGCAGAAAAAATACAAGTTATCTATAATAAGAAAGTATATGATGCCGAACTGATTGGCACTGATCCTTCCACCGACCTTGCAGTACTCAAAATAGATGAAACCAACCTGCCTGCAGTAACATTGGGTAGCTCAAGTAGTCTTGCTGTTGGCGAATGGGTGCTGGCCGTTGGAAATCCATTTTCGCTTTCGTCCACGGTGACCGCAGGTATAGTAAGTGCCAAAGGAAGAAGAATAAACATTGTCGATGATAAATTTCCAATAGAATCTTTCATTCAAACGGATGCGGCCATCAACCCTGGAAATAGTGGTGGAGCGCTGGTGAACAAGAATGGAGACCTGATTGGTATTAATACTGCTATATTATCCCGCACGGGGTCTTATACAGGCTATGCTTTTGCAGTTCCCATCGACATCGCCAAAAAGGTTGTAGAGGATCTTGTAAAATATGGTATCGTACAAAAACCCTTCTTTGGAGGTAATGTCGTAGAATACGACTTTCAGAATGCTGAGAAATACAAGCTGAACACCAAGGTAAAACAATTCAATGGTGTGCTATTATCTGAATTGGACAGGCAAGGACCTGCCATTAAAGCAGGATTGAAACTGGGAGATATCATTATTAAGTTAGAAGACGTCTCCATCAACAGCAAAAGTGAATTTGAAGAGGAGCTGAGCCATCATTCACCTGGAGATAAAATCAAAGTGATTTATTTACGCGATGGCAAAGTGGGTAGTGCGGATATCACTCTGGTCAATCGAGATGGAGAGACCAGCCTAATCAAACGTAAATTTTACAATGATGCCACCTTAGGGGCTACACTTGAATCGGTGGAGTATGGTGTAAAGGCATTCAAGATTACAGGAGGGTTGTTCAAAAAAATCGGTATCCCGGAAAACTACACCATCATTTCAATCAACAGGCAGCGTGTAAAAGACCCGCAGGAAGTAATTGACTTCTTTAATAAGTACAAAGGGAGAGTAATTATATACGGAGTTACCAGTGCCAAGCAGGAATTGCCGATGTCCTTTTATCTGCAATAAATCAGGATACCATTCTCAACTTCAACTTCTTGCTCAGTTCATCTACTGAGTTTTTGAAGTTAGAGTCTGCTTTCATCATGTCTTCGACAGACTCCAGTGCATGTATGACGGTGCTGTGATCACGGCCACCAAAATTTTCACCAATGAGCGCCAGGGTAAGTTGTGTGTAGCGCTTGCAGAAATACATGGCCACCTGACGCGGAATAACAATTTCGCGTTTCTTCACCTTGGCTTTTAGCGAATCGAGGCTCACCTTAAAGTAGTCCGCCACCGTTTTTTGGATAAAATCAACGCTTACATCAGACTGTATCTCCTTTACGATATTCTTAAGCACCTCTTTTGCCAGCTCGAGGTCAATTTCTTTTTTCAAAAGTGTGGCGTGAAACATTAATGAGTTCAACACCCCTTCCATATCGCGAAGATTGGTATCTACACTATAAGCAAGGTATTCGGCCACTTCAGTTGGTATTTCAATACCATCTGATTCCATCTTGTTATGAATGATGGCCAGTTTGGTTTCAAAATCAGGCTCCTGAAGGTCTGCAGTAAGTCCCCACTTGAAACGAGACAACAATCTCTCCTGGAATCCTTTCAGATCGCGGGGAGGGCAATCACTGGTCATTATAATTTGTTTGCCTGATTGATGCAGCTGGTTGAAGATATGGAAGAACATCTCCTGCGTTTTTTCCCTGCCAGAGAGGAATTGTACATCATCAAGGATCAATAAATCCACCTGAAGGTAAAAATTCTGAAAATCCTGAAGCTTATGATTTTGCAAGGCATTAAGGAACTGGTTGGTAAAATCGTTTTGATCAACATATAAAACGATCTTATCAGGCAGGCTTTTTTTAATTTCATTGCCTATGGATTGGACCAAATGTGTTTTGCCCACACCTACTCCACCATACAGCATCAAGGGATTAAAGGAAGTAACACCTGGTTTCTTGGCTACAGCCAATCCAGCTGACCTTGCCAGACGATTACAGTCGCCTTCAACAAAATTATCGAAGCTATAACTTGGATTCAGCCTTGAATTGACGGTACGAGGATCGAGGGCTTTAAAACTAAATGGTGAATAATCATCCAAATTTCCATTCCCATTTTGATTCTGAGACCCCGAATTGCGTTTCATTCCCGTACCATTGGGATAGTTAACCATTAACGGAGGATTCTGATGGTTACCGCTGTCAACAATAACAGAGTACTCCAGCCTTCCTGATGCTCCCAGCACTCCATGTACCGCTTTTTTCAATACAGGCACATAGTGCTCTTCAAGCCATTCGTAAAAAAACTGTGAGGGCACCTGTATGGTAAGTACATCCGCTTCAGACCTAAGGGGAATTATAGGCTTAAACCATGTATTGAAATTTTGTTCGTCTACTTCCTTTCGAATTATTTCGAGACAGTCATTCCAAATGGTGCCGCATTCAACTTCCATTACAAGTATCTAAGTACTACTGGTTAATTTCTGGTTCCCGGTAAGGGAAAGGGAGACAAAGGTGCTAAAAAAAAGAAGAACAAAAAAGTTAAAGCTGGCCTTTGAGCTTAGGAAAAAAATTATGTTAAAAAGTAATACGAAATTAAAATAATTGTATAAGTCCAAACTAAAATTCAATATTGGCAATCATCCAGGATACTTAATTTATTTTTGTAGGTATGTCACAAGGTCAATTTAACACTTTTAGCAAGGCTGATATCAAAACCTGGACTGAGGCAGCTAAAAAAGAATTGGGAGGCAAAGACCCTTTTCAATCTCAGATCGTCTCTAAGGGCAAAATAGATATTAAGCCTTACTACGATCAATCAGATACCAGCACACTACCTGAAGATATACTAGCTCCAACCAGTAACCCCTATTTAGGACCACGGGGTTGGTACAATGCACCCAATGTTGTTGTGAAGGATAATAAGGAGGCAAATAAGGAGGCCCTTTTGCATTTGAACAACGGTGCTGATGCCATCCAATTTACCATAGAGGCTGAAATTCAGGTGGAGGTGCTCCTGGCCAATATTGAATTGCCTTACTGCGGTATATTTTTTTTAATGAAATCTGATCAAACAAAGCTTTTGATCGATTTCGAACAATATGTAAATGCTAAAGGATTTGACAAAAGTCAAATTGTTGGTGCTGTCTTTTGGACGAAGCCCCCCGCTTTACAAAATATCCCTGTTCAGTCCTTTAGCAAATGG
>DDTF01000030.1:56356-57124 GCA_002345965.1 Flammeovirgaceae bacterium UBA2371
TGATCCATGGTTCATCTGCACCGTGGAACAATGAAAAATTTCAGCCGAATGCCAACATGCTTAAAAGCACAACGGCCGCTTTAAGTGCAGTATTGGGAGGCTGCAATGCGATTACGGTAGAACCGGAAGAACACAATACCTTCAAAGCGAGAATAGCCCGTAATGTACTGACGCTTCTACGTGAAGAATCTCATTTAAACATAACTGCAGATCCAACTGCCGGTTCCTATTATTTGGAACGCCTTATTGATCAATTGGCCCAATCGGCCTGGACTAAATTTCAGCAAGACATAGCATGAAGCCGGATTTTTCGAAAATAGCATACAATCAATTTGGGCCTACTCAGTCGGGTGACTCCATTCACCCCCCCATCCACAGCGCGGAACAAATTGAGATTCGGCCAACCTATTCTAAGAAAGATGCTGATTCAATGTCTGCGTTCACTGCCGGGGTTCCTCCCTTCCTCAGAGGCCCTTACGCTACCATGTATAAAGTGCGCCCCTGGACTATCCGACAATATGCGGGATTTTCCACCGCCAAAGAGTCCAATGAGTTTTACAGAAAAAATTTAGCTGCCGGACAAAAAGGCCTATCAGTTGCATTTGACCTGGCCACCCACAGAGGTTATGACTCTGATCATCCTCGGGTTGCCGGAGATGTTGGTAAGGCTGGCGTGGCAATCGATTCAATTCTGGATATGAAAATCCTCTTTGATAAGATTCCGCTCGACAAGATGTCTGTCTCCATGACCATGAATGGTGCCGTTAT
>DDTF01000030.1:57162-199357 GCA_002345965.1 Flammeovirgaceae bacterium UBA2371
TACATCTATCCACCAGCACCAAGTATGCGTATTGTGGCCGATATTTTTGAATATTGCTCCAAATACATGCCCAAGTTCAATTCGATCAGCATCAGTGGATATCACATGCACGAAGCGGGCGCTCCCGCACATATTGAACTGGCCTATACACTTGCTGACGGACTAGACTACATAAGAGCTGGTATAAAAGCGGGCATAGACATCGATGACTTTGCTCCTCGTCTCTCCTTTTTCTGGGGCATCGGCACTAATTTTTTTATGGAAATAGCCAAGATGAGGGCAGGAAGACTCTTGTGGTCAAAAATTGTTCAGCAATTTAATCCCAAGAATCCCAAGTCCATGGCGCTGCGTACGCATTGTCAAACTTCTGGCTGGAGCCTGACGGAGCAAGATCCCTACAACAATGTAACACGCACCAACATTGAAGCGCTTGCTGCCGTATTGGGCGGAACTCAGTCGTTGCATACCAATTCATTGGATGAGGCCATTGCACTGCCTACGGATTATTCTGCGCGTATCGCAAGAAATACTCAGCTGTATCTTCAAAATGAAATTGGAATTACAGAGGTAGTAGATCCGATGGGTGGTTCTTACTATGTAGAATACTTAACCGAACAATTGGTTAATAAAGCATGGCAGTTGATCGAAGAAGTGGAAGAACTAGGTGGGATGACCGCAGCCATTGAAAGTGGATTACCCAAAATGCGCATTGAAGAAGCTGCAGCCTCCAAGCAGGCACGTATTGATTCAGGCAGAGATACCATAGTAGGTGTAAATAAATACCTGACTGATGATACACCAGACTTCGAAATAAGAGAAGTGGATAATACCACTGTACGAAAGGAACAGATTGAAAGACTAAATAAACTAAAGAAGGAGCGCAATGCCGATCAATTGGAGAAAGCACTGCAAGCACTTACCGAAGCCGCCCATAGTGGCAATGGTAATTTACTAGAGCTAGCCGTGGTAGCCGCTGAAAAAAGGGCCACGCTTGGAGAAATTTCCGATGCTATGGAAAAAGCCTTTGGGCGATATAAGGCTACCATCAAATCTATTTCTGGTGTATATTCCGGTGAAATGAAATCTCAAAAAGAATTTGAAGAAGCAAAAGCGCTCTCGGATCGTTTTGCTGAACTCGATGGAAGAAGACCAAGAATTCTGGTTGCTAAAATGGGGCAAGATGGACACGACCGCGGTGCCAAAGTAATTGCCACCAGCTTTGCAGATCTTGGTTTCGATGTAGATATAGGTCCCTTATTTCAAACACCTGATGAAGTAGCCAAACAGGCAGCAGAGAATGATGTACATATAGTAGGAGCATCCAGCTTGGCTGGTGGCCACAAAACACTAATTCCTGAGTTGGTCAAAGCCCTTGAAAAAATTGGCAGATCTGATATTCTGGTCGTTGCCGGTGGAGTTATACCCCAACAAGACTATGATTATTTGTACGCGCATGGTGTGGCAGGAATATTTGGCCCCGGAACACCCGTTGCTACATCTGCTAAATCAATTCTGGAAAAAATACTACCCAAATAATCATTTACTATTCTTTGAATAAGGATGTTAATTCTAATATTCACCCAATTCAGGTGCATTAATTAAGTACGAATTACTTAACTTTAATTGGAGAAAGTTCTCCTCGTGGAAGGGTCTGTGACCGCACTATTGCTCTATTTAAAATTCAAATAAAATTTCAATGACTAGTAAGACACGCATTTCATTTATTATTCTTCTCATTTCAAGTCAGATGGCTTTTGCCCAAAGTAAGTGGGATAAGATGATTGAAAAAGCTGAGGCCTCTTATTACATTGGGGATTACGCCAAAGCCAATAAAAATTTGGCCAAATTCAATAAGAAAGCTTCCAAAAAATTAGGCAAGCAAAATGAATACACCCCTACTTACTTTACGCTCCTGGCCAAATACAAACTGGCAGCTGGTCAGGTGCTGGACTTTGAAACGAATATCCAAAATGCCATCAGTGCAAGCATTACGCTCCACCAGCAAGAAAGCAAGCAGCACGGAACGCTGCTTTTGAAAATTGCTGAGCTGTATAACCTCAATGGCGCTTATCAAAAGGCAAGTGAAACGCTCGAAAACTCAAAATCAATTCTGGACAAGACCGCCAATTTTGATAAGAGCACCGAAGCAAAATGGAGCCTGCTAAAAGCCGAAACTTTCGGAGGTCAGGGATACTACAATGAAGCGATTTCACTTTTGAAAAAAAATGAAGCCCATTTCGCTGGAAGGGCCCTGCGTCAAGAAACTTTTGTTGATGACAATGGGAATTTAAAAAGCAGAAGGCTTAGTTCAGAAGAAGCCGAAGAACGCTTCAATGAATATGCGCACTTTGCCACACTTCTAGCGAAGGTTTATGGCGAACAAGGAAACTTAATCAGTGCTGACTCAGCGTTTGTAGGTGCTACAACCTGGATAGATAGAAATCTTGGATCCACCTCATTGGCTTACATCAGAAACCAATTGTACCACGCCAAAGTACTCATTGACAATGGGAATGAAAATCTGCCTAAAGAACTTGAATTCAGTCGCAACCTTAATTCGTTAAAGGCGCGCCATAAAGCTTCGCATTACATCGCAGTAGAACTCTACGAAGAGTATTTAAAGCAATTATTGGGCTCCAACAATTCTGCGCGTTACCTCAATACAAAATTGGAATTTGAAAAAATGATCAACAGCAACTTCCAAAAGGGCAGCATCTACTCTGCCAGATTAAAAGCTGTGGACTTTGACGCTAAGAAAAGCAAAGATAAAACCAGAAACCTTGAGAGTGACGCCATGAACATGCTCACCAATACCCAGGGTCTACCGAGAAACAATGTGACAACTATACGCATCAATCAATTCCTTTATGATCTGGCTATCCAACAAAAGAAATATACCAATGCCGAAAATTACCTCAAAGCAATCATTGACATAAAGAAGGAGTTGTATGGCGACAAGGTTCCGGTTACCCATTTGGCTAGAATCCATTTGGCTAATTTTTATGTAGACAATACCAACAAACTCACTGAAGCTGCTGAGATTTATAAAGAAAGTTTTGACAATTCCGTTGAAAAGGAAATTGGTGCCTGGCACAAAGACCACCTCGATATTTTAAATCACATAGCCACATTGTATGAGTTGACTGATAAGTACAAGGAAGCAACAGCTGCCTTGGACAAAGCTTCCGATGTGTCCCGATCAAAATATGACGATAAAGATTATCAATATGGAGTAGAACTTGACAACATTGCTAAGCTCCAAATTAAGTTAGGTGCCTATGAGAAAGCAGAAGAAAACCTCAATAAGTCCCTTACCATACTGGAGGAATTCAGGAAAGACGAAGAGAAGAAAGCGTATTTAATCAGGGCCATTGAAACACAAGCTACCTTATTCGGAATCAAGGGTATGTTTGATGAAGCACAAGGTGCACTTGACCGTTCCGCGAAGATGATTTCTAAATCCTCTTTAACAGGTTTCGATGAGTTAAATACCGCTAAAGAGTTATCCAGTCTATTTATTCTACTGGGTAAATACTCTACAACAGAAAATTTACTAACTGGCCTCATACGTGACTATGAAAAACTTTATGGATCCAACTCACTTCGATTGATCGAACCTTTAGTCAATATGGGCCAACTCAAATTAGCAGAAGGCGACTACACGAATGCGGAAAAAATTGCATTGAAAGTAAATGGTTTAGCGCGTGAGGTCTATGGGGAACAGTCAACAAAAACTGCACCTACACAAAAGCTACTGAGTGACATTTACTACACCATTGGCGATTACGATAAGGCTCAAGTCTATATTCAAAGAGCGATAGATAGTCAGCAAAAGCAATTTGGTAGAAACCACATTGAGGTGGCGAAGTCTATTTCTCAATTGGCGCTGATTCGCTTTCACAAAAAAGACGACCCTGTAGTAGTGGAAAAGCTATTAGTTGAAGCTAGGGATATCATGGGTACCAAGTTGGGCAAGGATAATCCTCAATATGCAGACATCTTGAAAAATGTTGCAGTGCTTAACATCTCTCAAAAAAAATATGTGGAAGCCTTTAGTTCACTTACACAGGCAGAAAATATCTGGAGAACCAAAACAGGTTCAAAAAACAACATTAATGCGGCCAGCATCTACTCCCTTACCGGGGATGTTTATTACCAATTGAAAAATTATAGTAAGGCAGAAGAATTTTACAACCAGTCAAAAGCCATCTACGAGAAATCTTTCAGCCGTTCACATCCTGAATATGTGAAAGTATTATCTAAGCTGTCCAAGGTGTATTACATGGAGAAGGATTACAAAAGAGCCAAGAGAAATATTGAAGAAGCCCTTGCCAATTATGAAGATTTCTTGAAGAGGTATTTTCCTGCCTTGAGCGAAAGAGAAAAAGCAAAGTACTGGAATACCATTAAACCCGACTTTGAATTTTACAATACACTGGCTTTTGGGCAACTGGACGACTTCCGCGATCTCAGCGGCAAGGTGTACAACTATCAATTACTCACCAAAGCCCTGCTCCTGAGCTCATCCATCAAAATGAAGGAACGTATTCTAAATAGCCAGGATGAAGATTTGAAAGCGAGCTATAATAACTGGGTGCAGAAAAAAGAACTGCTTACCAATGCATTGTCGATGAGCACGCAACAGTTAACAGAGAATGAAATTGACCCAGGAGCACTGGGTAATGAAGTAGAAAAACTGGAGAAGGAACTAAGTTTGAAATCAGAACTATTTAGTCAGGACTTCGAGAACAAACGCATTACTTACGAGAATGTACAGAAATCGCTGGGTAAAAATGACGTAGCCATGGAGATGGTGAGGTATCGCTATTTTGATCATGTCTTTACCGACTCGGTTATCTATGTAGCCCTTTATCTTCGAAATGATAATGCAAGACCTAAAGCCGTTGAGTTTCCGAATGGCAATTTTATGGAAACCCGATACTTTAAATACTATCGCAACAGCATCATCAGCAAAGTTGCAGATCAATATTCTTATAGCGTCTTCTGGGAGCCTGTTCAAAGTAAGATCGGACAATATTCAACCTTGTTCTTATCTCCTGATGGAGTCTATAACCAAATCAACCTTGAAGCCATTCCAACTCCTGATGGCAGATACATTATAGATAATTCAAATATTGTGATTGTAAGCAACACCAAAGATTTGTACTTGAAAAAAATTAAATCCAAATCTGAGGGTTCTTCCAACACCGCAACGATGTTTGGAAATCCTACTTTCTACATTACAGCCTCCAATAATGGAAACATTCCTGCTTTGCCTGGTACTGAAAAAGAAGTGGAGGAACTTCAGCAACTGTTAAACAAACAGGGTTGGAAAACCTCTGAATACACGGAAAGTAATGCAAGTGAAGAACAGGTAAAGGAAGTTGATAGCCCTAAAATTTTTCACATTGCTACACATGGATTTTATACACCAGATAATACAGCTGACGACATGATTGCTGAAAATGAAGCTGAACAAACAGAAAACCCATTATTAAAAACAGGCTTATTGTTAAAAGGTGCCGGTGACCTGCTTGACAAGACAAAATACAATTACAACATCGAAAGTGGTATACTAACCGCCTATGAAGCCATGAGCCTAAACCTTGACAAAACAGACCTTGTTGTACTAAGTGCTTGTGAAACAGGTCTCGGTGAAATTGCCAACGGGGAAGGTGTTTATGGTTTACAACGTGCCTTTCTCGTTGCAGGTGCCAAAACCCTGATCATGAGTATGTTCAAAGTGGACGATGCCGCTACCCAAAAACTGATTCTCAATTTTTACAGGAAATGGCTAAGCAGCGGTAATCTGAGACAATCCTTTATAGACGCCAAAAAGGAGCTTAGGACTGAGTATCCCGATCCGATCTATTGGGGAGCCTTCATGATGATAGGTTTGGATACAGTTCCGCAATAAATTCAGCTCAACAAGCCATAATGTCTTACTTAGATCATTAAAGTTGGTCAAAGTAAGACATTATGGCGTATTTTTTAGCAAAAACCCTTCCGGCATACTTTTCAATGCTATCATCAGTGAATTCTTAAACTGATGTTAAACCACTAAAAATTTAATCTTATGAGCATTATCCGTTATAACCCAAACGATTACGCACCTATCACATTTAGCAGCATGCTAGACAGGTTTTTCAACGATTCTATGGTGAAGTCTGGATTGAATACTTTCACACCCAAGGTAGATATCATTGAAAACGAAAAAGCATTCGAATTGCATGTAGAAGTACCTGGCATGAATAAAGAAGACTTCAATATCGAAGTAAAAGACAATTATCTAACTGTAAGTGGTGAGCGCAAATTCACTTCAGAGAAAAATGAAAAAGACTTCCACTCAATTGAAACTCGTTACGGATCATTCAGCCGTTCTTTTACCCTGCCTGATGCCGTGAATGCAGATAAAATCAATGCCAAGTACAACAATGGAATTTTGGAATTGACCATTCCCAAAGACGAGAAGAAACTTTTAAAAACTACGATTAAAGTCAACTAATGTTGGTAAGTGTGGGTTGGTTAAAATGCCTCTTGCTTTTGTAAGAGGCATTTTTATTTAACCGCTATCCTTTTGTTGTAAATAACGTTAACTTTATAAAAGGTCTGCCATGTAGGGTTGGCCACTCTTTGCAACGATAATCTGTGCTGATGAAACGCTACTTGCTCATTTTCACTGTCATCCTATCCGCATTTATTGGTGCCGCTGCAGGGATTATTTTTGTTATTAGATACATCGATTTATTCAATCCCAGCTATGTTTCTATTCAGGAACATCAGGCATCCGCTCTTGTCAACTATCCATCTGATTCATCCGGATTATCCCCCAACAGCCTGAACTTTGGTAATGCAGCAAAAATGATTACTCCGGCTGTAGTACATATCCGAACCATTTATGGCTCGGGTGAATTTAGTCTTAATCCCCTGAAGCAATATTTGAATCCCCCGGCTCGCTCCAGCGGGTCAGGCGTTATCCTAACTGATGATGGGTACATTGTTACCAATCATCATGTTATTGAAGACGCAACGCAAATAGAAGTTGTGATGAATAATAATCAGCGATTTTACGCCAAACTGGTTGGTAAAGATCCAAGTACAGACCTCGCTCTATTGAAAATCAAAGCGAGAAATTTACCTTATGTCAAATATGGTGATTCAGATGGCATTACACCCGGAGAGTGGGTACTCGCAATAGGAAATCCCTTTGATCTAAATTCCACCGTAACAGCTGGAATAATAAGTGCGAAAGCACGTAACATTGGTATTCTGCGCGACAGAAATAACCTGCAGGTAGAGTCATTCATTCAAACAGACGCTGCTGTAAATCCAGGCAATAGCGGTGGGGCGCTGGTCAACCTGAAGGGTGAACTCATTGGTATCAATTCTGCTATTGCAACGTCTACCGGCAACTACGCTGGCTATTCGTTTGCCATACCGGTGTCATTGGTTAAAAAAATTGTGGATGACCTGCTTGAATTTGGCGAAGTGCAGCGAGGTCTTCTAGGAGTACAAATCATAGATGTGTCTGCTGAACTAGCTGAGAATAGAAGCCTTGACGTGGTGCAAGGTGTTTATATCACGAGGGTAAACAGCGGTAGTGCTGCTGAAGAATCAGGTATTTTGACGGGAGATGTCATTATCGCCATAGATGGCCATCCTGTAAATAGCGTTTCAGAACTTCAAGAATGGGTTGCTAGAAATAGACCAGGCCAATCCATTGATGTAACCTTCCTGCGCGATGGTAAAACAAAATCGGTAAAAACCATATTAAAGAATTTTGAAGGTTCAAATGAAGTAGAAAAGAAGAAAGTAGAATACGAATTAGAAGGCGCCACTTTCGAAGACATCTCCTATCGCAATCTTACCCGGCTAAACATTGACGGAGGCATTTTAATAAAACAATTGACCGAAGGGAAATGGAAAAAAGCCGGAATAAAAGAAGGATTTATTATTACCCACATTGATAAGGTGCCTGTAGATAATGTAGAAGACCTCAATCGTACATTGGATTTCAAGAATGGCGGAATCCTGGTGGAAGGCATTTACGACAGAAATGACAAAGAAGTTTACGGTGTAGATTGGTAGTACTTACACTGAGACTCGATTAATTCTCCCATCATTTACAAATTTGGAAATACTAACTAGCTTTGTGACCGCTACAAAAAACTGGTTATGAAGAATTTTGGAATCAAAGAAGCTTTAAAGACACTTGGCCTGAAAGGAAGTAATTCTGGCGTCTCAACTGGTCAAAAATGGATCAATACCCAAGGACCCGTGTTAGAGTCCTACTCACCTGCCGATGGTAAGCTGATTGGAAAGGTGAAAGCCGGTGATGAAAAGTCATTTGAAAAGGTAGTAACACAGGCTCATGCTGCATTTGAAGAGTGGCGACTGGTGCCAGCACCCCGCAGGGGTGAAATCGTACGTCAGATTGGAGTAGCACTTCGCAAGTACAAAGAACCTTTGGGGAAATTGGTTTCCTACGAAATGGGCAAATCATACCAGGAAGGACTGGGTGAGGTACAAGAGATGATTGATATTTGCGACTTTGCCGTTGGATTATCACGCCAACTCAATGGATTAACCATGCATTCGGAACGCCCCAATCATAGGATGTACGAACAGTATCATCCATTGGGTGTAGTAGGCATTATCTCAGCATTCAATTTTCCTGTAGCGGTGTGGTCATGGAATGCAATGATCGCGTGGGTATGTGGAGATACCTGTATTTGGAAACCCAGTGAGAAAGCTCCTTTATGTGGAGTAGCCTGCCAAAACATTGTGAATGAAGTTTTCAAGAAAAATAACGTACCGGAAGGCGTCTCTTGTTTAGTGAATGGAGATTACAGGATTGGCCAGTTGATGGCCTCATCAGAAAAAATCCCATTGGTCTCAGCAACAGGTTCTATCAGAATGGGGAAAGCAGTAGCCAAAACGGTAAGCGAAAGACTGGGCAGACCTTTATTGGAACTTGGAGGCAATAATGCCATCATTATTTCAGAAAATGCCAATTTAGACATGGCCATTCGAGGCGCGTTGTTTGGAGCGGTAGGTACTGCCGGTCAGCGTTGTACATCCACAAGAAGACTTATCGTACACGACAAAGTTTACGATGAAGTAAGCCAGCGACTAAAAAATGCCTATGCAAAGCTGAAAATTGGAAATCCGCTGAACCAGGAAAACCATGTAGGTCCCCTGATTGATAAACAGGCAGTAAAACTTTATCAGGCGGCACTAAAGAAAATAAAGGCAGAAGGTGGCTCTTTCTTAGTAGAAGGTGGAGTGCTGAAAGGAAAAGGATTTGAATCGGGATGTTATGTAAAACCTGCTATTGCTGAGGTGAAGAACAGTTATGAAATTGTACAAGAAGAAACCTTTGCACCTATCCTCTATCTCATTCGATACAAAACCCTGAGTGAAGCGATAGGATATCAAAACGGTGTGAAACAAGGATTGTCCTCCGCAATTATGACAAACAATTTGCAGGAAATGGAATTGTTCCTGGCTCACTCAGGTTCTGATTGCGGAATTGCCAATGTTAATATTGGTACCTCAGGTGCAGAAATTGGTGGTGCATTTGGTGGTGAAAAAGAAACGGGTGGTGGTCGAGAATCTGGATCAGATGCCTGGAAAGTGTATATGAGAAGACAAACCAATACCATTAATTATGGTAATGATCTTCCACTGGCGCAGGGTATCAAATTCGATATTTAGTGCACTTGGAAATCAACACCTTTAAAGGTACTTTTAGCTGCTAAATTTTTAAGCCATGGCCAAGAAATATCGCACCGTAATGCTTATTGATGACAACGAGATTGATAATCTCATTAATCAGAAGATGATTGAGGCTGCAGCCATAGCAGAAAATATTTACACACATACCGGAGCAAAAAGTGCAATTGAATTTTTGAGGAATATGGAAAAGCTGGAAGTGGCCAAAGAGGTTCTTCCAGATATCATATTTCTGGATATTGACATGCCGCTAATGGATGGATTTCAATTTTTAGACGAGTTTGAGAAATTGTCTACTGCCACTAAGAAAATGTCTAAGATTGTAATGCTTACTTCTTCCATCAATCCACAGGATTTTGACCGTTCTAAGAAATACAACAATGTGAAGCTTTACCTGAATAAGCCATTATCTCACGAGAGCATTCAAAAAATAGACGTGTAAAGAGTGCTTACAACGATACCAAATTCTCGATAAACTTCTCGTCCATCCTGATCATCATTGTAGGCGCATAATAGGAAACCTTGGTTGCCTGCAATTTGGGGACCAACGATGCAATTTTCTTCTTTTTGTCTTTTTTGGATTCGCTTACAGCAATTTTCAAAATCTTAATGAAGAGCAGGATGTTTTCGCAGGCATGTTTACCAAATAATCTGATCTGGCGCTGAATGCTATTGGCCAATTGATTGAACAATTCAAAATCGTTGAGCATACAATATTGAAGTGCCAGTAAGGTTTTGACTTCCATCTGAGCAAAAGGGTATTTCTTAAGGCTCACATCATTTAGTAACCCATTGATAATCTTGGCCGCCTCTTCATACTTACCTACATAATAACTGGATAACGCCCTGTAAATCGTATAAATGGTATGCTTGGGAATGTCCAAGGTATCAGTTTCATAATCCATGAACAAACTCTCATTCTCAGCATAAAGCTCATTCTCAGCACCAAGTCTCAGACTTCTCTCAACTTTTGAAATAAGCACTTGTGCCGAGAAAGTATAGTTGGGGTAATTCACCAATAAATTGGCAATGGCATCGTTCACCTCCTCAAAGTACTTCTCAGCTTGTCTGTAAACCTTATAGTGGTTATAGTACTCCAATTTTAAATACTCAAATACCAGATTAAGGTGGAAGTAAAGTGGATCGAGATTGTAGTTATCAAAGATCTTCTGAACATGATCAAAGATGTCCTCAATCGATTCTCCTTCCATCATATCGTCAGGCTCCACAAAAAGCCGATGATGGATGAGCATGCAGCTTTGGTATACGTAGAGGCGATGGGACTCATAAAGATGCGCTACATTTTGCATCTCCTTCATCAACAGAATAAGTCCCATTTTCTCATTCTCATCGGCTGACAAAATATAACTGCCATACTTCTTGAAGTACTCGGCAAGTAAATCTTCCGCCTTGTCAACCGCTAGCATATAGGCTACATGCCTGTTGTAAAGCTGAGAATAGGTAAAATGATCAGGACTATTGATGTGTATTTTTTTAAGCGATTTATAAACGATGGTCAGCTCATTGGCCAAATCATAATCAATTAACTCCTTCTCCAACTTCTTTAGGGTGGCAATTGAAATGGTCCTTTTTTTGGTAAACAGCACTTCATTCAGGTTGGCCACCTTTCTTAAAATATCCGTTCTCGGACTTTCCATCTGCTCAAGCAGGTGTTCTTCAATTTTTTGATTCAGCCTTGAACGCAACGTATAGTAAGCATTGGCATTCACCTCCAGTTCTACCATGATCTTACTATCAGACAATTGTCTTTCACGAAGGGATTTCAACAGATAGGCTGATTTCTCCGCATTGCTTTCGATCAAAGAATCATAAATGGCTTTAAAGTCTTTCTCTGAAAGTTGCTTGACAATATTCTTGAGTTTGGCCATTTTATGCGATTAAGTAACGCGAAAAGTTACAAAATTTATAAAAGAGTACAAGAAGGTGAGAAAATGAGATTTAAGCTTGAAGTGGGAGTTTATGAGCCATTAAGGGATTGAGGGTACTTCTCCACATAAACGGCTATCGGTCTATGATAAAGTCCTGATCTAATTACCGAGATCAGGACTTTAAACTGTGGAGAATATCGGAGTCGAACCGATGACCTCTTCCATGCCATGGAAGCGCTCTAGCCAGCTGAGCTAATCCCCCAGATTCAGCTGCAAATATATTTCAATTTACCAAGCAAGCAAACGGGATTCTCAAGACTCAATCACTGCCCAAATGCTGATTTTTGTCTACCCATTCCTTGAAGGATTTCTTATAGGAATCACTAATCGGTAATCGCACTGTGCCAATTTGCACTTCCCCTTTATGTATAGCACTTATAGCATGCAATGAAATAATGTAAGAATTGTGGATCCGAATAAATTGTTCTGATGGAAGTTGATCTTCCAATGCCTTTAACCTTTGGAGACTCACTATCTTTTGCTGTGGCGTGTGAATGGTCACATAATCTTTCAATCCCTCTACGTACAGAATGTCCTCCAGCATCACCTTTACCAGTCGCGTGCCATCCTTGACAAAAAAGAAGGCCGGAGCCACCTCCTGAGGTGGCACGGGGCTATCACCCCCCTGTAATCGATGACTTACCTTCTCAACCGCCTTTAAAAATCGTTCCATGGTGATGGGCTTGAGCAGGTAATCCACCACGTCCAATTCATAGCTTTCCAGTGCGTATTCGGAGTAGGCGGTCGTGAGTACCACCATTGGCTTCTGCTGCAGCGCTTTGAGCATATTGATACCTGTTAGCTCCGGCATCTGAATATCTAAAAAGATCAAGTCAATTGGATTTTCACGCAGCACCTGCATAGCCTTGAGTGCATTTTCTGCAGTAGCCACCAAAGTTAGAAATGGAATCTTTTTCACGTAATCACTGAGCAGATTCCGGGCTAACGGTTCATCATCTACTACCAGGCAGTTGATTTTCAAATCAGGTTGAGCTTTAATTGCACTGAATATTTATCCTCCAAATTCTGAACATGTAGTTCATGGTCATTGGGGTAACTAAGTTCCAGCCTTCTTTTGATATTTGCCAACCCGATACCCGATTTAGTTTCTTCATCTCGGGTTAATTTGCTGTTTTCTACAGTATAGATACACTCTTTACCATTTACCTCAATCAATACCCGCACCCAGCAGTCCTTTTGGGTGTTGCTTACGCCATGTTTAAAAGCATTCTCAAGGAAGGTGATAAAAATTAAAGGTGCAATCTTGGAATCATTGAGGTTTCCTTTCACTTCAAAGTGAATGGGTGTTTCATCATTCAGCCGTAATCGTTCAAGGCTAACATAGTTTTCCATGTATTCAATTTCCTTACTGAGCAATACCTTCGGATGATTGGAGTCGTAAATCATGTACCGCATCATCTTTGACAATTTATCGATCACAACCGTAGTATTATCCGACTTGGAATAGGCCAGATAATAAAGATTATTAAGGGTGTTAAAAAGGAAATGGGGATTGATTTGTGCTTTCAGAAAATTCAATTCGGTCACTAATTTTTCTCTTTCTATTTCCTTGCGCTTTGCTTCCAAATCAAACCAATCTTGAGCAAACCGGAGCATGCTTACAAACATTACTATAAATAAATTACTGGTAACAACTTGAACGATATATCGCGTGCTGTTCAAGTAACCCGATCGATGTTCTGTTGCTCCACCATGAAGATACCTGTCAAATAGTATTCGAATGGTAATAACCACCGCGAACAAAATGATAAATTTCAGCAGGTATTCAAGGATTTGTTTTTTCTCTAAAAGTCTGGGCAGCAGATAAAAGTAGTTGGCATAAGATATAATGGCTGCAAAAATTACCTGTATGGAAACTATAGTAATGATGCGATTCCAATCTTGTTCTGGCCCACGCTGATACGAACTTACCTGATAGAGAAAAAACGACAAGTATACTCCCCAAAAAGAAAGGTGCAAAAGCAGCACCCTGTTATGACTGGCTTTTGTGGTCATGAAATAATTAACATAAGTAACAAATGTAATTCATCCCTACGACCTCAAATACCATTGATCCTTCTTTTCTGCCACTGGTTAAGCCTGATCGACAGTTACCCCATTTTGAATGATAGTCTGCGAGTTTGATGATTTAGAGGGTATATGTCTAACAAAAGAGGGAATTCGTCTAATAGTATAATTGAGCACCAAACTATTTACCAAATTTGCAGTTAATATCAGCTGTACCATAATCTCAATTACCTAGATGAAAAAAATTTTAGTACTTGCCTTTAGTATTTTGGCACTCAGTTTTGCATTTGGCCAGGCACCTTCAGGCAACGGCAAGGTGTCAGGTACAATAGCAGACCCTACCACCGATCAACCCGTTGAATACGCTACTATTGCGATTATCAACCCGCAAACCAACAAACCCATCAATGGTACTGTGGCTGATGGAAAAGGTAAGTTCACGGTAAAAGACCTCCCAAATGGTAAATTCAGAGTGGCCATTTCTTTCATCGGTTATGAAACCATTAATAGAAACATTGAACTCTCCGATGCTGATCGGGATATCGATTTAGGCAAAATATTGCTTAGCCCTTCTGTACAAGTACTCAACGAAATTACTGTACAGGGAGAAAAATCTTTAATTGAAGAACGCGTAGATCGCATGATCTACAACGCTGAAAACGATATCACTTCCAAGGGTGGGGATGCAGCAGATGTATTAAGACGCGTGCCATTACTTTCTGTGGATCTGGATGGCAACGTGTCTATTCGTGGTAGCGAAAATATCAGGGTATTGATCAACAACCGCCCCTCCACCATTACTGCAGGTAGCATCGCTGATGCCCTCAAGCAAATTCCTGCTGATGAGATCAAGTCAGTGGAAGTAATTACATCACCTTCTGCCAAGTACGATGCAGAAGGAACATCAGGTATTATCAATATTATTACCAAGAAGACTGTGCTGGAAGGAGCTACTATGAATGTGAACAGCAGTTTTGGAAACAGGGGTTCTAACCTGGGATTACGCGGGGGGTACAAAAAAGGTAAAGTTGGACTATCCCTCGGTGGTTGGGGGCGATATGGCTACAACACATTAGGTAGTTTTGAAAACTCACAAATAACAGGTAGTGCCACTACACTGCAAAGTGCCGATACCAGGAGTAACTACCTTCGCGCCAATTACACTTTAGGGCTGGACTATGATCTGAACAAAAACAACTACTTTACTTCCTCTGTTCGATTCGGATCAAGAGGCTCCAAAGATTATCAAGATCAGTTGTTAACTGAAAGATTTATCAACAATAGCCTTGATGAAATAAATCTCCGTGATGTCTTTTCCAACAACTCGTCTAATTCAGTGGATGTTAATTTCAATTACACTCATCTGTTTCCTCAAAAAGAGAAAGAGTTTAGTATACTTGGATTGTACAGCAACGATGATGGTACGAACGATTTTGAAAATACAATATTTAACCTGAACGATAATTCAATCGATAGTAGAATTAAAAACATCAATGGAAGCACCAACGAAGAGTACGCCATTCAAACCGACTTCCAAACACCCATTGGTGACAAACAGCTGGTGGAGTTAGGTGGAAAACAAACTATCAGAAGAGCATTCAGCGACTATCAGTCTTTTAGCGCAACAGGCACCAGTCCTTACGTTGCTGCAATTGACCCAAGGCTTTCTAACATCTTCAACTATCAACAAGATGTAAGTGCAGGCTATCTGTCTTATACACTCAACCTCAGCAAGTATTCCTTTAAAGCGGGTGGGCGTTATGAGTACACTACCATCAATGCCTTCTTCCAGGATGAAGTAGACATCACTATTCCTTCTTATGGCGTGTTTGTACCCACTATCAACATTGGCAGAAAACTCAAAAAGAACAACATGATCAAGATGGCCTTCAACAGAAGAATCCAAAGACCATCTATTCGGTTCCTCAATCCAAATATTCAAGCTTCCAACCCACTTAATATTACTATTGGTAACCCATCTCTTGATCCAGAGTATACCGACAATTATGAATTGGGCTATAGCACCTTCGTGAAAGGGGCCAGTTTGAATTTTACGGGTTTTGTTAGGAACACCAACAACTCTATCCAACGCGTGAGCGATTTGGTTGGTGACACCGTGAGGACCAGCTATTTTAATATTGGTGAAGAACGCGCGTATGGACTTGGTGTAAACGCAAATTTAATCCTCAACGATAAAATTTCAATCAACGGTGGTACCGAAGTCTACTACCTGACATTAAGCAACAACGTACCGGATCCGATTTACAGTGCCTCCAACACAGGTTGGGTAGTGAGTGGCCGGTTGTTCGGAAGCTACAAAATGACTGACACCTGGAGTTTACAATTCTTCAGTTTCGCCAGGGGCAATCGCGTGCAACTGCAAGGGTTCCAGGGAGGCTACGGGATGTATTCATTGGGTATCAACAAAGACTTGCCAAATAAAAGAGGAAGTATCGGCTTTGGCGCTGAGAACTTCCTGGGCAACAGTATCACGATCAAGAGTGAAACAGTTTCTCCTATCGTGAATCAACAGAGCACTACCATCCGTCAAAACCTGAACTTTAAGGTAAATGTAAACCTGAGATTCGGAAAAATAGAGGGCAACAGTTCACGATCCTCAACACCACGCAGAAGCAAAAGAACTATTTCCAGTGATGACCTGAAAGACGGAGAGGGTGGTGGACAGGATGCAGGTCAGGAACAACCTGCCTTTACACCAACAACGCAAAGCCGAGGAGGAGCAGCAAAACCTGCGGAAGTCAAAAAAGTGGATTCTGATCCCACAATACAAGTAGACCCAACAGGTACCTGGGCTTACACCATTGAATCTCCTCAGGGAGGAAGCGGAACACTATTGCTTAAAAAAGAGGGTGACCAGTTGTCAGGAACTATAGTGAACAATCGCAACAACAAAGAAACAGCATTGAATAATATTGAATTAGTTGGCAATGGGTTGACATTCGACTATGAAGCCAGCTTTGGGCCCAATACCAATATTGTTAATGTAGTGTTGGTCATCAAAGAAGATTCGATGGAAGGAACCATGAGTATAGGTTCGTTCGGCACCTTCCCAATGAAGGGAACAAGAACCGCCAAATAATATTTTTATCTCTCACCCCAAGAAGTGATCAAGCTCGCTCCTTGGGGTGATTCTCCTCATGTTTTTATCCTCTTTTTAGGGCTATTTTTGGATATTATTAACCCTAAATAGTATCTAGATGAAATCCATACTTGTTCCAACTGATTTTTCTGAAAACGCAAACACAGCCATAGAGTATGCCTGCGAACTGGCAAAATCACTTGGCGCAGCGGTGTTCATCATCAATGTTTATACTCCTGCAGTAACGCAATACAATATCATCAGCCCGCTCATTGAAGAAGAGACTGGACGTGCGCGTAAACTAGCCAAAGAGAAATTAGCTTCAATTCAGGAACTGGTACAATCCCAGTACAAGCCACTGGTTTGTAATACTGAATTTGTTGTGGGCGGATTATTAGAAGCCATCGAAGAACTTGTGGATAAAGACAAAGCCGATCTCGTTGTAATGGGTACCAGAGGCGCAAGCGGTTTAGATAAAATACTTTTTGGCAGTAACACCACACGCGTTATTGAAAAGGTTAAGTGTCCTGTATTGGCAATTCCTGCCGAGTGTCCTTTTCATACCCCAAAGCGCATTGTATATGCTACCGATTTCAACAATGCAGAACTCGATCACGTAGGGAAACTGGTCATTTTTTCAAAAGCCTTTAACGCTGAGTTGATGTTTACCCATATCACCACGGACAGGGCTGCGTTGGAATCTGAGGAACTATTGAAAAGAAATTTCGCCAAACGTGTAAGTGCTTTAACGGACTACTCATCGATCACTTACTTTGTCAAGTATGAAGACGATATCAGCAGAGCTTTGGATTCGTTTACCACACAAGTAGATGCAGATTGGATTGCCCTATTCACCAGGGAAAGAAAAATGTTCGAGAAATTGTACAATCCAAGTCTTACAAAAGCAATGGCGTATCAAACCAAAATTCCATTGCTGGCTATCAAAGCTTAACCGACTCCGCCAAAGAACGAATTAGGCGGACCCGATTTGGGTCCACGGTTCTGTATTTAAATTCGGTACCTGCCTCCTCTCCCATCGCGACTATGTTAGGGTTTCTAAATTGCATGACACTATCTGCAAATGAGGTGGCCGAGAAATGAATCTCCTCCACAGCGGATTGTTTTACTATTTGTGTTACTGTTTTCTCGTTGACACCAGATCCTGCCATGATGATAATTCTTCCGCTGGCCTGCCTGCGCAATGCGGTAATCAGATCTGCACCTTCCAGCGCTTTTGGCTGTTGACCTGAAGTGAGAATTCGGTCAAAGCCAATTTCTATGCAGTCTTCCAATGCCTCAAATGGATCACGTGTCATATCAAAAGCACGATGACAAGTTACCTTGAGAGGACGTGCCTTTGCAATTAGTTCTTTGCATCTTTTTTTATCAATTCGGCCTTCTTCTGTAAGTATTCCAAAAACCAATCCATCTACACTTAAACGCTGACATTGCGCCAGATCTCGTTTCATGATGTGGTATTCATAATTATTGTAACAAAAGTCTCCACCTCGCGGACGCAACATTACATAAACATCCAGATTAATATTTTGTCGCACTTGTTCTATCATTCCAAACGAAGGGGTAGTACCTCCCTCTGCAGGATTGTCGCAAAGTTCAATGCGATCAGCGCCTCCCTCCTGCGCACGCAAAGCTGACGCAATGTTATATACTACTACTTCACAAATCATATTTTTGGAGCATCAGATCCCTAAACAGTAATACTAAACTTTAATAGTAGGACTTCGCCTCGAACAGCTTGTTCTGCACCTCGGGTGAATATACTGCATAGGTAAATCCCTTTTGCAACGCATAAGCACCGTACTCTCCATTTTTATTGATGGCCAGAAAACCTACCTGAATTTGTTTTGAGTTTTCAGGCTGGTTCTTTACAATTCTTCTTACAGCCATTTCACAGGCTTGCTGAGGTGAATTGCCCTGCCTCATTAATTCCACCACCAGATGCGATCCTACAATCCGTATCACCTCCTCGCCAACTCCTGTCGATGTTGCCGCTCCGATTTCATTGTCTACAAACAACCCTGCGCCAATGATGGGGGAATCACCAACTCTACCTCGCATTTTATAAGCCATTCCGCTAGTAGTACAACCCCCCGAGATATTGCTTTTGGCATCCATCGCTACCATACCAATGGTATCATGATTTTCTATGTTAGCAATGGGCTTATACTTTGAAGTCTTCAGCCATTCCTTCCATGCGGCCTCCGATTCTTTTGTCAATAAGTTTTCTTTCTTAAACCCTTGTTGCAAAGCAAACTGAAGGGCCCCATCTCCTGCGAGCATTACATGAGGTGTTTCTTCCATCACTTTGCGCGCCACTGAAATAGGATGTACGATGTGCTCAAGGCAAACCACGGCCCCGCAATTGGCTTTTTCATCCATGATGCAGGCGTCCAGTGTTACCTTTCCCTCCCGGTCGGGCAAACCACCCAGACCCACGCTACTTTCCTTCGGATCACCCTCCGGTACTTGCACCCCTTTTTCTATTGCATCTAGTGACCTACCACCGGCAGACAAAATTTTCCAGGCTTCCACATTGGCCTGAATACCAAAATTCCAGGTAGAGACTACAATGGG
Organism: Flammeovirgaceae bacterium UBA2371; assembly: GCA_002345965.1. GTDB lineage: Bacteria > Bacteroidota > Bacteroidia > Cytophagales > Cyclobacteriaceae > ELB16-189. The sequence continues at coordinate 76,570 of DDTF01000030.1, forward strand.
TTTTGTAGCGGGGGTCATTCTTCCTTTTCCAAATGCATTTACAAAAGGTAGGGCTGACAAAACGGATGCACCCAGTCCTATAAACTTTCTGCGTGAGGTCTTCATAAGATTAATCGATTATCCTTCGCCCGAAACGAAATCGCTTCTGGTAATATTCGCTGTACAAATTGGTTTCAATTACGCCCAATGAAGTGGAAGCATGAATGAATTTTACATTTTCTTTTCCTTTCACCTCCGTGACAAGGCCAACGTGGGTCACCTCTCTTCTCTTTTTTCCTGTGGCAAAGAAGACAAGGTCTCCTTCTTTTAACTGTTTCATTTTTACTTTTTCCCCCATCAGTGCCTGGTCGGCCGACTGCCGGGGTAATGAAATATTAATTGTCCGAAAAGAATTGATTAACAACCCTGAACAATCCATGCCAGAGCGGGTGGTGCCACCCCATTTGTAAGGAGTACCGGTATAAGTTCTTGCTGTCTGTATCACCTGGTCTATCTGCTGGGCCTTCATTTTGGCCCTGCGCGAAGCAGCACAACCAGAGATCAGAATAAAAAGGAGAATAAAAACCCCGAGCCTTTGAAAAGAGAATTGCGTAATTTTGGGGCTTCCAGATGAATACACAATCCAAAGATACATAATTTGATGGCTTACGTGAAAGAAACAGCGGTGATTGATCCAGTGCTACTTAGTGAAGACATTATTGAAAAACTCACTTCCATTGTGGGTGAGGATAACCTGTTTAGGGATGATGAGCGCCTGGCGGAATATGGGCATGACAAAACGGAGGATCTGGTTTTTTTACCGGATCTTGTTTTAAGGCCCGGAAACACTGAGGAAGTCAGCAAGATTTTAAGTTTGTGCAATCAGCACAAAATTCCCGTTACTCCTCGTGGAGCCGGCACTGGTCTGGCAGGCGGTGCGCTACCTGTACAAAAAGGAGTGATACTTTCCATGGAGCGCTTTAACAAAATATTAAATATTGACGAACTGAATCTACAGGCCACTGTAGAGCCTGGCGTGATCACAGAAGTTTTTCAAAACACTGTCAAAGAAAAAGGACTTTTTTACCCTCCTGATCCATCCAGCAAAGGTTCATGCTTTTTGGGAGGCAATCTTGCCAACAACTCGGGTGGACCAAAAGCGGTAAAGTATGGCGTCACACGTGATTACGTAATCAACATGGAAGTGGTGCTTGCAACTGGAGAGATCATCTGGACGGGTGCAAACGTAATGAAGAACTCTACAGGTTATAATCTCACACAATTGATGTGTGGAAGTGAAGGAACATTGGGTGTGATTACCAAGATTGTTTTCAAGTTGCGTGGTTACCCACAAAAAAACGTGCTCCTTCTTATCCCTTTCGTTACAAGTGAAGAAGCCTGCAAGGCCATAGCCGCCATTTTTGTTGAAGGCATCTCCCCGTCCGGAGTTGAATTCTTTGAAAGAGAGGCAGGTGGCAAAACCATTGAGTATTGCGAAAAAGTATTAAACAGTCCTGTCACTACTCAACTTCCCGAAAATATGGGCGCCTATTTGTTATGTGAGTTGGATGGCAACGATGAAGAAGTATTGATGCGCGATGCGGAACGGGTAATGTCCGTAGTAGAAAGATTTGAAGTTGGGGAAGTGCTATTTGCCGATAGTGCAGCTCAAAAAGAAGAACTCTGGAAGGTTAGAAAGAATATTTCACCAGCTGTTAACTGGAAAACAGTTACAAAATCTGATGATGTAGTAGTACCTCGTTCTAACATGCCCAAACTCATCAGTGGAATTAAGGAGATTGGTAAACAATACAGCTTCAATACAGTTTGTTTCGGTCACCTTGGTGACGGAAACCTTCACATTAATTTTCTCCGAGATGGTATGAGTGATCACGACTGGGAGACGAAAGTACCTGAAGGCATTGGTGAAGTCTTCAAGCTGGTGGTGAGTCTGGGGGGTACACTTAGTGGCGAACATGGTGTAGGCATTACCAAGCGTCCTTATATGCCTATTGCTATGAGTGAAGTTAATCTTAACCTGATGCGAGGTATTAAGAAAGTTTTTGATCCTAATGGAATTTTGAATCCAGGTAAGATATTTTGACCATCAAAAAAATCTTCCTTACAATACTAATGCAGTTATAACGTGTGTGGCATAACCGGAGCATTCGCTTTTAACCTGGTTGGCAAGTTCAACCTCATCAATGTAACGGCTGCCACTCAGGCGCTCGCCCAACGCGGTCCCGACTTTCAGGATATCTATACTGACGGGTTTGTGGGATTGGGACATCGCAGACTTTCCATCATCGACACCAGTGATGCTGGCAACCAACCTATGTGGGACGAAACCAAAAGGTATTGCATTATTTTTAACGGTGAAATTTTCAATTTCAAAGAACTCCGCATTACCCTATTATCCAGGGGAATATCTTTTCGATCGGAATCTGATACAGAAGTGCTTCTTAAGCTATTCATCATCCACAAAGAAAAATGTCTGAACAAACTCAATGGATTCTTTAGCTTTTGCATTTACGACAAAGAAGAGCAAACGTTTTTCCTTGCCCGAGATCGTTACGGAGTAAAACCCTTACTGTATCTTTTTGATGAGGATAAATTTTTGTTCGCTTCGGAGATGAAAGCACTAATGTGCTATGGCATCGAGAAGACCTTAGATTACAGTTCTTTACACACGTACCTGCAACTCAACTATACTCCCGCACCCCACACTATTTTTTCTAAAGTAAAAAAATTGATGCCGGGGCACTACATTAAAGTGTCTTCTCAAAAGTTAGACCTGCAATCCTATTACGAAATTCCTTTTTCAGAAGAAAGTATTGACAGGCGTATTACCTATGATCAGGCAAAGGATCAATTCAAAAATCTCTTGCAGGCAGCTGTACACCGAAGATTGGTTTCTGATGTACCTCTGGGTTCATTTTTAAGTGGTGGGATTGATTCTTCCATCGTAGCAGGATTGGCAAGCCAATACAAACCCGACTTGCACACTTTCAGCATCGGATTCAAGGATGAGCCTTTCTTTGACGAAACTCACTATGCAAGATTGGTAGCCAAACATTTTAATACTTCTCACACGGTGTTCTCACTTACCAATAACGATTTGTATAGTCATGTGCATGGCATTATGGATTATCTGGATGAACCATTTGCAGACTCCTCTGCCATTGCTGTGTATATATTAAGTAAGGAAACGCGAAAACATGCAACTGTAGCATTATCCGGTGATGGTGCGGATGAATTGCTGGCAGGCTACAACAAGCATGAAGCCATGTACAAAATGCTTCATCCGGGATTCATAGAAAACCTGGTTGGTAACCTCCGCCCGTTGTGGAATATCCTTCCCCATTCACGCAACAATCCGCTGTTGAATAAATTCAGACAACTAAGTCGATTTGCCAATGTGCAAAAGCTGGATCCTAAAGAGCGTTATTGGCAGTTGGCAGGCTTCGCCAATGAAACAGAAGCCAGGAAGCTGTTCTCAACTGCATCCATTGAGCAATTCGAACTGCAGCAATACATCGAAAGAAAGAATGATATCCTTAAGACTTTAACAGGAAAAGGATCCATCAACGAAATACTGCTCACCGATACACAACTTGTATTGTCCAACGACATGCTCACCAAGGTTGACCTTATGTCGATGGCCAACAGCCTAGAGGTAAGAACACCGTTCCTCGATTACGAGCTGGTCAATTTCATCTTCAGCCTTCCGTCCGATTTTAAGATCAATGCATCGATGCGGAAGAGAATTGCTCAAGATGCATTTCAAGAAATGTTACCCGCTAAACTTTACAACAGACCAAAAAAGGGTTTTGAGGTGCCACTCCTGAAATGGTTCAGAAGTGAAATGAAATCCTTGATTACCGATGAGTTATTATCAAAGCGATTTATTGAAGAACAAAACATATTCAACTACGATGCTATCTCACCGCTTAAGAAACAATTGTTCTCATCAAATCCCGGTGATGTGCACGCTCGCATCTGGGGGTTAGTTGTATTTCAATGGTGGTGGAAAAAGAATTGTAAATAATTTAAAAGTTATTGTCGCATGAAGAATCTACTAAGATTTGAAGAACTGGCGCTGTTTATACTGGCCATTTACCTCAACTCATTCCTTCCATTTCCTCAATGGCTGTTTTGGGCGCTCTTTCTCACCCCCGATATTGGTATGTTGGGTTATCTGGTCAACCCCAAAGTAGGTGCTTTAACCTATAACTTACTTCACCATAAAGGAGTAGCCATTGCATTGTATTTTGCCGGCTATTTTTTAGTCATCCACGAATTGACTTTTGTAGGTGTGCTTTTACTGGGACACAGTTCTTTCGACCGCGTTTTTGGGTATGGACTTAAGTATGCGGATCAGTTTACGCACACTCACCTGGGGATGATTGGAAGAAAAAAATAGACTATCCTTTGCCCTGCGTTTTCGCCCACATGTCGCGGAGCGTTACTGTGCGGTTGAATACTAATTTTTCATTGGTTGAATCTGTATCCAAACAGAAATACCCGGTACGCATAAACTGAAAACGATCTTCAGGCTTTGCCTCTCTCATCGCTGGCTCTGCAAAACCATTTTGGATGGTCAACGAGTCAGGATTGAGGTGGTTAGTAAACTCATCTTCAATGGAACCCAAATCTGCGGTATTGAATAGCCTGTCGTACAAACGCACTTCAGCGGGCACCGCATGTTGTGCGCTTACCCAGTGGATCACCCCCTTCACACTCAATCCTGAATTATCAGAGCCACTTTTGCTTTCCGGAAAATAAACACACCGGAGTTCAGTTACTTCTCCTTTATCGTCCTTGATTACCTCCTCACACTGAATGATGTACGCGCTCTTTAGTCTAACCATGCCACCTGGCGCCAGTCGGAAGTATTTCTTGGGAGGATTCTCCATGAAATCCTCTTTTTCGATGTAGAGTATATTGCTGAAGGGAAGGTCTCTTGACCCTGCACTTTCATCTTCCGGATTGTTTTCACTGGGTAATAGTTCTTCCCCCTTGTCGTAGTTGGTGATTACCACTTTTAATGGATCCAGCACTACCATCCTGCGCAATGCAATTTTGTTGAGGTGGTCGCGCACACAAAACTCAAGCAATCCAAAATCAATGAGGTTGTCCCTTTTGGCAACACCAATGCGATCACAAAAATCGCGAATACTTTCTGGAGTAAATCCTCGTCTGCGCATTGCACTGATGGTAGGCATGCGAGGATCATCCCAACCCTTCACATATTTTTCGTTCACCAACTGTAAAAGCTTTCGCTTGCTCATCATGGTATAGGTCATGTTGAGACGGGCAAACTCGTATTGGCGCGAGGGATAAATTTCCAATTTGTCGATGAGCCAGTTGTACAGATCGCGATGGGGTACAAACTCCAGCGTACAGATACTGTGTGTTACTCCTTCTATCGCATCACTTTGTCCATGGGCAAAATCGTACATAGGATAAATACACCACTTGTCGCCAGTACGGTGGTGGGTAGCGTGCTTGATGCGATACAACAACGGATCGCGCATAAGCATGTTGGCATGCGACATGTCGATTTTTGCACGCAGCACTTTGGCTCCATCCTTGTATTTTCCCTCTTTCATTTCCTGAAAGAGTTTTGTGTTCTCTTCTATGGTACGATCGCGGTACGGACTGTTGGTGCCCGCTTTGGTGGGGGTACCTTTTTGTATGGCAATCTCCTCGCTGGTGCTGTCGTCTACATAGGCCAATCCTTTTGCAATCAGTTTATGTGCCAGTTGATACAGCTGGTCAAAATAGTCGGAGGCATAAAGCTCTTCGGCCCACTCGAAGCCCAGCCAGCGCACATCATACTTGATATTTTCTACGTATTCGGTTTCTTCCGTTACGGGATTGGTATCGTCAAAGCGCAGGTTGGTTTTGCCATTGTAGTCTTTGGCCAAACCAAAATTAAGGCAAATGCTTTTAGCATGGCCCAGGTGCAAGTAGCCGTTAGGTTCGGGCGGAAAGCGGGTAACGATCTGTTGATACTTCCCGGATTTCAGGTCTTTTTCAACAATCTCTTCCAAAAAATTAAGTCCTTTTTCTTCCGCCATGGTATTTGAATAAATTGAAAGCGCAAATCTAGGCATCGATAAACAAAACCAAATGCATAAAGCCTGTTAATATCTGCTATAGGGGTGGATAATAGGCCAAGGCTGTGGAACTAATGCCATGGAAAGCGCAGTTTATAAGATAAATAGTATGAAAATGGAAGTTCAGAAATTTAAAACGAATATCAAGTGTGGAGCCTGCCTGGAAAAAGTGACGCCCGGCCTTAACGAGGCGATCGGTAAAGACCAATGGAGTGTGGATCTTACCCACCCGCAACGCATCCTCACCATTCAGGGTGGAGATGTTACTGTGATGAACGCCAAATTGAAGCAGGTTGGGTACAATGCTGAACAGTTATAAGAATTTTATCCCTTTACTCTAACTTATAATCAAGGGTATATTATCGCATGCTCCCAAGCAGGATACGCGGAATAGTTGCGTTCAATTGTACCACACCGCATACCGTTTTCTTCTCAGCTCCAATGCCAGCTTTTCTTCCATCTTCAATGCTTCCGCCCTGGTCTTCATGGGCTCAATGTGATTGTAAAGGCTTGGCCGCAGGTACCTCCCATATTGTTGCACAATGTTGGAAGACAACTTGTGACCTTTTTTGTTTCTGTAACCACTTCTATGCTGATCAAATCTTTCTTTGGGTGTCTTACTGGTCATGCCTACATACAAACATTCAAGCACTCCATTGAACTGAGGATTGGCCTCACGGAATTTGGTGTTCTCGGTAAACACCTTTCTGGATAATTCGATGACATAGACAACGTAAGGCACTTGATTAATTATTCAAGCTAGTAAACCAACCAAACCGCATCATTCATACACCTCCACCACCAATTCAATTTCTACCGCCTGACCTCGGGGCAATGAAGCCATTCCCACAGCCGCACGAGCATGTTTACCTCTTTCTCCAAAAACATCCACCATCAAATCTGAAAATCCGTTGATCACCTTCGGTTGATCAATAAAGTTGGGATCTGAATTGACCATGCCTAACACTTTAACGATGCGCTTCACCTTGTTTAAATTCCCTAGCATGGACTTCAAGACTGCTAGCTGATTAATTGCAGTGAGTCTGGCGCCTTCATAACCTTCTTCAATGGATACATCCACTCCCAGCTTTCCGGTAATTTCACTTCCATCAGCACGTTTTGGTCCTTTGCCTGCCAAAAAAATAAGATTGCCTACCCGCACCCCATTCACATAATTGGCTACAGGTGATGGTGGCTCCGGAAGCGTGATATTAAGTTCTTTCAATCTGGCTTCAGGATCGTATCCTGCCTCAGGTATTTCTTTTTCCGTGGATGGTGCTCCGCAGCCAGAGGCAAGGCCAATTAAAAACAACAGGATCAATCGATAAGCTTTATTCATGGTTCTATTATTGTTGTACAACAAATTTTATTTCTTCGTCTTCAGGTTAAAATAATAACGGTTGAGTTCATCTGAATTGCTTTCCATGATATCCAACCTGCCGTCTCCGTTCAGATCTACCATCATTATGTCGTAGGTTTCGAAAGCGTCATCGCTGAGTTGAATGCGGGTCCACTGGGTAGCGCGTTGGCTGTTCATGAAAACGACATTGGGCTCACCTGCATTGCCAATCACAATATCATCAAAACCATCCAGATCTAAATCACCTGTGGCCACTGCATAGGAATTGCTTTTGCTGGCGTCAAACTCTACGCTGTTGATAAACTTCATGGAAGCATCACCAAAATAAATCCGGTTCGGTTCCTCGATGTTGGCGGTGATAATATCTAAAAAACCATCCTTGTTCAAATCCGCCACCCCCACCGAGCGGGTATTGTCTTTTCCAGTGCCAAAAGGTATTCTTTTGGAAAAATCCATTTGCCCGTTATTCAGGTAGATATAATTCTGTTGCAGGTCGCGGTTGGCCAGTATCAGATCATTGTGACCATCCCCGTTCATATCCGCTACTTCTACATCAATCGTGGAGTCATCCTGCGTACCAAAACTCAATACTTTCTCAAAACTTCCTTTACCATCATTAAGACAAATTTGGTTTTCACGCCCCCGATTGGTGATAAGAATGTCAATGTCTCCATCTTTATCAATGTCAGCTACGGTAATATTTCTTGTAGGTGCATACCGTTCGCCAAAAGCTGCCCCTCTCGTAAAGTTGCCCTTGCCATCGTTGATAAAAATAAAATTGGGTGCCATGTCGTTGCCCACTGCAATATCCAAATCTCCGTCTCCATCAAAGTCGGCCAGCTCAGTGGCATAGCTGGTTTCACTTTCTTCACCCAACGGTCTGGATACGGTGAAAATTCCTTTCCCATTGTTGATGAAGATTCGGTTTTGCCCTGGCCAATGTCTGCCATTGGCTGCCACGGCATCCATGTCGCCATCATTGTCGATGTCACCTACTCCTATAGAGGCTGTTCTTTCTTTCAAAATACCCAGTATCAACCTATCGGAGGTTCGGAATTGCAGGTCCTGACCACAAACTGCAAATGATAGTGAAAGAATGAATAATAATGTTGTGAACTTGGAGTTCATGATTATGGGATTTATATAAATGTAGTTTTTTTGACGCTTTTCGCCATCAAAGGTTCCAAGAGTGGTATAGTGACTCCTAAGACGGATAAAACCGCTTAATAGTTTGAGTATACTATACTACGCTCACCTGTCTGAGTTCTTACTTTTGAAGTACTAAAAATGGAGGAGCATGCATTGATTAATAAACCATTCTCTACCTGTATCACCCAATCATCATCATATTTATCGAAATCCTATAACTATTTCCTGCAATCCTGTAACAACCATTTTATCCAAAAAACCGTATCTTAGCATACTGAAATAACAGTGAAAGCCCTAAAAACCATATTTTCAAGCCTTTTGGCCCTTCTGGTGTTGCTGTCGTCTTTTCATCTGACGATCGATAAGCACATCTGCATGGGCAGGGTACAAAGCGTGGCTATCCTTAGCGATGCGGCTCCTTGTGCCATGGAAATGATGGCCGAAAGGAACATGGGCACCATGACTGGCTGCTGCCAGAATGAACAAACTGTAATCGAAGGCAACGACCATCTGGTGAAAATTATCAAACCCGTGGCCCTAGAATACCAAAGCCTGTGGGTTGCCGAGCTCCCTAGGATAATCGAAACATTCGATTTTGAAAGTGCTGCTGCTTACGATGCACACCCCTACTACAAACCCCCTTTGATTGATAGAGAAATTCAGGTTCTCATTCAGTCTTTCCTAATCTGATAATCATTGAGTTGGATTTTATCCGGTACATCAGGTACTCGGATCATTAGGCGCTTTGCTTAATCTTTCACTCAACTTTTTATTAGTCATGTTAAATAAAATCATTCGTTACTTTCTCGAGAATAAGCTTGTCACTTTTCTTGTTCTTATTGTCTTCATCGGATGGGGACTGGTTACTGCCCCTTTTGGATGGAACACTGGCTTCCTGCCCTCCGATCCAGTGCCTGTAGATGCCATCCCTGACCTGGGTGAAAATCAGCAAATCGTTTTTGCCGATTGGCCTGGTCGTTCCCCGCAAGACATCGAAGACCAGATCACCTACCCGCTCACAACCTCATTGCTGGGTATTCCCGGTGTGAAGTCTGTGCGATCAACTTCCATGTTTGGCTTTTCCAGTATTTACATCATTTTCGATGAGCAGACAGAATTCTACTGGTCTCGGTCGCGCATTTTAGAAAAACTAAATTCCCTACCCTCGGGACTTCTACCAGAAGGTGTGCAACCGGCACTGGGTCCGGATGCTACGGCACTGGGTCAGGTATTTTGGTATACCCTGGAGGGCCGCGATCCGCAGGGCAACGCCACCGGAGGTTGGGACTTGCATGAGATTCGAAGCGTACAGGACTTCTATGTAAAATATGGCCTTAATGCCGTAGAGGGAGTTTCCGAGGTGGCCTCCATTGGAGGTCAAATCCAAGAGTATCAGGTAGACGTAAATCCTGATGCATTGAAAGCCTACAACATTGGACTCGACATGGTGATGATGGCCGTAAAAAATTCCAATCGTGATGTGGGAGCTCAAACCATTGAGATCAATCAGGTGGAATACCTTGTGCGTGGACTTGGTTACATCAAAAAAATCGAAGACCTGGAGAAAGCAGTAGTTACTGTGAGTAACAATGTACCCATTCGCATCAAAGACATTGCCGTGGTTACACTGGGGCCAGCTACACGCAGAGGCTTGCTGGATAAGGATGGCGCTGAAGTAGCTGGTGGCGTGGTGGTGGCTCGCTATGGTAGCAATCCATTGGCAGTAATCAATGCTGTGAAAGAAAAAGTGAAGGAGCTGGCACCTGGCCTTCCTAAAAAAGTACTTGCCGATGGCACCACCAGTCAGCTTACCATTGTACCATTTTACGACCGCACCGAATTGATCCAGGAAACCATTGGTACACTGGAGGAAGCCCTCACGCACGAAATGCTCATTACCATTATAGTAGTGATCGTTCTCGTGCTGAACCTGCGTGCCTCATTGCTGATTTCGAGCTTGTTGCCCATTGCTGTTTTAATGTCTTTCATCGTTATGCGTTATTCAGGAGTGGATGCCAACATTGTGGCACTATCGGGAATTGCTATCGCCATAGGTGTGATGGTGGATGTAGGCATTGTATTCGTAGAAAACATGATACGGCACATGGAGTTTGAAGAAAACAAAGGTGCCCAAGGCAAGCAACTACTTGATGTCATCTACAATGCTACCTCGGAAGTTTCAGGTGCTGTCACCACTGCATTGGCCACAACAGTAGTCAGTTTCCTTCCTGTCTTTTTTATGGAAGCAGCAGAGGGAAAACTCTTTAAGCCGCTGGCATTCACAAAAACATTTGCTTTGCTGGCCACTTTTGTATTGGGTATAGCCATACTACCAACACTCGCACATCTTATTTTCTCCATTGATTACGACAAGAAGCGGATACGCAGGTTCTGGAACATACTTTTTATTATTGCGGGTGTGCTGTTATCCATTTACGCAAAGATGTGGCTGCCGCTGGCACTGGTGGCCATTGGTATCAATAACATTTTCGAGAGCAAATGGACAGAAAAATACAAGTGGGTACCCAATTACATCAACATTGGTATCATGGTGCTGATTGCTTCCTTCTTCCTTACCACGAAGTGGATGCCATTAGGACATCAGAATTGGATCATCATCAATTATCTTTTTGTGTTGTCGCTGTTACTAATGGTGCTTGGTGCCCTGATGTCGGTTGTGTATTTCTATGAACCCATCCTGAAGTGGTGCTTGGTGAACAAGGGCAAGTTTTTGTTATTACCTGTAATTACTATTGTATTGGGAGTAATGTCCTGGATAGGGTTCAATAGCACATTTGGCTTCATCGCCAGAGGAGTTGATGTACTCAATTGGAACGTGCGCACCACCTCAGTGTGGTCTGGTTTATCACATACCTTCCCCGGAGTAGGTAAAGAGTTTATGCCAAGCTTAAACGAGGGCAGCTTTTTACTGATGCCAACCTCCATGCCACACGCAGGTGTAGAAGAAAGCACGCGTATCGTTCAACAATTGGATATGCGATTGAGTGGTATTCCTGAAGTGGCACTGGCTGTAGGTAAAATGGGACGCGCAGAATCTGCACTCGACCCTGCTCCTATTTCCATGTATGAAAATGTAATCAACTACAAGCCTGAATTTGTAATTAACGAACGTGGTCACCGACAGACCTTCAAGATCGATAACAAGGGTCGTTTTCTTTTATCTAATCAGCAAAAGCTCAGCAATGAAGAAGCGCTTGCGTTGAACATCGACACCCGTCTCCTGATTCCGGATGAAGACGGTCAGTATTTTAGAAACTGGCGCCCACACATCAAAAGCCCGAATGACATTTGGAATGAGATTGTAAAGGTCACCAAGATACCCGGAGTCACTTCAGCTCCCAAGCTGCAACCCATTGAAACACGTTTGGTAATGTTGCAAACTGGTATGCGGGCTCCTATGGGAATTAAAGTATACGGCCGCGATCTGAATGCCATCGAACAATTTGGTCTGGAACTGGAGGCCATCTTAAAGCAGGTTCCATCTGTAAAAGGTGAGGCGGCTTTCGCAGATCGGATTGTAGGTAAACCCTATCTACAGCTGAACATCAACCGTGATGCCATCGCTCGCTATGGTTTGAGCGTAGAGCAATTGCAACAGTCTATCGAAACTGCCATTGGCGGAATGAGCATTACCACCACTGTAGAAGGAAGAGAAAGGTATCCGGTGCGGGTGCGTTATCCTCGCGAACTACGTGATGACCCTGAAAAGATCAAAAAGATATTGATGCCTACTCCTACTGGTGTACAGGTGCCGCTGGGAGATTTGGTAGAGATAGTGTATCTGCGTGGACCCCAGATGATAAAAAGTGAAGATACTTTTTTGGTAGGCTACGTGCTATTCGACAAGAAGGAGGGTTTTGCGGAGGTAGATGTGGTAAATGAAGCTCAGCGCTTCATCCGTCAAAAAATAGACAGCAAAGAGCTGGTGGTACCTGCCGGAATCAGCTATAAGTTCTCTGGTAGTTATGAAAATCAGGTAAGAGCTGTGAAAAGATTGGCTATCGTCATTCCTTTGAGCCTCATGATTATCTTCCTGTTGCTCTTCTTCCAATTCAAAACCATCATCGCCTCCTCCATTCACTTTTCCGGTGTCTTTGTTGCCTTTGCAGGTGGCTTTATTATGATCTGGTTATATGGTCAGGATTGGTTTATGGATTTTGCGATAGCGGGTGTAAACATGCGCGATCTGTTTCAGGTACACACCATTAATCTGAGTGTTGCTGTATGGGTTGGATTCATTGCTTTGTTCGGAATTGCAACCGATGATGGAGTGATCATGGGTACTTATATACACCAGGTTTTCGAAGAACGAAAACCAACCACTGTGGCAGCAGTGAGAGAAGCCGTGTTGATAGCTGGAAAGAAACGTGTGAGACCCGCCATGATGACAGCAGCTACTACCTTGATCGCGCTGATACCCGTCCTTACCTCTACTGGAAAAGGATCCGACATCATGGGGCCTATGGCAATCCCTACATTTGGAGGTATGGCCATCCAACTCATGACCATTTTTGTGGTGCCCGTGTTGCAGGCGTACTGGAGAGAAACAGTTGTTAAAAAAGAATCTAAATCATATTGATTATGAATCGATATAACATTTATTTATTGCTATTCATTGCTTCCATCTCTTTTGGATTTGCACAATCCAATTTAGATGAGTACGCGGAGTATGCTTTACAAAACAATCCAGGGCTTAAAGCCAGCTATGCTGAATTTGAAATTGCCCTACAGCAGATACCGCAAGTAAGCAGTTTGGAGGATCCTACCTTGCGTGTGTCATCATTTGGCAAAATGGTGGAAACCCGCACAGGGCAGCAGATGGCACGGTTTTCACTGGAGCAAATGTTTCCATGGTTCGGAACACTTAAAGAGCAGAAAAATGTGGCTGCCCTGAACGCTGAGGCTGCATTTGAATCCTATAAACTGGAAAGAAATGAACTTCTACTTAATGTAAAAGAGTTGTACTACCCACTGTTTGAATTGGATGAGGCTGTTCGTCTCAATGAAGCCAATCTGAAAATTCTGGAAACAATGAAGACCCTCGCTATTTCCAGATTTCAAAACGGAAATGGGAAATTAAGTGATGCGCTACGTGTGGATATTATGACCAATGAAATCCAAACAGACATAAACATCCTTAAGGAAAAGCGAAAGTCGATGGTCATTGCTTTTAACAAGTTACTCAATCGCGATGCGATGGCAGAGGTACTTGTAGACCAGCAGGTTGAATTGAACACAACACTGGTGAGCAGAGACAGCCTGGCCAACAATCCACAACTGGAAGCACTGCGTAAAAAGGTGTTGGCTGCGCAAGCTCAGGAAAGGGTAGCTACAAAGCAGGGCATGCCTAAACTTGGCTTGGGGTTTGAATACATTATTACTCAAAAACGCCCTGAGATGACATTCGCAGACAATGGGCAAGATGCTTACATGGCCATGGTGTCTGTCTCACTACCTATTTACAGAAAAAAATACAAAGCCATGGTTAAGGAAACCCAATTAATGCAAACTTCATTTACCGCAATGCAGCAGCAGGTAGAGAATAATTTAATTGCTCAATACGAGATAGCCAGCTTTGAGTTGGAGCAGAAAAGACAACAGATGGCGTTGTATCAAAAGCAGGTAATGCAAACCAATCAAATTATCAGTCTTTTGCTAACAGCTTACGGCAACGAGCAAGCTGATTTTGAAGAGATATTGTCTATGCAGCAAACGTTGCTGAAGTATGAACTGCTGGAAGTGACAGTGAAAAAGGAATATCTCCTCGCAATAGCAAAAATTGAATATCTAACCTCCAGGTAACAAAACAACGAAACTAAGAATGACAAATCCCTTTTTTAAAAGACATTAAGATAATACAGCAATCATGAAAAATATATTTCAAAACAAATATGCAATTGTAATCCTCACACTAATTATAGGAATTACAATTGGATGGATGTTAAGTCCATCTTCAAATCAATCCATCGACACACCTGCACATCAGCACACCAATCAATCAGAGGTATGGACGTGCAGTATGCATCCATCCGTTCGTCAATCCGAACCAGGACTTTGTCCGATTTGTGGAATGGATTTAATACCATTGGACAATGATGACGATGGCGGAGATCCAATGGAGGTAAAAATGAGTGAAACGGCTATGAAGCTGGCCAACATTCAGACTACGATAGTAGGCACAGGCAATTCAACTAAAGAGCTGCGACTCAATGGAAAAGTACAGGCAGATGAAAGACGAAAATCATCACAAGCCGCGCACATCCCGGGACGAATTGAACAATTGTTGGTGAACTTTACAGGGGAATATGTACAAAAAGGTCAAACCATTGCATTTATCTATTCTCCTGAACTGGTAACAGCACAACAAGAATTGTTTGAAGCCAGTCGAATTAAAGATGAACAGCCTGAGTTGTATAATGCAGCACGTGAAAAACTCAAAAACTGGAAACTAACAAACCAACAAATTGACAACATCCTGAACACAGGAAAACCAACTGAAAGATTTCCCATTCACGCGGATGTGTCTGGTGTAGTATTGGAAAGACGAGTAAGCGTTGGCGATTATGTAATGCGCGGTGCGCCAATTTATGATGTGGCAGATCTTTCCACTGTGTGGGTATTGTTTGATGTTTACGAAAGTGATATCCCTTGGATTAAAAAAAGCAGCGACATTTCATTTACCCTGCAATCAATTCCAGGAGAAACATACCATAAAAAGATTTCATTTATCGATCCTATTATCAATCCTGCTACCCGTGTAACTACCGCCCGGGTTGAAATGAATAATCCAGGCCAAATGCTAAAGCCAGAAATGTTTGCTTCTGGGATTGTAAAAAGTAATCTCCAGCGAGGTAATGAAGTCATTGTGCCAAAGTCTGCAGTAATGTGGACAGGAGAACGATCTGTTGTTTATTTGAAAAAAATAACTGACAGTGGTGTTCGGTTCAGAATGATGGAAGTAACCCTGGGGCCCTCTCTGGGTGATGCCTATGTGATCAAAGAAGGATTGAGCGCAGGGATGGAGATCGTTACCAATGGTACGTTTACCATTGATGCGGCTGCTCAATTGGCCGGCAAACCCAGTATGATGAGCCCGGAAGGTGGTCCGATAATGACGGGGCATCAACACGGTGAACAAAAAACTCCTTCAGAAGATCAGAAAATGGGAGCTGCTTTTGAAGTAAATGATCAATTCAAAAAGCAACTGGGTGCGCTCCTCAACCCATATCTCAAGCTTAAAGATGCTTTTGTTAAAACCAATGCATCTGAAGCAGCTACGGCAGCTGGAAATTTGAAAACTGCACTAACAAAAGTGGATATGAAATTGGTGAAAGGTGACGCACACCTTGCCTGGATGAAACTATTGGAAGTTTTGAATTCAACTACATCTTCTATTAGTACCTCCAAAGACATAGAAGAACAACGAAAACTATTTTCAGATTTAACCAACAATTATTATGCTGCCATCCAGCAATTTGATGTTACAGGCCTGAATGCTTACTATCAATTTTGCCCAATGGCAATGAACAATAAAGGGGCATTTTGGATAAATGATGTTAAAGAAATCCAGAACCCCTATTTTGGAAGCAAAATGATGAGATGTGGAGAAATCAGGGCAGAACTTAAATAATAATCAATTAATAATTAACCATAAACCAAATTAACAAAATGAAAAATTCATTATTCTCATTTCTACTTGTTTTTGCATTGGCAACTACCTTTTCATTTTCTCTCACTTCTTGTGGTGGCAATAAGACTGAACAAGCTGAAGAAATTGGTTACGCATGTCCAATGCATCCTGAAGTAAAGGGCAAAAAAGGAGACACATGCTCTAAATGCGGAATGGCGCTTGAGAAACTAGAAAGCGAAGCTGAGCATGCAAATCATTAATTGTCATTAGCAGCAGGCGTACGGCATTTCCTCTGAGGTCATACAGGGGAAGCCGTACTTAAAAGTTTGAGTACCATTGTTGTTGCCACTAACGAGCAACTTTTAAGAAAATCAACTTCAAAATGAAATATATCTATCTACTTACTCTTTGCACACTGCTAATGGCAGGATGTGTTACCAATGAGAAATCTGATCTTGAAAAGATTGAACTTAAAGCACTCAATGGAACAACCATTAACATGAGTGATTATAAAAACAAGATCGTCTTTATAAACTTTTGGGCTACGTGGTGCAAACCTTGTATTCAAGAAATGCCCACTATTGCCAAAGCTATGGAACAACTGAAAGATGAAGATGTGGTGTTTCTGTTTCCTTCTAATGAGTCTGTGGATTTGATTCAGGGATTTAAAGAAAGGCGAAGTTTTGATTTCAACTATGTGCAAGCTCAAAACATGGAAGCACTCAATATCATGGCATTGCCAACCACATTTATATTTGATAAGAGTGGAAAACTCCAGTTTTCTGAGGCCGGCTTTCGCGACTGGAGCAAACCTGAAAATATTTTTTTGATCACTAACAAAACCACCAACCCATGAATCGAGTCATCTTTGTCCTATGCATTAGTATCTTACTTTCGTGCTCAAACGAAAAAAAGAATACTGAATCTGCTTATAGAGTAAACCCACAAGAATCGCCTGCGGGTGCAATGAGTGCCGAACCCTACTTATTCACTGACAAAAAAGGAGTTACCTATTTATCATGGATTGAGAAAAGAGATTCGGTTTATCAATTCTACTACTCTGCAAGGCAAGCAGAACAATGGACAACGCCAACGTTAATAGCCGAGAGCAACAACTGGTTCGTCAATTGGGCCGACTACCCCATGATTGCCGCTGATGGAGAAGAGAATTTGGTTTCTCACGTATTAAGTAAAAGTGGGAAGGGTACGTTTTCCTATGATGTGAAAATGTTCTTCTCCAATGATGGTGGCAAAGACTGGAGCAATTCGTTTGTGATTCACGATGATGGTAAACAAGCTGAGCATGGATTTGTAACATTGGTACCCTATCAGGAAAACTTATTTGTGTCTTGGTTGGATGGACGAAACACGGTGATGGAAGGAATGGAAAATATGGATGACCATGGCGGCCATCATGGCTCAATGAGTTTACGTGGAGCCATAATAGACTATCAAGGAAATAAAATCAATGAGTGGGAATTGGATAACAAAACCTGCGATTGTTGCCAAACTTCGGCAACAATTACTGCCAATGGCCCCATCGTGGTGTACCGTGACAGGTCTGATGACGAAATCAGGGACATGTCAATAGTAAGGTTAGTAAATGGAGAATGGACAAGTCCAAAAACTGTTTATGCCGACAATTGGAAAATTGCTGCCTGTCCCGTGAATGGGCCTCGTGCAGATGCCCTAGGTAATACTTTGGCCATTGCATGGTTTACTTTTAGTGATCAGATAGCACAAGTCAATGTTATTTTTTCAACAGATGGAGGTGCTACATTCGGTAAACCCATCAGGATAGATGAAGGAAAAGCCATAGGTCGGGTTGATCTGCTCATGGTAGACGGAGACCACGCCATGGTAAGTTGGATGGAGGGTACGGAAATCAAAGCAGCAAAAGTAAATCGAGATGGGTCCAAGGAAAATTCGGTAGTAATTGCCACTTCGTCCGATTCAAGATCCAGTGGATTCCCTCAGATGACCAAGTCGGGTGACGAATTAATTTTCGCCTGGACAGATGACGGGGAGAAAAGGGTGAAAGTAGCCAGTGTAAAACTATAGTCTATTAAAATAATTATTATGCGATTACAACTACTCATTCTCATTGCATTATTTGGTTTCGGAGCATGTTCTCCTTCCAAAAAAGAAACTGCATCTGATGCTGCTCAAGAGAACAATACTGAAACATCAAAGCCCGAAGGGATTATTATCAACCCACAAACTGAAGCCGATACATTAAAAGGAAGCCCAAAGGCCTATATCCAGGCTAAGATTGGAAATACAAATTTTGAGATCAACTACTACTCTCCTGCTACCCGAGGGAGAATGATTTGGGGTGGCTTAGTGGCCTTCGGTAATGTTTGGGTGACAGGTGCCCACAAAGCAACAAGCATTGAATTTGACCGTGATATAAAAATTGGTAATTCCACGGTGGTGGCTGGCAAGTATGCCTTTTTTACCATCCCAGGTGAACGTGAGTGGACTGTTATCATCAACAAAAATTGGAACCAACACCTGGCAGATGATTACAACCAGGCAGAAGACCTGGTAAGAATTTCCGTTATTCCATCGACTGAAGGAAAACATCAGGAGCGATTGCGATATGTGATAGAAAGTAAGGATGATGCGTCAGGAGAAATTGTTATGAATTGGGACAAACTGGAAGTATCGGTCCCTTTTAAAATACTGCTTTAGAGATAATAATAACCCAAGAAAGGGGGGCCATTAGGTCTCCCACCCTTATTTCCTATTTGGTAGAATAAACTAGCATGGCGATCAATTCATGGCTTGAAGCTGCAATTGGTAAACATTTCTCTTAATAAGGCTCTTGATAAAAAGCACACCGTTCATTACTTCTCAGAATATCCCATTTATTAGTACCAGAAATCCTCAGAAATTAGCTAGTTAATTTATAAATTAGTATCAGGCAGGAGGCCAAAAGGCTAAAGATCCATAGGAAAGAAAAGCACCGGGGGCCTGTAATCATTGATTTTCTAATTTCAAAACCTATTTAATAGGTTATCGTTAGCTATTTAGTAAGAAGGCTTATATCTGCCATTTAGTTGTACGACTAAACCAATGAATCAATTGCATTACAATATGCAACATTGGGAATAGCTTAGGAAAATAAGAGTACTCATTTTTGACTAATTGTAAAACACTAATTATTAAAGTCGATGATGAAGAACATTACGTTTCAGGAAATGAAGGTACTTGGTCTATTGGGCAGAGGTAATTCCTCCGAAAAAATAGCAGCATCCCTCGGTATTAGCATTCATACTGTAATCAGCCATAGAAAAAGTCTGATGATTAAATTGGGTGCTAAGAATGCAGCAGAGCTTGTTTATAGGGCTGTGCAGCAAAACATATTGGATACCAGCCTGACGGATCATGGATAATAGGATGATAGACTAATCTATTATCATGGTAAACTCCAACAAACAAGCTATTGTAGCTCAATTGACTTTCGTATTAATTTTTATTGGCAATCTTTCAATTGCACAATCACTTTATGAAATCGATCAGTATACTGTTGCCCATGGACTAGATAGTGATTATGCAAGAGGCATGTGTCAGGATAGCCTGGGGTTAATGTGGTTTGACCATGACTCTCACATCAGTCGATTTGATGGGTACAAATTCAAAATTTTCAGACATGATCCGGATGATTCCTTAATGAACTTAGGGCTCCCGTTGATCGGTCGCCTGCAGTCTGATAAATATGGCAACTTGTGGATAAACAATTTGATTAATCACAATGCCAGACAAGACATACTCAAATATGATTTTAAAACAGAGGGTTTTATTAGAATCCAACCTTCTGTTCAGCATTACATAAATTGGATAGCTGCTGACCAAAACAAGCATCGGCTTTGGCTAGGCGCAAGATTTGGTGGCGGCCTTTATGAATACAATCAGGGGACAGGAGAAACAAGATCACACCTTAATGAAAACGATAAGGATAACTTGCTGTTGAACAATCATATTTCAATTGTTGAGGATCAAGGAGACCACCTACTGCTTAGTACAAAAAACGGATTATGGAATTACAGTAAATCAAAGCACATATTCTATCGACCCCATCTACTAAACTCCCAAGACAGTAGTCTATTCTTTTCAGGCTGGGTTATTAAGATACCACAATCAAACTGGGTTTTGTTACAAAATAGTTGGGTGTTATTAAAAGTTGACTCCCTATTAAACATCAAATTGCGCATTGATCTCCCCACTGAAATACACAATAGCGACTTTGCCATTGACAAACAGGATGTCATTTGGTTCTTGAATCAAAAGGGGGTTTTTCGCTATGAGTACGCTCGAGGTAATATAAAAACCATTTATGACAACACTACTAATCAACATCACTTAAGTGAGATTACAATTGACAGAAATGACAATGTGTGGTTTACCAGCGAGACTGGCATTCGAAAAATAAATCGTCCTGATTTTGAATACTATATTAGCAAAACAATAGATACCCACAAGTCAAGAACAGATTATATCCAATTATATAAACAGGGACATGAAAATTATTCACTTGTTCTTGGAGGTCGCGATTTTAATAATGCATTATGGACTGCTCCAATAAAATTAGAAAATAGTGAGTTAACCCCTATCAGTTTTGATGGTCAACATGATCATCCTGCCAATCTAGTCTCATCCAATATTGGCAAAAATTACATTTGGATAGCGGCCTATTCCCGAGGAGTGATAGGAATTGGATATGATTCCATTTCCAGAAAATTAAATCCTAATAACGTTGTCTATTATTCCAGAGAACAAGGGAACCCCTACACCCTAAGCTGTGACAGCACAATCAATGTTTATGAAGACAAGTTCCAAAACTTATGGGTGACCACAGCAAAAGGATTAAATAAAATTGATCTCAAAATGAAATACGGATCAGTTAATTCAGTCCATCATTATTACAATAATCCATATGACACCAATACAATCAATTTTAACGCTATAGATTTTATTGTACCTGAGGATGAGTCCTCTTTCTGGGTATCAACTTCTGTTGGAGTAGATTTGTTTAAAAACGGCAAATTTCATCATGTATTTAAAGGAAGGGAAAGAGTTGGGTGTATTGGAAAATCAAAAAAAGGATTCCTTTATGTAGGAACGGGAGGTGGGCTTTATACAGTGAACAATAATAACGGAAAGTACTCAATCAAAAAGACCATTGTCACTGAAGATGTAGATATTGGCTTTATTGAAGATAACTACAATCGGCTATGGATATCATCAAGAAAGGGCTTGCTCCTATTTGACCCTGAAAAGAATATTGTGGTAAATTTTAGCAATCAGAAAACGTTAAGTAATACAGGAGGTTTCGCTAAAACGCAAGATGGAATTATAGCCGTTACTCTTAATGACGCCATAATTACATTTGATCCACAAAAGTTTAATCTATCAAACACTGAATCTCACACTATTCTCACCTCTTTAAAGATTAACAATAGAATTCCCATCACTGGCAATCGTAGTGTCGGAACTAATGACTTTAAAATTCCGTCAGATATAAAAGTGTTAAATGATCTTACCCTCGATTATTTACACAATAACTTTTCTTTAGAATTTTCATCTGTAGAGATGATTGCACCTCAAAATATTTTATACAGGTATAAACTTGACGGATATGACCAAGATTGGATTATAACCAAAGCCAATAACCGAACAGTTACCTACACCAATCTTTCAGCAGGACAATACACATTTCGCGTTGAGTCAAGTAACCATCACGGTGTTTGGAGCAATAATCAACGAATACTAAAACTTACCATCCTTCCCCCTCCGTGGAAAACCTGGTGGGCCTATTCACTGTATGGATTTCTGGTTATCGGGTTACTGTATTGGGCCAGAACTAACATCGTTCAAAGAGAACGACTAAAAACGACTCTAAAAGTCAAACAACTTGAACATGAAAAGGAGCACTATGAATTGGAAAAGGCAAAAGAAGTAAACCGGGTAAAAACCTCTTTCTTTACCAACATCAGTCATGAATTTCGTACACCCCTAACAATGATATTAGTTCCTGTAGAGCATCTGATAGAAAAATATAAGAATGACCTTAATACGTTAAACGCATTAAACATTATAAAACGCAATGCGGACTTACTGCTAAAGCTCATCAATCAACTCCTCGATTTATCCAAACTTGAATCAGGCGCGCTTCAAATTGAAAAATCAGAAGGCAATCCATATCAGTTTGTCAGAGCTATCGCAAGTTCATTCGATTCAATAGCTAGTCAAAAAAACATCTATTTAAAAATAGATATTCCTGAAGAAAATTGTATAGCCAACTTTGATAAAAATAAATTAGAAACTATTCTCATTAATTTGATCTACAATGCAATCAAGTTCACACCCAATCACGGTAAGGTACAAATAAGAGCAAGGATAGAGAACAATCAATTAATACTATCTGTCATTGATAGTGGAATTGGAATTCCAAAACATCAAGTAAACAGAATCTTTGAAAAGTTTTATCAAACCAATAACATTCAAAAAGACTTTGGAACTGGTATTGGTTTGTCCTTAGTGAAAGAATTGGTTACCCTCATGAAGGGGACAATAGTGGTTAAAAGTAAGGTAGGGAAAGGAAGCGTCTTCCAGGTACGTCTGCCACTTGAGCTTTCCGAGAGCCATATAAATAAAGTCGAAATTTCCACTTTAGATAAATTACCAACACTAAGTTATCCATTACAGGCAGCTGATAACGGAACCCACAAAGATCAAAATAATAAAGCCACTCTACTTATAGTGGAGGATAATAGAGATCTGCGCATGTTTATTGTTGATTTCCTGGCGAGCGAATTCAATTTAATTGAAGCACAGAATGGAAAAGTAGGTCTTAGTAAAGCCACTTCTGAAATACCCGATTTAATTATTAGTGATGTGATGATGCCAGAAATGGACGGAATTCATATGCTTTCCAAAATTAAAATGGACATCAGAACAAGTCATATTCCGGTGATTCTTCTTACAGCTAAGACTGTAGAAGAAAGTAAACTAATAGGGTTACAAGCCGGAGCTGATGATTACCTGATCAAACCATTCAATAGAAGTGAATTGTTACTAAAGATTAGAAATAAGGTCAGCTCTATTACTAAGATAAGGGAGCACATTAAACTAGAACTATTAAAAGAATCTCCTAAAATAAAAGTAAAATCTGCCGATGAGCAATTTTTGATAAAAGTGAAGGAGATCATTCATCAGCGATTAGCTGATGAACAATTAAGTGTAGAATCATTGGCAGATGAAATGGGCTTAAGTCGCGTTCAATTGTACCGCAAAATCACGGCCCTGACAGGATTTTCTTGCAATGAATTAATTCGTGTATTTCGTTTGCAAAAGGCAGCCCAGTTACTTGATCAAAACTGGGGCCCAATAACACAAGTGGCCTATGAAGTGGGTTTTTCGAATCTCTCTTATTTCAGCAAGGCATTTAAAGAACAATTTGGGGTTTTACCATCCGAATACATTAATGGCAAAAATTAGCTTTTCCCTCGAAAATAGCCATGTATCATTAATATCACAATCTGTAACATTAGCAGTAGTGATTTAATAAAAACAATAAGAATTTTACATCACTTCTAATAGGTTTTTTAAACAGGCGCTTCTGAGCCCATTAATTTGGTTTTAGAGCGCCTGTTTTATTATCTCCCTGCCCCAACCTTTCAATCTGAATTCAAACTTTTTCCCAGGTGAATCCTTAGTTTTAGTTAATAAGAAATTACTAGGATAATCTAAGCGTTGTTAAAATCTGATTCATATCTGTCAAGAAATGAAACGAACCTATTATTTGAAATAATTGAAACATAGTTTCAGTTTTCTGCTAGTCCAAATCAGTTATTGGGTGAATCAAATCGAATAGTTTTTCCCGCCTTCCTATCTGCATCTTTGATTCATTATTTCGCAATCTGTTTTTTCGGTTTCAAACTTTAAACAACAATTATTATGAAAACAAAAGCTAAGATCGCTTTTTGGTTGCTTGTAACAATTATTTTGGTGGGTGCATGCCGTGAAGAACCTGTTGCTCCTGTAAAACCTGGTGACACCATAACGTTGGACAAAAAAGTGTATGAGCAATAATCCTTGAGCCATGAAACCTTTAGGGCTGTTCTGTCTGGGTGTAATTTTGATTTTTCTACTTGCTTGTCAACCCGTTGAAGATCCAACACCCGATTTTCCAGGATCTGAAATTGGAACAATAAAAAGTTAGTAAAATACAATGTGCCACTCGGGCGAAGATGGAAGGTTGAGATTAGACACTCGCGATAACTACAGATTCGATCAAATTGCTTCTTATATAAGAATAAAAAAGGAGTCCAGTTTCTACTGGACTCCTTTTTTTGATCATTGGCAATAAGGCTACCCTCTTTTCTTGGCTTCCTTCTTGGCTCTCTTCTCAGCCCTTTTTTCTTTCAGGGTTTTAGTAGCCTCTTTCTTACCTTCCTTTTTTGCGTCTTGTGCTTTTGACATAATGATAAAGTTTATAACAACAAATTAGCATAAATTATATCCAGAATACAAAATCAGGCCATCTCATGATCCTAGCTGTATTCTTGCTATTTTTATCCACTCGTATGGATACTTTTCAGCTTTTTACCTCGATTTCACAACACATTTCACTGGATAAGACAGATGAAGCCTATCTGCAATCAATACTCTTGCCCATGAAAGTGAAACAAAATGAATTCATTGAAACAGCAGGTGAGGTGACCCGCTATTTTATTCACGTGACAGACGGATGCCTCATGACCTATTATACAGACCAAGAAGCCAATGACCATGTGGTACAGTTTTCTACAGCAGGTTGGTGGACGGGCGATCTTCAAAGTTTTACAAGTGAATCTCCTTCTATTTACTCCACCAAAGCCCTCACTAATAGTGGTGTGCTACTGCTACCCATTAACCAGATGAATACTTTACTGGACAGGTATCCCAAATTCGAAAAGTTTTTTCGCATCATCTTCCAAAATTCCTTAATTACCCACCAGCAACGAATCATTCAAAACCTTTCAGATCCTGCAGAAAAACGGTACCAGAATTTTATTGAAAAGTATCCCACGCTGGAACAGTTTGTGCCCCAAAAACACATTGCCTCTTACCTTGGCATTACTCCAGAATTCCTCAGTAAAATTCGAAGAAAACTGATGGATAAATAGTGCTTAATCTAGTTTAAGCCAAGCCGTCCACTTTCTTAATCTAGTTCAAGTCATTCATTGTGTTTTCTTAATCTGGTTCAAGCAAACAGGCCTTTGAACAGACATACCTTTGCATCGTCAACAAAGACAAAATTGAACAAATTGAATTAAGAAATCATAAATTAAAAAAAATGGAAGCAGCAGTAAAAACAAAATGGACGATTGACCCAACACACACAGAGGTTCAATTCAAAGTAAAACACTTGGTCATCTCAACAGTAACTGGATTTTTTAAAAGTTTTAGCGGAAGCGTTGAAAGCGAAAGCGAAGGTGAAGATTTTGACGGAGCTACTGTCAATTTCAGTATTGATACCAATAGCGTTGATACCAACCAAAAAGATCGTGACAACCACTTGAAGTCGGCCGACTTCTTTGCATCGGAAGAATATCCTACAATGGATTTTTCAGGTGAATTGCAGAGAGTAGATGGTAATGATTACAAACTTGTAGGTGATCTTACCATCCGGGGTACATCCAAGAAGATAGAATTGGATGTTGAATTTGGCGGTACTACAAAAGATCCTTATGGTAATACCAAAAGTGGTTTTGAAATCAACGGAAAGATCAACAGAAAAGATTTTGGTTTAAACTGGAATGCAGTAACTGAAGCCGGTGGTGTATTGGTGAGTGATGAAGTGAAACTAATCATCAATGCACAAGTAGCAAAAGTATAGATAGTAATAAAATCCATCCATTGAGAGCCACCTAAAACGTGGCTCTCTCTTTTTATCCATAAATCTCATTCAGCAATCCCGCCAATCTAATACCCGCTTCCCTCAACCTTCTACGAACAACGTCCATATTTTTATAAGTGTATTCATAACCCAGGTTGCCATCCCCTATATTATAAATTTGATTGCGCAATGATTCAGGTGCTCAGAAGCTACTAACCCCACTGTCCGGTGGCCGGTTATGCCCCAAGCTTGTGATTGTAAGCCGATGAGTACCATCGCCAATACCATCACTATTTTTTCACACTTAAATATTCACTTTTGACATGCATTAATCTATTAAAATAAGGGTTAGACATACCTAATTTTGAGAATTCCATATTAAAAAATAGAATTAACGGACTTTTTCTATACCATATATTTAAACCTTAATTTTGAATTTATTTGGTTGTGGACACTCCCTTACGACTTTCCGCTATTCTTATTGGAAAACAGCTAAATCTTAAAGGAATTAAGGTTTTATTTCCTCATAAGCCAATAGCAGACAATGCCATCGAACTCTTTTTTGAGTTTGAAAAAAACAGGTACATCTGCTTTTATAGCTATGGCATTGTCACCTTTCAGGGGTTTGGTGAGGACGAGATCAAAGCCACCATCAATACGATCAAGCCTTTTACCATTCAGGAAAGACCATGGTTGCGAGATGACCATGACATTAGCATTTCGAACGATGAAGATATGCAGTTCGAATTCGACCATATCAAAGTAAGCAGACTGGACGGCAATGTAATACGAATCGCAATGCTTAATCTGGCTCAGTCGGTCGCCCTTGATCAATATCATGAAACCATGGATGCCCTGCTCATGCAGATCAAGGGAATTGCCAACGAATTGGAAACATCAGGAAAGTTGAAATTCAATCGCAAAAACATGATGAAGTTTTTGGGGAAAGCCTTAAACACCCAAAATGATATCGCTGAAAATATTTATGTTTTTGATGCACCTGATTTGGTTTGGGAAGACGAATACCTTGATAAGTTCCATCAAAACCTGATGAAATACTTTGACCTGCGCGTTCGTTTTACGGAAGTAGAATATACCCTGAGGATCATCAAAGATAACCTGGCCGTATTCAGAGAAATTTCGAGTCAGCGGGAGAGCAATACGATGGAATTAATCATTATTATTTTGATTCTTTTCGAGGTATTCGACCTGATCATTTCTAAGTTTATGTAACATGCCAAACAGACAAGCCCTATTCCTCAATTTCGACATCAAGGCACAGCCAGATGAAGTAACATGCGGCCCTACCTGCCTGCATGCACTATATCAACATTACGAAGACAAAATTTCCCTGAAACAGGTTATTCAGGAGGTCAAGCAGATCAAGACAGGTGGCACATTGGCCGTAATGCTTGGCGATCATGCCTTGGAACGCGGCTACAAAGCACACATCTATACTTATAACCTGAATGTATTTGATCCAACCTGGTTTAAGTTTTCATCAGCAAAGATGGTTGAGTTGCTAAAAAAGCAAATGCGGGTTAAAAAAAACAAACGCAAACTCTTAACGGAATGTGAGGCCTACATTAAATTTTTGGAGGCCGGTGGCAAAGTGAAATATGCTGAATTAAATAAAGACCTTATAAAAAAATATCTCATCGCCTCCGTTCCTATCTTAACAGGACTGAGCGCCACCTACCTTTACGGTACTCCTCGAGAAATAGGCAAAACCAACAAATATCATAGTATTAAAGGCGAACCTGTAGGACATTTTGTGGTGATCAATGGGTTTGATGGAAAGGCTGACACGGTGTACATGGCTGATCCCATGAATCCTAATCCTTTGAAGAGTCAATATTACAATGTAAAGTTCGATCGACTCATCAATAGTATTTTATTAGGCATTGTAACTTATGATGCTAACTTGTTAATAATAGAACCGAAGTAGATATGCCCAAACTTATTGTCGTAGAGAAACCAGACAATTGGAAAATTAACCTTCCGGATGTGGAAGTGATTACACCCAATGTGTACATCACATCGGATGCTTATCAGAATGTGCGCAACATTAAAGTGCTGAATCTTTGTAAGTCCTATCAATATCAAAGCGAAGGTTACTATGTATCGCTGCTGGCGGAGGCCAGGGGACACAAAGTACTTCCGGGAGTTTCTACCATCCAGGATTTTCGCTTTCCCTCAATTATAAGATACGATTCACAGGATTTCGATGATCTTATACAAGGCACCTTAAAAACAGTTGCAGGGGACAGGGTTGAATTCAATGTGTACTTCGGATCAACCAGCATTGAATCGTATAACAAGTTAGGAAGACAACTCTTCCAGTTGGTTCAAACGCCATTTCTCAAAGCCGTGTTTTCAAAAAAGACCAAATGGGTTTTACAAAGTTTACGCCCCATCAGCCTTGCTGAAGTGCCCGTAGAAGACAAGCCGCTTTTTATTAGTGCTCTGGAAAAATACTTTTTAAGAAAAAGAGATTACAGAACCGACAGAAAAAAGTATGACCTGGCCATTCTCATCAACCCGGAAGATGACAACCCACCTTCCAATGACCGCGCACTTAAGAAATTTTACAAGGCTGCTTTAGAGACAGGATTTAACGTTGAGTTTATCACCAAAAATGATTTTGATCAGTTGATCCAATATGATGCACTGTTCATCAGGGAAACAACAAATGTTAATCATCATTCATTTAGGTTTGCCAAAAAAGCAGCATCTCTTGGTTTGGTAGTGATCGATGACCCTGTATCCATACTAAAGTGTACCAACAAGGTTTACCTGCATGAACTGCTCACAGCGAATAAAATCTTAACACCAAAAGCAAACGTTATTACCGAAGACAATTGCGAGGCGCTACCAAGTAAAATGGGATTCCCCTTTATATTGAAACAACCTGACGGTGCATTCTCAAAAGGAGTTCATAAAATTACTGGCCTGGAGCAATTCAAGAAAATCAGAAAAAGTATGTTTGAAAAATCTGACTTGTTGATTGCACAGGAATTTTTACCCACCCCCTTCGATTGGAGAGTAGGTATAATTGACGGACAAGTCATTTACGTTTGTAAGTACTTCATGGCTTCCGAGCACTGGCAAATTGTGAATTGGAGCGCCAAAAAAGAAGATGGGAAAGAAGGAAATTTTGAATCGTTACCTGTAGATCAGGCTCCTTCCGGCCTGTTGAAGACTGCACTAAAGGCTACCTCGCTGATCGGCCGGGGTTTATATGGGGTGGACATGAAAGAGGTCGATGGCAAATTCTATGTGATAGAAATCAATGACAACCCAAACATCGATGCGGGAGTAGAAGATAAAATGTTAAAAGAAAAGCTGTATACTACCATAATGGAAGTATTTTTAAATAGAATTAAAACTGAAAAATGACCCAACCTTCGCGCATCCATCTCTTTCAGGGCTATGGCATAGAACTGGAGTATATGTTAGTTGACAAGGATACCCTTGCCGTAAAACCAGTGACGGATGAACTTCTTAAGCACGAGCTGGGGGAGTATGGAAGCGATTTCGAAAACGGAATTGTAACCTGGTCTAACGAATTGGTGCTACATGTCATAGAACTAAAATCAACAGAACCTGAATCCAATTTCAATGCACTGGAAAATGGTTTTGCCGAAAATGTAAAAAGGATAAACGCCATATTGGATAAATGGAACGCCATGCTGATGCCTACCGCTGCGCATCCGTTTATGGATCCATTGAAGGAAACCAAACTCTGGCCGCACGATAATAATGAAGTGTACCAGATTTATGATAAAATCTTTAATACTCAAGGTCACGGCTGGTCCAACCTTCAAAGCACACATTTAAATCTTCCATTCTATGATGACGAAGAGTTTGCCAAGCTGCATGCTGCCGTAAGGATAGTGCTCCCAATCCTTCCAGCACTTTGTGCCTCTTCTCCAATTTTAGATGGTAAGCTCACAGGTATGGTGGACACTCGTCTCAAATATTATAAAACCAATCAGGCACGTATTCCCTCCATCACCGGCAAGGTGATTCCTGAGGCTCTTTTTTCTAAAAGAAATTATCTCAATTCCATCTACGAAAAAATCAAAGCAGACATAGCTCCGTTCGATCCTGACCATGTACTCAATCCGATATGGGTCAATTCGCGTGGTGCCATTCCACGTTTTGACAGAGGATCAATTGAAATACGCTTAATGGATATTCAGGAATGTCCATCGGCTGACATGGCCATCATCTCCCTTGTGATCGAAACCATTAAGGCTTTTGTAAGTGAAAAATTCATTAGCCTTGATGAGCAAATGAAAATGAAAACTGACCCCATGGCCCTACTCTTTGAAAAGTGCATGGTAACAGGACAACAGACACAAGTAAATATGCCCGAGTACCTTGCGGCATTCGGCATTAAGAACGGTCCTGTATCAGCCATTGACATCTGGAAAAAAGTGATGGACAAATTGACTAAATCAGGTAATACATCTCTTCAAAATCTAAACCGGGAGCTTTCTGTTATTTTTAATGAAGGCACCCTTTCCGATCGAATTGTGAAATCATTGGCTGGAGACTTGTCAGAGAAAGCTATTAAAACTACATATCTCAGGTTATGCGGATGTCTTGAACAAAACAAGATGTTTATACCATAGCGATGCCTTACACTTTGCTCATTACCTGCGAGCATGCAGGGAATATTGTACCCGAAAAGTATAAGCCTCTATTTCATAAGGCACATGATGCCTTGAACTCACATGAAGGATGGGATCCTGGCGCTTGGAATGTGGCAACCCATATGGGTGAGCAATTAAATCTTCATCCCATTGGCTGCTTCACTACACGCTTATTAACAGAACCCAATCGATCACTTTATAGTAGTCAGCTTTTTTCACGATATACAAATCAATTGGCAGATGCTGAGAAAGCACAACTTATTAATGAGCTATACCTTCCCTATAGATTGAAGGTTGAACGAGAAATCGAAAAGTTGAAAAAGCCTGTATTGCACCTGTCCATTCATTCTTTCACCCCTATATTCCATGGAAAAGAACGAAGTGTAGAAATCGGTTTACTCTTTGATCCCGACAGGAAGTCAGAGCTGGCATTTTGCCAATCGTATGCACAAGCATTGACCGGTCAGTTACCCAACCTCTCTATTCAATTCAACGAGCCCTACCTTGGTATTGATGATGGGGTTACCTCTCACCTAAGGGCACTTTATCCCGATGAGCAGTACCTTGGAATAGAAATTGAAATCAGTCAAAAATTCATTTCAGATTTATTTCCCATAAAAGAAAGTTTGCTAATAGGCCTTAAGCGCGTATTATCTGAATAAATTCATTTATCTCACTTTTATCTTATTCAGTTATTTCCGATTTTAAGAAGGCGATACACCCTCTATGCAGCGACTCCGGCTATGGATAAGAAATGTATTTGGATTCTCAAGAAGTGAGACCAATGGTTTTTTAATTCTACTTCCGACCATGGTTTTAATTCTCTTCTCCTACCCTGTTTACAAATCATTCTTTTACAATAGTCCTATTTTGGTCGATAAAGACCAGGGGAGGATCGACAGCTTGATTGCCCAATGGAATTTTATTCCAGTAACCCCTCCAAGTGAAGAAATTACCAATACCCTATTCCCTTTTGATCCTAATTCAGCCTCACTTGCAGATTTTGACTCGTTGGGAGTGCCCCCTTATCTGTCACAAAGAATCAATAACTATAGAAACAAAGGGGGACGATTTCGCAACGCTGGCGATCTTTTGAAAATTTATGGCATGGATTCCTCTCTCTATGCAAGGCTTGCACCTTATATAATCATATACGAACAAAAAAGAACTGAAGAAAGATTTCCGAAATCCAATATGAAAGACAAGAAGGAGGTAAACTCTTTTGCGTTATTGGATTTAAACCTTGCTGATACTACCCAGTTAAAAGCCATCAGAGGCATCGGTACGGTTCTTGCAAATCGAATAATAAAATATAGAAATGCACTAGGTGGTTTTGTAAGTGATTCACAGATGAAAGAGGTATATGGATTAGACTCCACAGTAGTGATGGCTATAAGGACCAGGTTCTTTATAGCACCCAATTTTAGGCCACTTCAGCTCGACCTTAACAAGGCCAGCACACAGGAACTGTCGGCTCACCCTTATATTCGTCAAAAAATCGCCAAAACCATTGTCACATATCGCTTTCAGCATGGAAGTTTCAATGAGATTGACGACCTTTTGAAAATTGATCTCATCGATTCAAGCACTTTTATTCGTATGAGACCTTATTTAAAATTAGAGCATTAAATGCCACGCAAAGAGCAACACATACTCAATTCCTACTTACGGAGGCTTACCAACCTCTCCGGAAACAGTCGCTCCATCTATTTGCCACGGGCTAATTCTGAACAATTCATTGATTTGCATCAACTGAGTCAGCTTAATGGAGAAAAGTCATTCTCTATCATAGAGGCTTTAATTGCAGGAAAAAGTAAAATTCTTTGCCCCATTATTGATACAAGGATGGAGGCTAGCAACGAAGCAAGCAAAAGAATAAAGAGACTTCAGCGGCTGGATCATTTACTTTTTGAAGAACGTGGCTCCAAGGATCTTCATATCGGTTGGCCTTTTGCTAGAGGCAAGTTCATGGACGGAACAAGAGTTCGCGCCCCACTTCTTTATATTCCAGTAGAAATTAAGTTAGAGGATAACAATTGGAACATCCAACAAAGAGAAGATGCAGATATTACTTTCAATAAGTCCTTTTTGCTGGCCTATTCATTTTATAACAAAATTCAAATAGAAGATTTTTTACTGGAAGAAACTTTTGAGGAATCTGATCATGACAGTACTGTCTTTAGAACTTCACTCTATCAATTACTTCAAAAGAGTTCAATCGATATTCACTTTAATCCCGACAACTACAGAGATGAATTAGACTACTTTCTCAACTTCACACAGCCGGAATTTGATGAGTTGCACAAAAACGGAGAACTCAAATTATTCCCCGAAGCCGTTCTGGGTATTTTTCCACAGGCAGGATCTTACCTGGTACCTGATTACATTGAGTTGATTGAAGAGCATAAGGTTGGCAGTATGGAAGAGTTCTTTATGAGCAAAAATCAAACAGAACAACAATCCCTGCTTTTCTCCAACTTCATACCTTTAGTGAAGGAAGAAAAATTATTTACGGGATTTCCGCTGGACGCATGGCAGGAAAATATTTTAAAAGCCTCCAAGATTGGTTACTCTATTGTTGTACAGGGTCCCCCTGGCACTGGCAAATCGCAATTGATCTGCAACCTGATTTCGGACGCGATAGCAACCGGAAAAAAAGTATTGGTAGTATGCCAAAAAAGGGCAGCGCTCGATGTGGTTTACTCTCGACTAAAGGAACTACAACTTTCTGATTTTTTAGCGCTGGTTCACGACTTCAAAAACGATAGAAAAGAAATTTACGCTAAAGCAGCTCGTCAAATAGATAGGGTAGATGAATACAAAGCTAAAAACAGTAGTTTAGATGCCATTCAACTGAATCGTAAATTTTTACAAGCTTGCCATCGTATCGACCAGCTAACTGAAGAACTGGATGAGTTTAAGAAAGCACTATTTAATGATACAGAAAGCGGGGTAAGCATCAAAGAACTCTATTTAAGATCCAACCCATCAGAGCCCACCATAAATTTAAAACAGGAATATCAGAATTTTCCGATTGACACCATTACCCCATTCTACAATCGGCTAAAAGCATACGCACATTACGCACAAACTTTTAGCAAGGATGACTATTTGTGGCGAGATCGGAAACCGTTTGTTGGATTAGGCATTACAGACCTGAAAGAAATTGAAAATATACTGGTTGAAGTACCGGTGGTCATTAGCAATCTATGCAATCAACTTGAAAAGGAGGTGGGCGCCAAATTGGATTGGGAGCAGTGCGAAGAACTGCTGGAGCGTGAAGAAGAAGTAAAGGAGATGATGCAATATCTGGATACTGAAAAAACATTCTTCTATTTCCAGCAAATGAGTGAGAAAACAGATGAAGAAACCAGCAGTTTATGGTTGGCTAATATAGAGCGCCTGGTTGTATCTTGTTTTGAAGAAGAGGGACCCGAAGCATCCCTGGCTACGTCTCAATTGGGTACGCTTCAACAAGCGCTCCATCGCAGGATGAAATCGCGCAGAAGTCTAATCGGATTGATTCGCTGGGAACTCTTTTCGCAGGATAAGTTTTTAATTAAACGTGCCCTTGTTGGTAATGCATTAGAAAATAATAGAGCTGGATTTAAAAAACTGGAAGCTAAACTTGATAGAAGGCTCAACCTTGAACACAACTTGTCAAAACTTAAAACCAAAGAATGGCTGAAGGAAGTGCCCGAAAAAATAAATGAAAAGGAAATACAAAAATGGTTTAACAATCAAAAGAATGCGATCCAGGCAAAGTTAATCTTCAAATCTATACGTGGGATTAGCAACTTTATTGATCTTTCAACTTTGACGCACACTGAAATGGAGTTAAGAATGAAACGCCTATTTCAGATTCTTTCAGAGGTTCCCATTATTAAAATCAAATGGAATGCCTATCTAAGCACTAATCAAATAAAATTGCTAACCAAGCAACCCAAACGAGGCGAAACACTACGTGAAGTGCTGCTGAATGACTTTGATGCACTTTGTGAATTTGACAACATTAAAGAGGCGCTTACCCCTGATGAAAAAAACTGCATCTCAAAGTTACATGATGCACATGAAGATTGGCAGCCTGAAAAGATTCAAAGAACTTTTATAAACAGCTTGTGCCTTGCCTGGATCGACCATTTGGAAACTAAATTCCCTGTGTTGAGAATTGTTTCATCTGGTAAACTGCAATTAATTGAATCTGAGTTGCAGGATATTCTTGGAGAAAAGCAAAAAATAAGCAATGAAATAATTTTATTGCGCGCCCGTGAACGGGTAGCCGATGACTTGGAATTCAACAGGCTAAATAACAGGGTAACCTATCGCGACCTTCATCATCAACTCACCAAAAAGAAAAGAATTTGGCCAATTCGTAAATTACTGGCTGAATTTGAAAGTGAAATTTTCAGGCTATTGCCCTGCTGGCTTGCTTCACCAGAATCAGTCTCCGCCATTTTTCCGTTAAGAGAAATGTTTGATCTTGTTATTTTTGATGAAGCCTCACAGTGCTTTACAGAAAGAGGAATACCCGCTATGTATCGCGGAAAACAAGTCATTGTCGCTGGAGATGATAAGCAACTCAAACCGAGCGATCTTTATCGCATCAGGTGGCAAGACGAAACCGAAGAGGATCCCGATATAGAAGTAGACTCGCTATTAGAACTTTCCGGAAGGTACCTGATGGAACTTCCGTTGCGAAGTCATTACCGCAGCAAGTCTCTGGAGTTAATTGATTTCTCAAATGAACATTTTTATGAAGGTCAACTGACCTTGTTACCCAATGCTGATCATATTGCAAGTAATGAATCCTCTGTTTATTATCACAAAGTGGAAGGCACTTGGGAAAACAACACCAACGTAATTGAAGCAAACGAGGTGGTGAACCTGGTATCTAATCTTGTCCGATCTGATCCTGAAAAAGAAATAGGAGTGGTTTGTTTTAACGTACCACAACAAATGTTGATCCTAGATCTTTTAGAGACCTCTTTTGGAGAGCAACAAATGACAATTCCGGAATCCCTTATTGTGAAGAACATTGAAAACGTTCAAGGAGATGAAAAGGACGTGATCATTTTCTCCATTGGCTATGCTCCTGATCCAAAAGGAAAAATGCATTTTCAGTTTGGTAGCCTTAGTATGCCCGGTGGTGAGAATAGACTAAACGTAGCCATTACACGAGCGCGTGAAAAAATAATAGTCGTGACAAGTATTTTGCCAGAACAACTTCAGGTAGACGATTTAAAAAATGAGGGACCCAAGCTCCTCAAAAAGTATCTTCAGTATACCAAAACAGTTGCAGACGGAAAGTTCAAACCCTTTATCGCTCAAATCAGGGATACCAAAACAAAATGGTACCTCAAAGACATGGTTGAATCGTGGGGGAATGAAAAATTTCCCGACAAGCTTTTTAAGAAAGACGAACTCCCATTTGCAGATGTCTCAGCCCATCTTCAAAATAATAAATTAGGATTAATCCTTACCGATGATGAGCTATACCGACAAAATCCTTCCGTAAAGGACTTACATGCTTCCATGCCCCATCTCTTCGAGCAGAAGAAATGGAAGCATGTAAGAACATACAGTCGCAATTATTGGCGCGATCAGGAAAAATTTTATAACGAAATCGCCAAGTTTGTGGCATCCTGATGCCTACTTTCGATAATCCAAAGCTGGAGGACGATCTCCAATAAGCGCTTCGTATTTAAAATCTCCGGTTTTAGCCTTAAACTCCTTCCAGGATTCTGCCAGTAGTGAAGGATTTGTATAAAGATCAACTGCCATAAGGGCCATGGACTTCGCAGCTATCATCATGCCCTTCATACCAATACTTGTTCCTCCGGCTGCTACAGCCTGCCAACTATGAGCAGCCGTACCTGGCACCCACGTGGCTGCTGACATCCCCACCGTTGGCACGACCCAACTTACATCACCAACATCGGTTGAGGCAGACCCTTCACGCAATTGATACGGTTCAATTTCTTGCGTTGAACTTAATGATGGCACCTTACCTGTAAACGATTTTTGGATTTCTACACCAAAAGCTTTCTCCTCATCATTCATAGTATAACCGCCAACTTCTTTAAGATTGGCGTACATGGCTTTTGCCAAAGTTTCATTGGGCAGCAAATCATGTACTCCTCCTGTTATTTCTACTTCAACTCTAGTGTCAGTACCCAAAGCAGCTCCTTTTGCAGCATTCACTATCCTTTCCCATACAGCCTTTACTTCAGACCGATCAGGGTGGCGCACATAATAATAGACTTCGGCAAAAGCAGGAACCACATTGGGAGCTTCTCCACCTTTGGTGATTACGTAATGAATCCTGGTTTCCTGAGTTACATGCTCACGCATCATATTTACCATTACGTCCATGGCCTCCACACCGTCCAACGCTGACCTCCCTCTTTGTGGGGCAGCCGCAGCATGGGAGGCCACACCATAAAATCTAAATTTTCCAGTTTTGTTGGCCAGGGATGTACCAGCACTTGCACTGTTCACAGGACCGGGGTGCCAGTTTATCACTGCATCCACATCCTTAAATAATCCCTCACGAACCATATATACTTTTCCTGAGCCACCCTCCTCGGCCGGGGTTCCATAAAACCTAATTGTGCCTTGCTTATTATTAGCGATCAACCAATCCTTAACTGCTATGGCTGATGCTGCCGAGGCAGTGCCAAACAAATGATGTCCGCAAGCATGCCCTGCCAGTTGCCCTTCAATTGGCTTTTTCTGAGGGACCGCATCCTGAGCTACTCCCGGAAGGGCATCAAATTCTCCCAGTATGGCAATTACAGGTTTGCCTTGTCCGTAACTGGCGATGAAAGCAGTTGGCATGCCCCCTACTCCAGCTTCTATTTTAAAGCCATTGTTACTTAGTGTTTCCATCAATAAGGCAGAACTCCTTGTTTCCTGAAAACCCACTTCAGCATAACCCCAAATTTGTCGTGCAATGGTAGAATACTCGGATTGCCTGGAATCAATCGCTTTGATAACATCTTTCTTTGTTTTTTGTCCGATAACCGAAAACGATAAGGCCATCATCAAAAAGGTAAGCTTGAAAATTCTCATGGTTGTAATGGTTTACTTTTAAATATAGAAATAATGAGTAGAATTTACCCTCTTCAGTTTCCCGCAACGGTCAATTGAAATTTTAAAAGCACTTACCGCTATTTGGCATTTCATTTTATCACAAAGGTTGGCTAGCTTGAAGCCTTCATTTTTAGAAGCCTATTATTCTTTATACCCTATGAAAACGATAGCTATAATCTCTATTTCATTTTCCCTCCTCCTATCATGCAGTGCGCCTCAGGAAAGGAAAGCAGATAAAGCCCCAGAGGTGGTGTCATTGCTGGGTACCACTTATTTTGAACCTGAAAGAAGTCAAGAAGTGCAACATAAGCTGGATAGCAACCTGGCCGTAGCAAAAAAGAACTTTCAAGAAGATCCTTCTGAGGAAAACTATATCTGGTATGGACGCAGATTGGGTTATCTGTTGAGGTTTAATGAGGCCATCGAAGTACTAAGTGAAGGTATTGACAAGTATCCCCAGTCGTATAAATTATTGAGACATCGCGGACATCGGTTTATTTCAATGCGTCTATTTGATCGAGCGATAGATGATCTGACCAAAGCATCTCAGCTAATGACCCCTCATCCCCCTGAAGTGGAACCTGATGGTGCACCTAACAAACTCAATCAGCCATTGTCATCAACACAATTTAACATATGGTATCACTTAGCACTTGCTCATTATCTCAAGGGAGATTTTGAAAAAGCAGAGCAAGCATACATTGAGTGCCTTAAAGCAAGCTATAACGATGACTTGTTAGTGGCAACCATTGATTGGTTTTATATGACTTATAAACGTGAAGGAAAAGATGAGTTGGCCGAGAGCCTGCTAGGAAACATCACCGATCAAATGACAATCATCGAAAATGATTCTTACTACAAACGACTTCAAATGTATCA
Organism: Flammeovirgaceae bacterium UBA2371; assembly: GCA_002345965.1. Taxonomy (GTDB): domain Bacteria; phylum Bacteroidota; class Bacteroidia; order Cytophagales; family Cyclobacteriaceae; genus ELB16-189. Next base: position 115,349 of record DDTF01000030.1, read on the forward strand.
GGGAAAGTTAAAACCTGAAGACCTTCTGACAGTTGACCCCAATGCAGAAGATTATGACCTTTCGTTGGCAACCCAGGGTTATGGAGTAGGCAACTGGTATTTATACAATGGCGACACCACTAAGGCTGTTGAAATATTCGAAAAAGTAATATCCGGAAAAAGCTTCGCCTCATTTGGTTTCATTGCAGCCGAAGCAGAACTGGCACGTATGAAAAATAATACAGAGCAATAACTTCTTCAATAAAACGCTGCGTTGATTCCCCTTCAATGTGTCTATCTTTATGAGTGAAAATAAAATAGACACATTAGTAAGTCATTTTATCAATGAGTAAGTCTATCAAAGTTTTTAGTCCTGCCACTGTATCCAATGTAACATGTGGATTTGATGTACTTGGTTTTGCTCTTGAAAAACCAGGAGATATTATTGTTGCACGGGAGAACGCAAGCAAGGGTGCACATATCAATCAGATAATAGGAAGTCAAAACATTCCGATTGACCCATTAGAAAATGTGGCCACTGTGGCAGCAAATGCACTACTAAAACATCTTGGATCAGGGGCAGGTATTGAATTCACATTGTATAAAAACATAAAACCAGGAAGCGGAATTGGTTCCAGTGCATCAAGTGCTACAGCCGCAGTATTTGCAACCAATCAATTACTCGGCACACCCATTAAAAACTCTTTCGATCTGCTCCCTTTTGCCATGGCTGGCGAGCAAATTGCCAGTGGGGCATTCCACGCTGATAATGTGGCACCTGCCTTGTTAGGAGGTTTTGTGATCGTAAGAAGCAATGACCCGCTTGATGTTATTCAACTAGGCACTCCTCCTGACTTATACGCTGTAGTTATTCATCCTGATTTACAAATCAAAACTGCTGAATCCAGGAAGTTGCTCCCAAAACAAGTTCCGCTCAAAGATGTAGTTACACAAACCGGAAATCTTGCTGGGCTGGTTGCAGGCGTTCTGCAGCATGATTACAACCTTATCGGCAGGTCAATGAAAGATGTGATCGTAGAGCCTGCGAGGGAAACCACTATTCCTGGATTTAAAGAATTGAAAAAAGCCGCATTAAATGCGGGAGCTTTAGGTGCAGGGATTTCCGGGTCCGGCCCATCCGTTTTTGCATTGTGTAAAGGAGCAACATCCGCCCAGAAGGTACTTGACAGTATGAAAAGTGCTTACCAAAATACTCACATTCAATTTGATATTTACCTTTCTGCCATCAATAAAAGAGGCACCATCGAAATCTTAGACTAATGCTGTACTATAGTACCAATAGGCAATCACCCATTATAGGTTTCGAGGAGGCCATACTTCAAGGTCTTGCTTCTGACGAAGGACTTTTTTTTCCTACATCCGTTCCAAAATTGCCCGTTTCATTCTTCGAGTCTATAGAGGAACTGACTCCTCAAGAGATCGCCTTGGAAGTAATCAAACAATTTGCAGGAAATGAAATAACAGAAAATAAACTCCAACAAATTGTTAGTGAGACTTTAGATTTTCCGATTCCACTAGTAAAAGTAGAGGACAATATTTTTTCATTAGAACTTTTTCATGGCCCTACCTTAGCATTTAAAGATGTTGGTGCCCGGTTCATGGCTCGCACTTTACGATTTTTTCTAGAGAAGAAGTCAAAACCTGTAACCATTCTAGTGGCCACCTCCGGTGATACCGGAGGGGCCGTAGCAAGTGGATTCTATGATGTTGAAGGTATAAGGGTTGTAATCCTGTACCCATCAGGGAAAATCAGTGCCATGCAGGAAAAACAACTCACTACATGGGGAAAAAATATTTATGCGCTGGAGATAGACGGAACTTTTGATGATTGTCAAAAGTTAGTCAAATCGGCCTTTACTGACAGTGAACTAAAAGCTCAGTATGGGTTGACCTCAGCTAACTCCATTAACATCGCAAGGCTATTACCACAAACATTCTATTATTTCCTTGCTTACCAGCAATTGAGAGATAAATCAAGACCATTTATAGTCTCAGTTCCTAGTGGCAACCTTGGCAATCTAACAGCAGGGCTAATCGCCTGGCGAATGGGATTACCGGTTGAAAAATTTGTGGTGGCTTCCAATAGCAACGATGTAGTCCCAAAATATCTTAAGTCGGGCCAATTCTACCCAAAAGCCTCGGTGCATACGGTCGCCAATGCGATGGACGTTGGTAATCCAAGTAATTTTGCCAGAGTACTTGAAGTTTTTGGTCATGACTATGAGCAATTAAAAGGCAAACTAGCAGGGCATTCATACAATGATGACGAAATTAAAAGTTGCATCACTGAGGTGTTTCAGAGAACAGGATACACACTAGATCCACATGGCGCCTGTGCTTACTTGGCTCTTCAAAAAGAATTAAAAGAATCAGAGGTGGGTGTGTTTTTAGAAACCGCACACCCGGCAAAATTCAGTGAGACAGTAAACGAATCAATTGGTCAGTCTATTCGGATACCGGATTCTTTAAATAAAATTATTAAAAAAGATAAGGTGTCAATTCAATGTCAACATTCTCTTGATGCTTTACGAGAAGTTCTTAGTACTATTCTCAAGTAAAACACAATACCCCTCTGGTGCTTACAGCACATTCTTTCCATTTATGTGAGATTCATCTTTTTAGCCATTCATTGAGTAATTGGCACAAATACCTCAATTCATATATTCTGTTTAAGATTTATTGTTTCTACGTGAGCCACTTTTGGAACAAAGGGTGTGTATATGAGTAGAAGAAAACTTAAACTACTTATGAAACATTCAATTCAAATTTTTTGTCTAATGGCTTTAGCTATTGTTTACACATCTTGCTCAGATGATGATCCCCAACCTCCTAACAGTCAACCAACTATTCAGGTTAGTGATGATATAGTTGGAATGACTGGGGAGAATAAGACCATCACAGTAATTGCTACTGACCCTGACGGAGACGCACTTGATTTCTCTTGGAATATTATAGAATCACCAAGTGGTGCTGGTGCGAACCTCACCAACAGCAGTAATTTAAACGCCACCTTTACTACTGCAACTGCTGGGTTATACAAAGTGGAAATTACAGTGGATGATTCACGCGGAGGCACTGCATCCGGGATAGTTACACTCTATATCGGAGGTGTGTTGCCAACATCAATTAATCAAAATACAGTCTACCCTAATCTCTTTGATGACCCTACCTATCCGGATTACTATACTCTCAACGGCATTCAAGTCACAGCGGGTGTTACGTTCGAGCCTGGGGTAGTAGTAGAGTCTGGTGCAGATGTACGCTTATGGTTTAATGGAAACAGTTCCTATCTAAAAGCCGAGGGCACCAGTTCCAAACATATCATATTTAGGGGCACCGATAAAGTGAAAGGCAGCTGGAAAGGAATTAGCATTGCCTCCAATAATGTGAACAATAAGTTTGATTATGTTGATATTCTACACACTGGTAGCTCTGAATTAAGTGGCCAGAAAACAGCAATCCATTTACAAAGCAATGTTTCTGCCAAACTAAGTATTAAAAACACCAGCATCTCTCAATCAGCTGGTTATGCCTTTTACATTGATGGGAACTCAGGGGTTATCTCTGCTTTTGAAAACAATAATTTTAATAATAACAATAAAGCTCCAATGCGTATTGGCGCTGAAAATCTTTATGTCTTGGATAAGAATTCCGTATTTACAAGCAATGGAATACAAGCTATAGAGGTTTCTGCTGCAGGAAATACAAACGCACGATTTGACAATGCGGGAACTATTCCGGCCTTAAGTATCCCCTATCATTTTTATAGTAGCGCTGAACTTCGTACTACAGTTACCTTTGAGGCTGGAGTAACCTGTTTGTTCAATAGTGGATTAAGGCTTTGGGTAGCCGCTGAAGGTGCAATTATCGCAGACGGCACAGCATCTAATAAAATTAAATTTAGTGGATTGACTGCTGCTGCTGGCGCTTGGTTTGGTTTTGAACTTGCCTCTCCCTCTGTACTCAACCTAATGAATCATGTAGAAGTATCCTATGGTGGCAGCTCTGGAGGCCGTGGTGCTAATATCTATATGTTTGGCAGTAGTCCGGGATCCCAACTAACCATAACCAATAGTACCGTGTCCAATAGTGAAACATACGGTATACGGGCAGCATCGGGTGCGGCTACACTAACAGAAAGCAGCAACACATTTAGCAACAATACATCGGGAAATATCCGTCAGGATTAATAAACATTTGACAGGTTAAAACTAATTGCAATCAATAGGTTGCATTAGTTTTCTTCTGAGGCGGGCTGTTTTACAGTCCGCCTTTTTTTATTACAATTCCACGCGCTAGAGAGTCTGCTCTATCCAATGATTTTTGTGCTATTATCACCTGGTCATTGTCATTGGGCAAATAAGAATTATACTCAGTCAATGACATCTGATAATACTTTTTAGAAAGCGGATACTCCTTCAACTGCCCATAAAAAAAACCAGCCCATCTATACGTGCTTGATCTTTGCCTAACATTTGTTTTGCCTGATGCGCTAACTCGTAATGCATTAACTAGATAAAATTTGGCGGAATCCTGCTCACCAGTTGTTGTAAATAACGATAATAAATTATTGTATGAAGAATGGGTTCTTATATTCATATCAGTACTAAATAAGGAATTGCGAATAGTCAGGGCATTCCTAAAATAATAATATGCACTATCATATTGAGCCAGCTTAAAATGTGCAACACCTAGATTATCAATAATCGTAGCTGTTTCATGATGGGCATCTCCAAACAACTTGAGTGCAATGTTCTTCGCCTTTACATTATAGAATAAAGCTTCTTCCAATTTACCTGCCTTTGCTAGAATACTTGATAGCATATTTGTATTCGCTAACGTGCCTGGGAAATATAAACCCATGAGTGACTCACATAGATCCAGTGATTTTGTCTGGTATTCTATTGCTTCCTCTAAATGATTTTGATCATTATAGATCGTGGCCAGTATGTAATAACTTTCCGCAAGGTTTATATTATTATGCCTCGGCCACAGTTGCTCCTCTAAACGAATGGCTTTCTCGATTAACTGCTTAGCGGTATCCAATTTTTGTTCAGTCTTATATACATATGAAAGATATTTAAGGGATGCTGTATAAAAACTATCTACTTCTGGATAGCCGATGTCTTTATACATAGACAATACATCGTTCAATAGGATACGCGCAGAATCATAGTGCCCAATATCACGTTGATATAGCCCAAGTTGTTCAACAGCACGGATATAAGCCGGAGAAATCTTTAGTGAAGAATCTTTAGCAATGGCATAAGCTTTTTTAAGAGCCAATCTTGATTTTCTAAAATCTCCCATAGAACGGTAAGACCTGCCAAGGGTAGTCAGTAATTCAAGCTTAATTTCTGCGGACCCGTTATAAGTATCTGTTTTCTCAAAGGCTTTATCAAGAAATTGGTATACAGTCATGGTATCCCCTTTCGCAATTGATGGGTTGGCTTCCATAAACAAATCAATCAAAAAGTCTCTATTGGCTATAGCCACTTTTTCATTCCTAATTGCCAGATCGCGTTGGACTTTGGTTTTATTGGCCTGCCACAAGCTAAACCCAGTCCCAGCCATCAGGGAAATGCCAATCAATGCAATGCTGATTATGGCCGTCTTATTGCGTTTCACATATTTTAACGCAGTATAGCCAGAACCACGATTGACAACAGTTAGTGGATACCCAGCCAAGTAGTTTTGTACGTCTTGTAATAACAAAGCTACGTTTTGATATCTGTCTTGTGGATTTCTTGACAGACAGCATTCAATTATAGCTTTCAGCTCAAAATTTATTTCGTCAGCTATTACCCTTTCTACCACCATCCCGGACAAATCACCTCTGGTCAATTCACGCACCTCCTCATTAGCCGTGGCAACGGGAAGTTTGTTGGCAATGAGTAAGTGCAACAATACACCAAGTTGATATACATCTGTAGCGGCAGTTAGTTGCTGACCTTCTATTTGTTCGGGTGCAGCTATAGAAGGTGTACCAACAAAAGCACTTTTGTAGTCTTCCTTTGCACCAATTGTAGAAGAAATGCCGAAATCCAATAAGCGAATTTGCCCTGCTTTATTAACGAGTATATTAGATGGCTTAATATCAAGATGAAGTATCAGGCGGCTATGTGCATAAGCTACCGATTCAGCAATCAGCTTAAAAATTGATAGTCGTCTATTAAGGTTAAAATTTGATTGCTGAACAAAAATATCTACAGGAACCCCGTCAACGTATTCCATCATAAAATACGGAACTCCTTTTTGAGTGATACCCGCATCAAGAATCCTTGCAATATTAGGGTGCTCTAGCTTGGACAGGATTTGTTGCTCCCCTTTATTTATCAATTGACTGCCATCAAATACTTCCTTATTTAAAAAGCACTTAATCGCAATTTTTTGTTCAAACTCACCATCGGCCCGTTCAGCCAGGTATACATTACTCATACCTCCACTGCCCAGTAACCGAACGATACGATATTTACCCACTAGGTCTCCTTCATCCATGGTGGGCTGTATGTTTGGTAGTATACCCCCCATAATAGTTTGTTGCAACCCCTGAAAATAACGTACAGAATTTTCTCTATTCAGCAACATTTGCGTCAGTATGTCGCGCAACTCATTATTGCCTTTGCAGGCATTCTCAAGGTAAGTTTCTCGTTTACTTTCTGGCAGAGAAAGACATTCTTCATAGATGCCTTCTAGTAGCTCCATCGAATAAGCCATAATCAGAGAAGGTTATTAGGGAGACTTATATATAGCCAGTCGCGTGCTAATTGCCATTTTCGTTTCACCGTAGCTGGGGACACATGTAAAGCGTCAGCAGTTTCTTCTATACTAAGTCCAGCAAAAAAACGACATTCAACAATCTTTCCATAGAGTAAATCTTTCTCTTCAAGACTAACCAATAACTTATCAAAATCAATTAATTTTTCAGAAGCTGCAGGTGATAAAACTATGTTATCTTCTAAATCATCGATATTAATTACTGGCGTATCTCCCCCCCTTTTTTCAGTACTCTTACTCCTGGCGGCATTAAGTAGTATTTGACGCATGGCTTTGGCGGCTACACTATAGAAGTGTGCCCGACTTTCCCATGGCGTGTCTTTTGATGCGAGTTTAATGTACGCCTCATGAACAATAGCAGTAGTATTAAGTGTTTCTATTCCATTGAAATTAAAACGGATACTCCTGGCAATGACCTGAAGCTGCTTATAGATTACAGGAAATATACGGGTATAAGTTTCCTGATCGTTATAATCAGCAAGTTTGAATTTTTTATCGATATCCTTTTCGAGCAAGAAAGTTTTGTATATGTATATAAATCAATTCTAAAGTTAGCAATTCAAATGCCAGAAGGCTCATTAATTACTCTAATGGGGATTAAATAAAAAAGGCGGATCAATAAGTTGATCTGCCTCATGTGGTCCCGGCAGGAATCGAACCTGCATCTAAAGTTTAGGAAACTTCTATTCTATCCATTGAACTACGGGACCTTTCCCGACTGGTGCATAGGTCATCCAGCCTTCAAATAATGGGTTGCAAAGTTATAAAAATACCCTTATGATTCAACAGAGTAATCCGTATCCAAGTATTGAAATGCATGGTCGTTTACAAAATTGGGGTAAATGGTAAGATGCTTTTTTTTCACTTGCTCGTAGATCACTTTCCGCAGCCCCTCAAGATTTTCTTTGGTGTGGGCCGAAACAAAAACGATGTTTTGAAACCCATGCTCGTGATAAAAACGCTTCATCTCGTCCAGGTTAAGTTCCGGGTCCTGTGCCTTCAATAAATCCACTTTATTGAGCACCAAAATAACCGGGATGTTTCCAGCCCCAATCTCAGAAAGGGTATTGGAAACCACCTCGATATGATTATCGTGAAAGGGATGAGCTACATCTACCACGTGTAATAAAATATCGGACTCACGAACTTCATCCAAAGTTGATTTAAATGATTCGATAAGATGGTGAGGTAACTTTCGAATAAACCCTACGGTGTCTGATAATAAAAAAGGAATGTTTTCAATGACTACTTTGCGAACCGTAGCATCCACAGTCGCAAAAAGTTTGTTTTCTGCCTTTACATTTGCCTTTGACAAGAGATTCATCAGCGTAGACTTGCCTACATTGGTGTAGCCTACCAACGAAACCCTGACCACATTGGCTCTGGACTTTCTTTGAGTCTTTCTTTGTTTATCTATTTTTTCAAGTTCATCCTTCAGGACAGATATCTGATTGCGAATATTTCTTCTGTCCGTTTCGATCTCCTTTTCTCCGGCTCCACCCCGGGTGCCGGTGCCTCCCCTTTGCCGCTCCAGGTGAGTCCACATACGGGTCAATCTTGGAAGCAAATATTGATTCATGGCCAGTTCTACCTGGGTTCGGGCCTGTGCAGTTTGAGCACGCTTGAGGAAGATGTCCAGTATTAAGAGGCTTCGGTCGTACACCTGAACTTTCAATTCCCTGTCCTTCGGATTGAGGTCGCGCTCAATGTTCCTCAACTGTGATGGACTTAAATCATCATCAAAAATGACGTTGTCAATTTCATTTTGAAAGACAAACTCCTTTATCTCTGCAAACTTACCCTTGCCCACAAAGGTTCGTATATCGGCATGTGGTAGCCGCTGAACAAACCTTTCAACAGTTTCAATTCCAGCTGTCTCCGCCAGAAAGGCTAATTCATCCAGATGCTCTAGTGTGACCTCTGTCTGTGCTTTTCCAGTTTCAATGGCTACCAGGATTGCTTTCTTATTTTTCAATTCCGTCGTGAATTATAACTTCTGCTAACAAATGTTGTTCTAAATTGTAGGCTTATTTAACCAAGTTAATTTTGATAAAGTTTGTCATTTTAAAACTTACTTTTTCTATTTTTACAGGATATAGTACATCAAACTTACATTATCACTTGTTTAATGGTTACTTTTTCCCCGTTGTTATAGATATACCTAGTACCACCGGATAAACCTTTTTTTGATCTGTCTAATTGTTTTGGCCTAATGAAAGTCGCAATCGTATTAAATACTTCCTGGAACATCTATAATTTTAGGCTGAATTTCGTTAAGAAACTCATAGCTCAAGGTTATGAAGTACATACTGTTGCGCCAATCGACAAATATACGCATCACCTCGTAGAGGCGGGCTGTATCCACCATAAAGTGAGAATGGATAGCCGTGGCGCTAATCCAATCAAAGACTTCGCATTAATTATTGAATTGTGGTCTATTTACCGCAAAATGAAGCCGGGTATTGTGCTTCACTATACTGTTAAACCCAATGTATATGGTACAATTGCCGCTACATTGCTAAGAATTCCCGTTGTCAATAATGTGTGTGGGCTGGGGACAGTTTTTCTCAAAAAGAACTTGGTTTCAGCCATCGCCATTATGTTATACAAAATAGCATTTCGATACCCTAAAAAGGTTTTTTTCCAGAATGGGGATGACCTCAATTTATTTGTTGAAAGAAAGCTGGTTAGCCCAACTACGGTTGATTTAATCCCGGGGTCAGGGGTTGATTTAGACAAATTTCAACCGATGGCCTTTAAAAGAAATGAATCATTTACTTTCCTGCTGATTTCACGCTTGATTTCTGATAAAGGTATTTTTGAATACATCGAAGCTGTGAAAAAACTGCGGTCTACCGGCATTAATGCCCGCTTCCAAATCCTTGGCGCCAAAGATCCGGAACACCAGCGCGGTATCAAGGAGAAAGTGATCAATCAATGGATTGAAGAAGGCACCATTGAGTACCTGGGGACAACAGATGATGTGAGACAGTTTATTGAAAAAGCAGATTGTATTGTACTCCCCTCCTACCGCGAAGGAGCCCCTCGTACTTTACTCGAAGCAGCCAGTTCTGCCAAACCCATTATTGCCACCGATGTGCCCGGATGCCACCACGTGGTTGCTGATCAGGTAAATGGATTGCTTTGCAAAATTAAAGACTCGGACGACCTGGCTGATAAAATGAGTGTTATGGCCAGCTTTAGTGATGACGTACTAGAAACCTTGGGCGCTAATGGCAGGGTAAAAATGGTGAACGAGTACAATGAAAATGTAGTCATCAGCAAATATTTGCAAACCTTAAATTCACTTCGAGAAGCCTCATAATTCCTTACTTTTGAGGCATGGAAATAAAATCCACTCCTATTTCAGGGTTATTTGAAATAACCCCAAAAGTTTATCCCGATCAAAGGGGCTGGTTTTATGAACTCTATAAAGAGGCAGCTTTCTCAGAAATAGCCGATTCAGTTAAATTTCTTCAGGAGAACCTGTCATTTTCAAAAAAAGGTGTTTTGCGTGGCCTGCATTTGCAACTTGATCCTTTTCGTCAGGCTAAATTAGTAACCGTTATCACGGGCAAGGTACTGGACGTGGTGGTAGATTTGAGACCCGGATCGAAAACATTTGGACAAGTACACAAGTGCCTGCTGGATGGCAGCTCTCACAAATCACTATTTGTTCCCGAGGGTTTCGCACACGGATTTTCTACACTGGAAGACACACATTTTTACTACAAATGCTCCAGCTTGTACAACCCAAAATACGAAACTGGCATCCGATGGGACGACCCACAATTAAAAATTGATTGGCAAGTTTCTGATCCGATTTTATCAGATAAGGATAAGCTTCTGCCCACTCTGGAAGAGTTATTGATAAAATCAGTAATTTCACCAAGATAAACCCATCACAGTGACCCGTTTTATAAAAAAAGTGCTTCTGTTAAGTATTTTGGGACTGGCATTCTCCTGCAGTTCTTACAAGCAAAATCTTATGTTCAAGGTGCCGGAAGGGTTTCCGGCCAACGAATTGCCTCCGGAGCTATTGGCAGCTATACAGGATTATACTATACAAAAGAATGACCAACTTACCATTAATGTATTCTCGAACAATGGTGAACGGCTTATTGACCCCAACCCGGAAATGTCCAATACATCCGCGGTACAAAAATCAGATGAAAAAGAAATAACCTACTTAATTACAACCAATGGAACTGCCAAACTTCCGCTGATCAACGAAATAAAATTGGAAGGGCTTACACTCAGGGAGGCTGAGATAAGGGTTCAATCAGAATATGCGCATTATTATAAAGATCCTTATGTGGTAATGGAATTTGTCAATAAAAGAGCAATCCTATTGGGTGCCACAGGAGGACAAGTTATTCCCCTCGACAATCAAAACATGAGACTGACAGAAGTGTTGGCGCTGGGCAAAGGATTGGATAACGATGCAAAAGCCACCAATATCCGCGTAATCAGAAATGAAACAGTTTATGTAATTGATCTAAGCACCGTAGAGGGTTACCGTAAGGGGAATATGTTTATTCAACCTGGAGACATTATTTATGTTGAGCCTATAAGAAGACCATTTAGTGAAGCTATACGTGAGAACGGAAGCATCTTAAGTATCATTGTAAGTATTGCTTCATTGGTGGTTATAATCTTAAATGTAAAGTAAGTGGAAAGCAGGGAGCACATAAAGGTTGAATCAGAGATAGAGGGAATTGACCTGAATAAATTAAAGGTTGTTCTGAAGAAGAATCTAATATGGATCATTGGCTTTTTTGTGATCATCAATTCCGCAGCTTACCTAACCATACGATGGACCAAAGACGTTTTTGAGTCTGAATCGGAGTTGAAGCTGGACATCAAGCAGGATGCAACTGAGTTAGGGATCAAGACTTTAGTTGAAGATCAAAATTTAAACATCATATCTGGAGAAATTGAACAAATAAAATCAAAGGTTTTTTTAAACCGCGTTATTGATTCTTTGGACATTAATATTGGCTATTTCAGTATTGGAAAAGTTTTGGTAGATGAAAAATACAAATACTCTCCCATTCAGGTAGTTGCAGAAGCATTCCCGGTCCACATCCATGATATCCCAATCTATATTAATTTTAATGCCGGCTCAGACAACTTTGAAATTAAACTGGGTGAAGAAGGTGAACCTCAGAAAAGTGGATTCGGCAAGCCAATAGTGCTTGATGGGTTCAAATTTATAGTTAATAAATCCCGCTCTTTTGACCCTTCAGCCACAGACGATTACTATTTCATTGTTCACAGCAGAGAATCACTCCTTAATTATCTCACCGAAAACATAACTGTTGAACCTCTAAATTTTAACGCAAACACGATTAAGATTTCATTTAGGGATTTTAATGCACTGAAAGCACATACCATTGTTAGCAAGATCGATTCCCTTTATATCAATTACAGTAATGAGCAAAAAAACCTGGCTAACAAACAAAAAATAGAATGGCTTAACAATGAACTTAGCCAAGTCGAGCATAAAATGGAGGGATTCGAAAATTATTTTGAAAACTTCACCCTGCGCAATAAAAGCAACAATGTAGATGAAGATCTGAAACGCACCATCTATTTGATCAACAAAATAGACTCACAACGATTCGAGCTAAACAAAAGATTAAATGAACTCAATGTTCTAATAGAAAATCTTTCTAAAAACAATCCAGAACTTTCCATTACCCAAAAGCAATTTTTGCCAAGCTATCTTAATACAGATCTTGAGCAATTAAAGAAAATGATTGTGGCTAAAAATCAGTTATCACTTTCCTACAATGAAAACACATTTGCTTTTAGACAAAAAGAGAATGAATTAAACGCGTTGAAAGATCAGGTGTTCGATCAATTGTCAAGCCTTAAAAAGACCTGGTTGGGGAACATCGCAGAAATGAATCGCAAGAAAGAAACTCTTGAGAAAGAGTTTGCAACGATGCCAGACAAGAATACTCAGTTTTCTAAAAATCAAAGATTTTACAAGCTATACGAAGAATTCTACCTGTCGATGATGCAATCGAAAGCCCAGTTTGAGATTGCGCAGGCGGGCAATACTCCAGACTTTAAAATCCTTTCTCCCGCAACACTACCAACCAATCCCATTGCACCCCAAAAACTGATGATTCTGGGAATTGGGTTGGTAGCCAGTTTAGTATTTAATTTCTTCTTTATAGGAATTCTCTACTTGCTCAACAATAAAGTAATTAGCGTGAATGAAGTTGAGAGGAATATCAACATACCTGTGCTTGGATCTGTTCCAATGGTAAGTAATGGATATTCCGATGAGCTCATCGTTTTAAAAAATCCTAAATCAATGGCCAGTGAGGCTATTCGTACTTTGCGAACAAGCCTTGATTTTTTCACGTCTGGCGGTGATAAAAAGGCCATTAGTGTTTCTTCCACCGTTTCAGGAGAAGGCAAGTCTTTTCTTGCCATGAATCTGAGTGGGGTTCTGGCCATGTCAGGCAAGAAGGTAATCCTGTTGGATTTGGATATGCGCAAGGCAAAGAATAATCTTTCCTTTGAAGTCACCGACCCCTCTAAAGGAGTGAGCACCATACTTATTCATAAACATGACTGGAAATCATGTATTATAAAAACTTCACTTGCTTCCTTCGACTATATTCCTGCGGGTCCTCATCCACCAAATCCATCCGAATTACTTTTAAACGGCACCTTTGATCAATTGTTGGAAAATCTTAAGGCAGAATATGATTACATTGTCATGGACACCCCTCCTGTTGGCCTTGTAACTGATGGTGTAATGGTGATGAAAAAATCCGATATCTCCATCTACGTATTCAGAGCCAACTATTCTAAAAAGGAATTTATTAACAATCTTAAGCGGTTAATCAAAATCAACAAATTGACCAATGTAGCCACAGTAGTAAACGCCTTACCCGTAGACGGCAAGGCATATGGTTATGGATACTACGAGGAAAAAACAGAAAAAAATTTCATAAAGAAATTCTTTAAAAAATAGTGTTCTCTTTTTTTAAACCAAAGGCGCAAACAAGTTTAGCTCCTCTTCAAACTGACATTCACTCTCACCTGCTACCCCAGCTGGATGATGGCTCAAAGTCATTGGAGGAGTCAGGGCAAATAATTCGTCAATTTATTGATCTCGGTTATACCAAAATAATAACAACACCTCACGTGATGGGAGATTTCTATCGCAATGAGCCGAAACAAATTTCAGAAAAATTAACTCTGCTGAGGCAGTACCTGGAGAGTGAAAAAATAAGTATACCCATAGAAGCGGCAGCGGAATATTACCTGGATGAATCGCTGATATCCAAACTCAATCAAAACGAGAAGTTGCTAACTTTTGGTTCGAGCTATCTCTTGTTTGAGACCAATTTTCTCACAGAGCCATTTCAGTTGAAAGAATTTATTTTTTCCGTCACCACCCTGGGTTATAAACCTGTACTGGCTCATCCTGAGCGCTATCAATATTTAGTAAATGACTTTAAGAAAGTGGAAGATTTGAGAGATAGAGGTGTCTTGTTTCAAATCAATATCCCTTCTATCATCGGAGCCTATTCAAAGCCAATTCAAAAGCTGGCCATTCAGCTGGTTGAGATGAAATGGGTTGAGTTTTTGGGAAGCGATTGTCACAACCAGTTTCAGGTAGATATTCTAAAAGAATCATTCAATAACAAACATTTTAAGAAGGCCTTAGAATTGCCTTTACTAAACAGATCGCTATAAAATGATTGCTGTTACCGGAGCTAATGGATTATTGGGAAGTAGATTAGTGCAAAAATTTGCTTCTGAGTCAATTCCATTTTTCGGTATTAAGAGATTACAATCCAATACTGATTTAGTAGGAACCCTCCAAATGGAATGGCGAGACGCCAATTTACTTGATGTTATTTCTCTTCAGCAAGCACTTCAAGGAGCAACAGTAGTAGTACACACGGCTGCACTGGTATCATTCAAGTCGAAAGATGCGGAGGAATTGTACAAAGTAAATGTAGAAGGCACGCGAAATGTAGTCAACACTTGTTTGGAATTAGGCATACCAAGGATAATCCACATCAGCTCTGTAGCCGCATTGGGCAGGCAAAAGGGTGCCAGCGAAATCAATGAGGATCATAAGTGGGTCGATAGCAAGCTCAATTCAGAATACGCTGAATCAAAATACCTGGCAGAGCTGGAAGTTTTCCGAGGACAAGAAGAAGGTTTGGCCATAGACATCATTAACCCCTCTGTGATACTGTCACAAGCCAATTGGGATAGAAGCAGTGCGCAACTTTTTAAATACGTCTGGAAGAACAAGCCCTTCTATACGGAAGGATCCATTAACTATGTTGACGTCAGAGACGTGGTGGATATGATTCTGTTGGTACTTAAAAATAACCCAAGTGGAGAACGATGTATTGCCAATGCTGATTCAATGCCTTTAAAGGAATTATTAACAATAATTGCTGCTCGACTGGGTAAAAAAGCCCCCTGGATTCGTGTTCCGGGGCAACTGCTATCTGTAGCCGCCCATATTGAATCCTTACGCGCTTGGATTACAGGAAGTGAACCGCTGGTTACACCACAATCCGCCAGGTCGGCAAATGAAAAATTCTATTACAATAACCAAAAAGCCATCCAGAGCCTTGGAATGCAGTTCCGATCACTAGAAGATACCCTGGAATGGTGCTGTAAGTACTATTTGGAAAAGGGTACGATAAACAATCGAAATTAACAAGCTTGTAGCCATTGTTTAATGGGCTACCTTTGCATTAAATACGATCAGAATCATTTTATTGACGATTTTTTTTTACCTATTTTAGGAAAACCATTTACCGAATGGCTCACGATTTCAGGAAAAGAGAAGAGGAGGAGGAGTTGATCAAACGCTTCGAAGATAGCATCAAAAAGAATACCAATGAATTCTTTGAAATCAACTCCTACGAAACCATCATCGACTATTACCTCGATCACTCCAAATACAAGAAAGCACTGACTGCTGTTAATCAAGCAATGCAGCTTTATCCGTTTTCAACTGAATTGATTGCAGTGAAAGCTCAGATTTTGTCGAATCTGGAAGAATACGAAGAAGCATTGGAACTCCTCGAAAAAGCAAAAAACCTACACCCAACCGATATAGAAATTTATTTTTCTGCAGGCTCTATACTTTCTCTGCAGGGTAAACATAAAGAGGCCATCGCACTGTATGAAGAAGCATTGGCTTTCGAAAACGAAGCGGTTGACGAAATCTATTATAGCATTGGGCTCTCCTATCAAAGTTTAGAGGAATACGATAATGCCATTAATGCATACAAAAAATCAATAGAACACAACATCGTTCATGAAGGGTCTTTATACGAACTTGCTTTCTGTCTTGATGTAGTAGGTCAACTGGAGAGCAGCCTATCTTATTATAGAAAGTTCATTGATGAAGACCCTTACTCAGCTGCCGCCTGGTACAATCTGGGTATAGTTTGCAATAAGTTAGAGAAATATAAGGAAGCGCTGGAGGCTTATGAATATGCCCTGGCCATCGATGATACTTTTGCGTCTGCTTATTTCAACATGGGTAATACCTATTTGAATATGGAGCAGTACACAAAAGCACTGGATGCATTTAGAAAAACCATAGAAATAGAAGGACCAAGTCCTGAGGTATATTGTTCCATGGGAGCTGCTTATGAAAATCTTTTTCAATACGACCTAGGCCTAAAATATTTTCAAAAAGCAGCAAAGTTGGATGCCTTTTATGACGAAGCATGGTTTGGCGCTGGTAGTTGTCTTGAGAAACAGGAAAAGTGGTATCAGGCACTTCATTTCTTTAATAAAGCCATTAAATTAAACAGTCAGAATGCGGATTACTGGAAAGCCGCTGCCCACGCTGAATTCAAAATTGGAAATACCATCTCCAGTGTAAGTGCCTATGAAGAAGCCAGCCATTATGGGCCAACCGATAAGGAGATATGGCTCAATTGGTCTTTTATTTATTATGAACAAGGTGAGTATTCAAAAGCTATAGAAGTGTTGGACAGAGGATTAGGGGAACTTCCCAACGAGCCGGACTTTCTGTATCGTATGGCAGTTTATCAAATTGAGGATGGCAAATTCAAAGAGGCCTTTAATTATCTTGAAAATGCGTTAATTTTGGATTTTGAAGGCCATAAAATGTTATTTGATTTTTTTCCTAAGCCAGAAACCCAGAAGGCACTCTTTAAGATTATCGATCAATTTAGAAAAGAAAACCGCTAATGAACTACGCACTCAAAAATCTGCCTGAGCGAACCGTGAAGCCCAGGCAAGTTGGATTTACTATGGCAATGGATAAGGGCCTTAGTGTACGGGAGGTAGAGGACTTTGTTTCCATCTCTGCAGATCATATCGACATTGTGAAGTTGGGGTGGGCAACATCTTATGTAACCCCTGTTCTAAAAGAAAAACTTAAAGTTTATAAAGATGCTGGTATCCCCTGTTATTTTGGAGGCACCCTCTTTGAAGCTTTTATTATCAGAGATCAATTTGATGATTACCGGAGAGTATTGGACAAGTACAATATGGCTTTCGCTGAAGTTTCCGATGGCTCAATTGAATTGGATCACGACAAGAAATTAGATTATATCGCCAAACTATCTGAACAGGTAACAGTGCTATCAGAAGTAGGTTCGAAAGATGCAGAAAAAATAATCCCTCCTTACCAATGGATTGATTTGATGCAAAAGGAACTCGATGCAGGAGCCTGGAAAGTAATTGGTGAAGCCAGAGAAAGTGGAAACGTAGGGCTGTTCCGTGCTACTGGTGAAGTACGCTCAGGTTTGGTTCAGGAAATTCTAACCAAAATCCCATTTGAAAAGATTATTTGGGAAGCTCCACAGAAAGCACAACAAGTCTGGTTTATTAAATTGCTTGGCGCCAATGTAAACCTGGGTAATATTGCTCCAAACGAAGTCATTCCGTTAGAAACTTTAAGATTGGGATTGAGAGGAGACACTTTCCTTCATTTTCTGGGTCTAGAACAAAAAAGAAGTAATAACGCACCTCCATTTCACGCAGATTAATTTCAATTGAGACGTTTTAAAGATTATTTATTTCTTTATCTAAAAGGAATAGGAATGGGTGCAGCAGATGTCATCCCTGGCGTTTCAGGGGGAACAATTGCTTTCATCACAGGGATTTATGAAGAACTGATTGAATCCATCCGAAGTTTAGATGTTGCATCCTTTAAGCTTATCATGAAGCTTGAACTTCAAGCGTTTTGGAAAAAAATAAATGGCAACTTTCTCCTATTTGTGCTGGGTGGCATCATTACCAGTTTGCTTTCTCTTGCCAAACTGATGAATTATCTCCTTATCGTTTATCCGATTCAGGTATGGTCTTTCTTTTTTGGTCTGATATTGATTTCTGCCCCGCTGATACTAAGAGAAATCAAAACATGGTCTATCACTTCTGCTTTTTTAGGAATAATAGGTATGGCCATTGCTTATTGGATTACCATTGTTTCACCTGCTGAAACTCCATCCAATTTGTCTTTTATCTTTTTTTGCGGTGCACTGGCCATTTGTGCAATGATTCTACCAGGTATTTCAGGCGCCTTCATTCTTTTGCTTCTTGGGAAATACGAATACATCATTAAATCATTGGTAGAAATGAATTTATTGGTGGTTGGAGTGTTCGTTTTGGGTTGCATAGTGGGGATTTTGAGTTTTTCCAGATTTTTAAGCTGGATATTGAAACATTATCGGTTTCCTACTCTAGCTTTGCTAGCAGGTTTTATGCTTGGTTCATTAAATAAAGTTTGGCCCTGGAAAGAAGTTGTTTCGTTTAGACTCAATCATGAAGGAAAACAAGTACCCTCCATTGACCAAAGCATATGGCCTGGTCAATACCTGGATAAAACAGGAAACGATCCTCAAATATTTTACGCTATTCTATTTGTTGCTCTTGGTATTTTAATCGTGGTGTTTGTAGAGAAACTTGCGATTGCATTTAAAACAAAACATTAGTATGGAAAAGAAATTTGGTTTAATAGGTTCAACAGTTAGTCATTCCTTTTCCAAAAATTACTTTGATGAAAAGTTCTTTAGAGAAGGATTAAGAGATTATCACTATGATCTGTATGAGCTTAAACATATCGATGACCTAAAGCAGCTCATCAAAGATAATCCGGATATGTGCGGATTGAACGTTACTATTCCTTATAAGGAAAAAGTGGTTCCTATGTTGAAAGAAATAGACGAAGCGGCTAAAAAAATTGGTGCTGTAAACGTTATTAAAATAAAAGAAGGAGTACTCTATGGCTACAATACCGACAGTATTGCTTTTAAGGAGACGTTGAGTAAATGGTTCCCAAATCCCAAAGGTTCCTCCGCTATCATTTTAGGTACAGGTGGATCCTCCAAAGCGGTTCAGCAAGCATTAAGGGAGTTAAATATTCCTTTTAAACTCGTTTCTAGAGAAAAAGTAAAAGCTGATTTCACTTATGAAGAGCTGAAAAATACAGAAGAAATATCGGCCTGTAATCTTGTTATCAATACCACACCGCTGGGTATGTCTCCCAAAACAACAGAATACCCATCAATAAAGTACGAACAACTTACACCCAACCATTTTGTTTACGACTTGATTTATAATCCGGCACGGACACAGTTTATTCAAAAGGCTGAGATGCGTGGAGCTACATTTAAAAATGGTTTGGAAATGCTGCACATACAAGCCGAGAAAGCTTGGGCAATATGGAATAACTGAGCCTGCAGAAAAAGTACAACAGTTAGCAGGAATGGAATTTAGACTTACGAGTGAATACGAACCAACCGGAGATCAACCCACTGCAATTCAACAATTAACCTCCGGACTACTTGCGGGGGAGCAACACCAAACCCTTTTAGGGGTTACGGGATCAGGTAAAACTTTTACTATTGCCAACGTTATCAGCCAGGTAAACAAACCCACTCTGGTATTAAGTCACAACAAAACATTAGCCGCTCAACTTTATGGAGAGTTTAAACAATTCTTTCCGGATAATGCTGTTGAGTATTTTATCTCCTACTATGACTACTATCAGCCCGAAGCCTTTCTTCCAAGTACTGGACTGTACATAGAAAAAGATTTATCCATCAATGAAGAAATAGAAAAACTTCGCCTAAGTGCCACTTCCTCGTTGCTTTCTGGAAGAAGGGATGTAATTGTTATAGCATCAGTTTCCTGCATCTATGGAATTGGTAATCCGGAGGAATTCGGAAAAAACAGAATTCAACTTACCGCTGGTGAATCCATTCCCAGAAATCAATTACTGTTTGGGTTGGTGGATATTTTATACAGCCGAACGGAGGCAGAATTTAAACGTGGTACTTTTAGAGTAAAAGGAGATACAGTTGATGTTTTTCTGGCCTATGCCGATTACGCTGTGCGCATCTATTTCTTTGGAGATGAAATAGAAGCCATTCAATTAATCGATCCTTTTACAGGTAAGAAAATATCCGATGAAAAGATGGCAGTTATATTTCCTGCCAATCTTTTTGTGACTGGAAAGGACATGCTCCAGCAAGCTATCCGTGAAATCCAGGACGATATGGTTTTACAGGTAGATATGTTTACCTCAGAAAAGAGACACCTGGAAGCCAAACGTCTTAAGGAGCGCACAGAGTTTGATATTGAAATGATGCGTGAGCTGGGCTATTGCAGTGGTATAGAAAACTATTCGAGGTATTTTGATAGAAGAAAAGCTGGCGCAAGGCCTTTTTGTTTAATCGATTATTTTCCTGATGACTTTTTAATGGTAATCGATGAGAGTCATGTTACTGTTCCACAAGTTAGAGCCATGTGGGGAGGGGACCGATCACGCAAAGTCAATCTGGTTGACTACGGATTCCGACTACCCTCAGCAATGGATAATCGCCCGCTAACTTTTAACGAGTTTGAAAGTATTCTCAATCAAGTAATTTATGTTAGTGCTACCCCGGCAGAATATGAGTTGCGAAAATCAGATGGTGTGGTCATTGAACAGTTGATCCGGCCTACAGGCTTATTGGATCCTGAAATTGATGTAAGGCCTAGCAAAAACCAAATTGACGACTTGCTGGAGGAAATTGATGAAAGAGTAAAAAAACACGAACGCGTATTGGTAACCACACTTACTAAAAGAATGGCAGAAGAGCTCACCAAATTTTTGGAACGTGCCAATGTAAAATGTCGCTACATACACTCTGAGGTTCAAACACTCGACAGAGTGGAAATACTTCGTGAGCTTAGGCTGGGTGTTTTTGATGTGCTCGTTGGGGTGAACCTACTCAGAGAAGGTTTGGATCTCCCTGAAGTATCGTTAGTGGCTATCCTGGATGCTGACAAAGAGGGCTTCTTGCGTAACCAAAGATCTCTCGTTCAAACTATAGGTCGAGCAGCCAGAAATGAAAACGGTAAAGTTATCATGTACGCAGACAAAATAACCGAGTCGATGCAACTGGCTATTGATGAGACCAATCGCAGAAGAAAAACACAACAAGATTACAACCTGGAGCATGGCATTACTCCTAAGACAATTCTCAAGTCCAAAGAGGCCATCATGGATCAAACCAAAGTTGCCGACTCCAAAAAAACCACCAAGCGTTACTACATTGAGGATGAAGAAAAATCATTAGCGGCAGACCCTGTTGTTGCTTACCTAGGCATTGAAGAACTAAAGAAAATGGTGGAAAGGACCAGGAAATCAATGGAAAAAGCAGCCAAAGAACTTGAGTTTATTGAAGCTGCCCGACTGAGAGATGAATACCTGGCTTTACAGAAACTGATTGAGGAAAGAAGCTAAATTTGTTCCTGAATAAACACTAAATTTTATAAAGAGTTGACTATGAAGAATTTTTTGATCGTAATGCTGGTCTTCGGATTGGGACACCTGGCCAGAGCACAAAGCACAAGTGACATCATGCTGAGTGGTGCCCTGGACTTTATAAAAACTGATAATACAGGTCTTTTTGAAAAATCTCAGGTTGGTGTAGAAGCCAATTTTTTTGTTGCACGCCATTTTGCAGTAGGAGTAGGTGGTGAAATCTGGACAGATCAAAAAAACTCATTTATGATGGGTGCAAGGTGGTACGCTAATGACAATATCTTTTTGAGATTCAGAGGGCTGATCGGTGCCAACGATGTGACTCTGGGAGGTGGCTATGCTAAAGCCTTGTCGCAATACCTTCGTTTGGAAGGTATGGGGGATTTCTATCTCAACTCCACTGAATTTGGAGTGAGGATAGGATTGAGTTATGTAATTAAACGATAGGAATAAGAAAAACGTAATAAAATAAAAAGGCCTCTTTCGAGGCCTTTTTATTTGCAGTTAGCACAGCAACAACGTCATTAAGCACCAAAACGCTTTGCTACTTCATTCCAGTTGACCACATTCCAAAATGCAGCTGCATAGTCTGGTCTGCGGTTTTGATAATTCAAATAGTAAGCATGCTCCCATACGTCCAGGCCAAGAATGGGTGTTCCCTTTACTTCAGCAATGTCCATCAAAGGATTGTCTTGATTGGGTGTACTGGTGATGACAAGCTTTCCACTTGCATCTTTGATCAACCATGCCCATCCTGAACCAAAGCGACCACCAGCTGCGGCATTGAATTTCGCCTTCATTTCATCAAGACTTCCAAATGCTGCATTAATTGCATCGGCCAGCGCACCAGAAGGACTACCTCCTTTGGGACTCATTACTGTCCAAAATAAACTATGATTATAGTGTCCGCCACCATTATTCCTTACAGCCACCGGGTACTTGGAAATGTTCTTACAAATTTCTTCTATGCTAAGTTTTTCAGCATCTGTTCCTGCAATTGCATTGTTCAGATTAGTAACGTAGGCATTGTGATGTTTGCCATGATGAATTTCCATAGTACGTGCATCGATGTGAGGTTCCAATGCATTAAAGTCGTATGGAAGGTTAGGGAGTGTAAAAGCCATTTGTAATTATGTTTAAATGTGAGTATTAAATGTTATATATCTTCAAATATACTAACTAAGGCTTGGTAGAAAAAGTTTACCAATTTCCGTTTAAAACTTTTTAATCAGATCACCCAATACCTTGATACCATGGTCAATGTGATCTGTCCATGGTAACCCATAGCTAATCCTAAAATAATTTTGAAATTGACCTTGAGTGGAGAAAATATGTCCAGGGGCTATTCCTATATCATGCTTTAGTGCTCGTTTATGCAGCTTAAATGCGTCAATCTTTTCATGATTTTCTATCCACAAGGAAAAGCCTCCCTGTGGCCGCGTCACTTTAGTGTCTTCAGGAAAATATTCAGATATCGCCTGACTATACCTTAAACATTGTGTATGAAGTGCCTTTCTCAAATGCCGCAAATGCAATTCATATCTCCCCTTTTGCAGGAAAATAGACAGCGCCTCCTGTAGCAATGTGTTGGTAGAAACATTATTCATTCTTTTCAAGGCAATAATGCGTTCTTTGTATTGACCCGGAACTGCCCACCCTATTCTATATCCTGGTGCCAATGATTTAGAAAATGAACCACATTGCAAGACAATCCCCTCCTTGTCATACACTTTACAAGTTTTAGGTCTTGTTTTCCCAAAATAAAGTTCACCATAAATATCATCTTCAATCAATGGTATTTTCTTTCGGGTGAGAAGTTCTACCAGCTGTCGTTTGTTTTCATCTGGCATTAAACTACCTAGCGGATTATTAAAATTGCAAACAAACAAACAAGCCTTTATATCAAATCTAGAAATCGCATCCTCGAGGTAGTTCAAATCTACCCCATCTCCTGAATGAGAAGGCACCTCTACCACATGAAGGCCAAGGCTTTCCATGACCTGAAATATGCCATAGTAAGTAGGGCTTTCTATTGCCACTGCATCACCAGGCTGAGTTACTGCCTTGAGACAAAGCGATAATGCTTCAAGACACCCATTGGTAATTACAATATCATCATCACTCAATACCCCTCCCCAATTGAATGATAATTTAGCTATCTGTTGTCTTAACACCACATTCCCCTGAAAATCTTCATAGTTAAGACAGCTATCATCGGAATCGCGAAGTGCCTGAATCACTGCCTTATTTAACTTGGCGGTGGGGAGTAATGACGGAGCCGGTGTGCTTACAGAAAAATGAATTTTGGAACGTGTACGTAAGTCAGTATGCACGCTGGAAATCATCTCATCAAGGCTGACAGGAACTACTTCCTCAATCAACTTGCAGCAAGTAGGTTCCTCCATTCCATGTTTCGGAGAAAACTTAACATAATAGCCGGATTGCGGCCTGGCTTCTATCAACCCCTTACTTTCCAGATGGTAATAAGCTTGAAATGCAGTGCTAAGGCTTATTCCTTGCTCTTTACTGAGTGCTCTTACTGACAAAAGCTTATCCCCTACTTTAAAGGTTTCTTTTGCAATTAAACTTTCAATTCGTTCCGCCACCTCCATGTACAGGTGATCAGACTTTAATTCCAGTGTAGTTTCCATGGCTTAAACTGATATGGTCAAAATTAATAAAACTGAAACTGTTTTTTCACCGTTAATACCATCAATTTTGAACCCTAAAATCTTGAGTTCTGTCAAAAACATCAATAGCAAACCAATTTCAAGCTTTTTTGGTCATTGTAGAACTGTAGAAAATAAAGAACAAATTCATTTGATTATTAATTACCAAAATAATGACAGAGAACAGAAAAAATTTACTGCCCTATCTGGCACTGGCCGTGGTTTGTATTGCCTGGGGAACTACCTATCTCGCATTGCGGATAGGCGTTTTAGAGTTTCCTGCATTTCTATTTAGTGGTCTACGCCAATTGATTGCTGGAATTCTGCTTACGGGTGTACTTCTCACCGTTGGAAAACTGAAACTCCCATCAAAGTCAGTAATAATAAATCAGGCCATTGGCGGTTTTTTTATGATCACGATGGGAAACGGCCTGGTGGGATGGGCCGAGATTCATGTAAGCAGCGGAGTTGCTGCCATCATTTGTTCTATGGTACCCATTTGGGTTATCTTAATTAACCTTCTCATTGCTAAAGAGGAAAAACCAACTTTTCCTATTATAATGGGTATGGCCATAGGATTAAGTGGCATCATTCTGATTTTTGGTGAAAATATTACCGACTTTACTAATGCTGGTTACACTTTAGGGATTATTATGATTTTCATCGCTAACTTAGGCTGGGCAGGTGGAAGCATATGGATGAAACGAAAAAATCAACATAGTGACCCCTTTCTTAATGCCGGTTTGCAAATGGTCTTCGGTGGATTGTTCTTAATGCCAGTAAGCTTGGTATTTGATAATTACGAAACCATTCAATGGAGCAACAACGTTATTTATTCATTGGTATATCTAATCTTAGTAGGGTCTGTAGCTGCATATGCATGCTATTCTTATGCAATTAAAAATCTGCCTATAACAATTGTTACACTTTATGCTTACATCAATCCCATAGTGGCTATCGTACTGGGTTGGTTAGTTCTTGGTGAAAAATTAAACTTGAGAATTGTTATTGCCATTGGTGTTACCCTTGCTGGCATCTATATCGTCAACCGTGGATATCAACTAAGAAATTTATGGCGATCACAATTTTCAACTAATCCTGAGTGATGATGATTCCAATTCCGTTTCAAACCATCGACTGGAATAATGTTCCGGTAACTGAACATCCTGGAGAAAAAGGGGTGGCTTATTGGAGAACACTACAATATGATGGGTTGAGAATAAGAATGGTAGAATATTCGCCCGGTTACATTGCTGATCATTGGTGTGAACTAGGTCATATTATTTATTGTATTAAAGGTGAACTGATCTCTGAGTTGGCAGATGGCACTTCTCATCTTCTTAAAGCGGGCATGAGTTATCATGTTAGTGATCAGATGAGTAAGCACCGATCAACCACCAAAGATGGTGTAGTAATATTCATCGTTGATGGTGCATTTTTAGCTACTCCGAGTCAATCAATAAACCATAATCTCGAAATAATGATGAACGCTACACCTTGGTTTGAAAGAGAGTTTAAATTTGGATTGCCTCCTGGGATGCTCCCATTCTTTTTGGAGCGATTATCTTTTACTACGTTGAGGCTGGAGCAAAAAGTAAGGAATGTTTCAGAGAAAATTTTATCTGAAAAACTGGAAGGTAAGTGGTCGGTCAAACAAAACATTGGTCACCTGGCAGAAGTGGATAAGATCGCAGGGAAAAGAATCAATGAAATGATTTCAGGAATTGCCCAATTATCTCCTGCTGTATTTGAACCCACAAAAGATTACAATGGAATGCCGATATCTGAAGTAATCGATATTTTTAGACACAACAGAGCCGAAAACCTCAAAACCTACCAAAGTCTATCCGAAGCAGACTTGAAAAAATCATCATTACATCCCAGATTAAAGGTGATGATGAACCCCGTTGATCTGGCCATGTTTGATGCAGAGCATGACGATCACCATTTGGTAAGAATTAATCAAATACTCAACACTTTAATATCATGACAAGAACTGCTGTAATCGTTGCCTGGGAAAAATTTACAGATATAGATGTTTATTTAGCCTGGGATTTACTCAATCGTATAAGACTTAGAGATAAAGAATGGAAAGTTAAAATAGTAGGCACAGAGCCTATTCACTCTTCTTTGTTTGGAATCAACCAGCAAATGCATGGCAATATCGATGAATGCAAATATGCAGATGTTGTTTTATTTACCAGTGGCCAAACTACAAGAAGACTAATCAAGGACAAGGCTTACCTGGACCGGTTTCAGCTTAATCCAGATAAGCAGATCATAGCCTCCATGTGTTCAGGCGCATTGCTGCTTGCCGCACTTGGATTACTGGATGGCTTAACAGCCACTACCTACCCCACTGCAGTAAAAGACCTTCAAGCATTTGGAATTGAAGTGGAGGAAAAGCCACTTGTTACTCATGGCAACATAGCTACAGCAGCTGGCTGTCTGGCTGCCATTGACCTTGTAGGCTGGATAGCAGGCAAAACACATGGCACTGAATTAATGGAAGAGGTGGTAGCATCTGTACAACCTGTAGGTAAAGGACTAGCGTGCATCTACTAAAGAGTCTATAATGAACATTTTTAAAGAACGTGAAGCAATCGGCACCCTGCTTGACAAGACGGTGCAGATTGCCGAAAAATATTTCTCCACTAAACAACTACCCCCCGGAAGATATATCAATGATCTGGAACTAAAAGACCTCCCTGTAAAGGGCATTGGCACGATCGAAACCCTGAATTTGTTTTACAAAAACTATGCTCACCAGATTGCTGATAGTAATGGCCCTCGGTATTTTGGATTTGTAACAGGAGGAACAACACCAGCTGCATTGGCCGGTGACTGGCTGGTAAGTACTTACGATCAAAATGCATTTGGCAGCAACGACTCCATTGCACCACAACTCGAGAGACAGACCATTCATTTTCTAAAGCAGTTATTTGAGCTGGACAATTCCTATTTTGGAACCTTTGTAACAGGGGCAACCGTCTCCAATTTTACCAATCTGGCCATTGCACGTCAATGGATTGGCGAGCAATCACAAATAGACATAAGCAACGAAGGAGTATTCAACCTCAATTTTAAAGTATTAAGCGGTACGGCTCATTCAAGCATCTTCAAATCATTGTCCATGCTGGGCATTGGAAGAAATTCACTTCAAAAAATTGATACCCTTGAGAACAGAGAGGCTATTGATGTCGACCTATTAGAAATGGCGTTGAAGCAAATTAATACGCCTTGCATTGTTATTGCCAATGCTGGCACTGTCAATACAGTAGACTTTGATGACCTGGTGGCCATAGGAGAATTAAAAAAGAAATACAATTTCTGGTTACATGTGGATGCGGCATTTGGTGGGTTTGCGGCATTGTCTGAAAAACATGCCCACTATGTAAAGGGCATTAATAATGCTGACTCCATAACTATAGATGGTCACAAATGGCTGAACGTTCCTTATGATTCAGCCATGCAGTTTTCAAAACATAAAAAATTGCAGTTGAAGGTTTTTCAAAACAGCGCAGCTTATCTGGGTGATCCTGATGTTAGTCCGGATTACTTTCATTACACACCTGAAAATTCAAGAAGATTTCGAGCGTTACCGGCATGGTTTACATTGATGGCCTACGGAAGGGAGGGATATGCAGAAATCATAGAGAGGAATTGTGCCATGGCCAAACTATTGGGGGATTGGATAGAAACGTCTGATAAATTCACTTTACTCTCTCCTGTGCGTATGAATGTAGTTTGTTTTACCTTGAAGAGAAAAGAAATTTCATTTGATGACATAAAAGGCTATCTGGCCAGAATCAGAGAGGATGGACGGGTGTTTTTTACGCCTACATTATACAAAGGAGTGCCCGCCATCAGGGCTGCTATATCCAATTGGCAAACCCAGGAAAAGGATATTCAAATTACCATTGAAGCACTTAAAGAAATAGATTAAGATGTATATCGCAAAATACAATAGAAATGAAAATCGAGAGGAACAACTTGATTTCATTCGGAAAAATAGTTTTGGAGTATTGATCAATGAAGTGAATGGAAGGCCATGGGCTACACACATTCCCTTTACCCTGAATAGGGAAGGCTCTAAACTCACCAGTCATATGTCAAGAGGAAATCAGCAGTGGAGACATTTCACTTCCGATAAAGAAGTAATGATAATTTTTTCTGGCCCACATTCTTACGTTTCATCCTCTTGGTACAACCATGAAAATGTGCCTACCTGGAATTACATCGCCATTCATGTCTACGGGAAAATCAAAATCATTGAAGGGGATGAGCTAAAAGCTTCCCTTAAAGAACTGACCAATCACTACGAAGCTGATTCCATCAACCCGGTATCTGTTGAGAAATTAACGCCCTCCTACCTTGAAAGAGAAATTCGCGGAATCGTTGCTTTCGAAATCGACATAACCAATATAGAAGCTGCTTATAAATTGTCTCAAAACAGAGAAAAAGAAGATTATGAAAACATCATCAGCGAACTAAATAAGAAAGAAGACGTTGGCGCCAAGGCAATAGCGCATGAAATGAAAAAAAGGTGCCCTTATTAATTACCTCATCAGGCGCTAAAACCACAACATTTAAATATATTTATTAAGACAAAAGGATATTTCCATGAGCCAATCCACAATGAGAATAAATAAAACCAGTCAGTCGCAGCTTGCTAAAGTCGACTTTGAACATCTTGATTTCGGTAAATATGTTTCCGATCACATGGTAGTGGCTAATTATACAAACGGAAAATGGCAAGATGCGGAAATCATTCCTTACGGAGACCTTCCGATGAGTCCGGCTATGCTTTCACTTCATTATGGGCAATCTGTATTTGAAGGCATGAAAGCATTTAAAATGATGGATGGTAACATTAATATTTTCAGACTTAAAAAGCACCATGCAAGATTGAATAAGTCATTGGCCAGAATGTGCATGCCAGAAATTAGCGAGGCGATGTTTACCAATGCGCTAAGCGAACTGGTGAAATTAGATCACCTTTGGGTCCCTGGTACTGACGGTGCCTCACTCTACATCAGGCCTGTTGTGTTTGCCTCTGAAGCCCGCCTGGGTGTGAAAATTTCAGATACTTACAAATTTGTAATCATGACTACACCAGTCGGTCCTTACTTTAGTAAACCCTATAAACTTAAAGTTGAAGATCACTATGTGCGAACAGCAGAAGGAGGTACTGGCTTTGCAAAGTGTGCAGGAAACTACGGAGGGGCTTTTTATCCTACCCTGGTTGCCAAAGATGAAGGATTCGATCAGGTACTATGGACAGATCATAAAGACCATCAGTACATCGATGAGGTTGGTATGATGAACGTTATGTTTGTCATGAATGAAAAACTAATTACCCCCGCACTCAACACAGCCATTCTTGATGGTGTTACGCGTGACTCTATCCTTTCACTTGCGCGACAAATGAATTTCCCTACAGAAGAAAGAAAGATAAGTTTGACCGAATTGGAAGAAGGACTCCAAAATGGTTCGCTTACAGAGGCTTTTGGTGTAGGCACAGCAGCAGTAGTAGCCCCAATTCAATCCATTCGCATACATGGCAATGATTATACCATTCCACTTCCCGATGACAACAGTTTTCAGGTGAGGGTAAAAAATCACTTACTCGACATCAGAACTGGTGAAGTAGAGGACAGGAATGATTGGAATTATATCATCAAAGTAAAATAGTTGATTGATGCGTGCTGCTTTTTTTCTCGGAAAAGATACTCCACTCTCCATTAAAGAAATCGAAAAACCAAAACTTGGCAAAGATCAGGTACTGGTAAAAATAAAAAGTGCTGCCCTCAATCACCATGAGTTATGGATGTTGAAGGAACAAACTGAATCGATGCCTGGTGGCGTTATCCTTGGTTCCGATGGCAGTGGTGTAGTGGAAGCTGTTGAAGCCGAAGCTGACCAATACCTGATTGGAAAAGAAGTGGTGATCAATCCCGGCATTGGTTGGGGCAACAATCCTGCGGTTCAAGCTCACTCCTTTAGCATACTCGGATATCCAGCTCACGGAACATTTGGTGATTATGTACTTATATCAAAAAAACAAATATTTGAAAAACCTGAACACCTCACTTTAGAAGAAGCTGCTGCTGTACCATTGGCGGGGCTTACTGCGTACAGGGCTTTATTTACAAAGGCACGGCTCAGACCAGGAGAAAAAGTTTTGATAACCGGCATTGGCGGTGGAGTAGCACTATGGGCCATGCAATTTGCGCTGGCTTTTGGTGCCCGAGCCTACGTTACATCCGGATCGGAAGAGAAAATGAAGAAGGCAAAGGCCTTGGGGGCAACCGCAGCATTTAACTACAAAGATCCAGAATGGACAAAAAAGATTGCTAAAGAAGCAGGCGGCTTTGACGTAATTATTGACAGTGCTGGTGGCAGTCAGTTCAGCGCATTGCTGGAAATGGCCTACCCTGGCGCACGTGTGGTCATCTACGGTCGTACCGCAGGTATGATCCCAGACATTTCTCCTAAAACACTTTTCTGGAAACAGCTTTCTATTTTTGGAACGACCATGGGAACTACAGATGAGTTTCTCTCCATGCTTGATTTTGTACATAGACATCAACTCAAACCCATCATAGACTCCACTTACAGCCTGGAAAACATTAAGGAAGCTTTTACAAAGATGGATCAAGGGGATCAATTCGGAAAAATCCTTATATCTGTTGATTGAAATAACCATGTATGAAAAATATCTCCTATCGATCTGATGTAAAAATTTCACCTGATCAATTCATTGATGTTTTAAAACGCTCTACCCTTGACGAACGTAGACCTGTCAACAGTATCGAGCGAATAACCAAAATGTTGGAGTACGGCAACGTGCTTGTAACGGCATGGCACAACAAAAAGTTAGTAGGTGTTTCAAGGGCATTAACAGATTTTTCTTTCTGCTGCTATTTGTCGGATTTAGCTGTTGATCAAGACTATCAAAAGAAAGGCATTGGCAAAAGATTGATTGATGAAACCCACAAAGTTTCAGGAGAACTTACTACTTTGATACTATTAGCAGCACCGGCAGCTGTGAATTATTATCCAAAAATCGGGATGGAGCAATTCAAAGATTGTTTTATTTTCCGGAGAAAATAATCCTGAAGCATCTTGAAGAGCCTGAAACAAAAACTATATGCCCACTGTCACCAATGGGTGGATGAAAAAATAGCTTTAGCTCAAAATGTTATTCGAAACGCGCAATCCAGTGCCAACCAAGAGACAAAAAGCAGTGCAGGCGATAAATACGAAACAGGAAGGGCCATGGCACAGCTTGAGATCGAAAAAAGTACTACCCAATTGGCAGAAGCCAACAAACTTAAACAGCTGCTCAATGAGTTGAGCAGCGAAACTTTGAGCCCCAAAGCTCGATTGGGAAGCTTGATTGAAACTGATAATGGCTGGTTTTATTTATCAATAAGTGCCGGTAAGGTAGCCATAGACGGGATCGATTGTATTTGTCTTTCACCGGCCTCTCCATTGGGTAACCAAATGATGGGTCTGCAGGCGGGGGATCAAATCACCTTCAACCAATTAAATTATTTCATTAAAAACATCCATTAAGGCCACTGTGGGCGAATAGGGCTTATTTTCAAGAAAAACAAGGAAATTAGCAGTAAAATGCTTAATTTTGCACGACTTATTTTAACAGTAAGAATTAAGCCTATCAAAACACAGACACACCTTCCGAACCAAACCTGCCACGAAGGAGTTTTATCATTGAAAATTGGATTGTTTCACAATAAATTAAGCTAAGCTATGGGAAGACCCCCTATATTACCCAAGAAGAAGAAGGATGGTTTTTATCTTGAAATTCGCAACAAGGGAGCAAAGTCTGGAATTATTATCATCCGAGACTCAGAAAAGGAGATGATGCAGGCCGTAAAGCAATATGAAAACACAAAGGATGTAATCATTCTGGGTGAACACCGAAGCGGTAAACGCGTGGAGGACAAGAAAAAGAAAGTACATCAAAAGGAAAAAGCATAAATAAAAAGCCCCACTCAGTGGGGCTTTTTTGTTACTAGAAAGGCAAATCGTCTGATCCTCCCGAGCCCATGGGCTCATCCATTGGTGGCGGTGGTGAATATGAACCCCCTCCGTTACTGCCATTTCCACTTTTTTCTACCTTCCAGGCACGTGCTTCGGTGTACCATCTTCCATTGTATTCACGGCTCTCCAAGTCAACGGCTACATTCACCTCATCTCCCTCAGTGACACCAAACTGGTCAATTTTATCTCCCCATATAGAAAGACATACTTTCTTAGGATACTGACTCTGCGTTTCTACAATAAATTCTTGCTTTCTCCACTGTCCCTTCTTTCCCATTCCTGATTGCAGGGGAAGCAGTTGTATCACTCTTCCTTTTAATTCCATAGCCATAGGGCATTCTTTTATTAGTTGTATAGATACTTTTTCAATTGGCAATTTGTCGATTAATTGACAATATGACAACGATCTAATTTGGCTACTCTCTAATACGCTTAAAAAAATTATCGACCAGCATTTTACATTCTTCCTGCTTTATATCCTTAACAACAGTCGTTTTTGGATGTAGCACCGGGCTTTTGGACAATGAATAGCCCCGTTGCACGTCTGAGGCTCCATATACAAGTTTCATCAATTGTACCCAGTGCAATGCCCCAGCGCACATCATACAAGGCTCCAGCGTTACGAACAAAATACATTCACTCAAATATTTTGAACCAAGATAGTTGGAGGCTGAGGTAATCGCCAGCATTTCGGCATGAGCCGTTGCATCGGTCAGTTGTTCTGTTTGATTGTGTGCCCTGGCAATGATTTTGTTTTTACACACCACCACTGCGCCAACGGGTACCTCCCCATTTTCAAAGGCTTTGTTGGCTTCTTTTAGTGCTTCACGCATGAAATACTCATCTGTATACAGGTCCATATGCATGGTTTAATCAGGCAAGTTGTTTTGCCCCAAACTTCTTGATCATCACTTTATTTTGAGGGAGTTCATTACAGCACGGGCTGTTTCCTGCCATTCACTTTTCATTTGATCAGGACAGGTAAACGTTATCACCAATGTTCTGTTCTTTTCGACCAGATAAAGCACATAAGAATATTTGACGATCGCTTCCTGATCTCCGATGGCCCTTCTGTCTCCGTTTATTCTGGAATCAAATTCGAAATAGATATATTTTTTATGGTGGATTTCCCGGATGCCCTCTTCAATCATCTCTACCCGGTCGTACAGATTGTAAATTCCAGCTTTGAAAAATTGCTGAGACATCTCTATGTTGGCGTCAGGCCATTGTGTTGCGCTTGTTTTTATACTAAAATCAATAACCCTGTCCGGGTCGGTAAAGGCAGCAATGGGTTTTCTAACAGATGGATGACGCAAGGCGATGTCTTCGGGGGTCATGGCCATCAATTCCTTTGGAATAGAGACCGTAATGTTATTGGTGATCTTTGTTTTGACCAGCTTGTGACCCTCTTCATTAATATTGAAAAACAGAAATATGAGCAATCCGATTTTTATCATAGTGTTATTTAAGCATAAATGAGACCAAAGCAGCCCGCAGTCGGGAGACCTTTTAGAAATGGCATTAATTCAAGGCCGGAGACGCATAAACGCTCAACCTTTTGTTAATTTGCACACTCAAATTTAACACAAAATTACATGCTACGGACTCACACATGCGGTGAACTGCGGATAGAGAATGTTAATCAACAAGTAACCCTGACTGGCTGGGTACAACGAGTACGTGACAAGGGCAGTTTGCTATGGGTCGATCTCAGAGATCGCTATGGTATCACCCAGTTATTCCTGGAAGAAGGTAAATCGGCTGAAGCCCTGATTCAAACAGCACGCGAATGCGGACGTGAGTTCGTCATTAAAGCCGTTGGCACGGTGGTAGAACGACAATCCAAAAACAACAAAATGGCCACTGGCGATATTGAAATTCGAGTGGACCAGATTGAAATACTTAACCCATCCAAAACACCTCCATTTACCATCGAAGATGATACCGATGGTGGTGACGACCTGCGCATGAAATACCGCTATCTGGATTTGAGAAGAAATCCTGTACGTGAAAGTTTACAATTGCGTCACAAAATGGGACAGCAAACCAGACAGTATCTTGACGGGCAAAATTTTATCGAAGTAGAAACACCCGTATTGATCAAGTCAACTCCTGAAGGTGCCCGTGATTTTGTGGTTCCTTCACGGATGAATCAAGGAGAATTCTATGCCCTCCCCCAGTCCCCCCAAACCTTTAAGCAACTATTGATGGTATCAGGTTTTGATCGTTACTATCAAATTGTAAAATGTTTTAGGGATGAAGACCTCAGAGCCGACCGTCAACCGGAATTTACTCAGATCGACTGCGAGATGGCCTTCGTCCAGCAGGAAGACATACTTAATGTTTTTGAAGGCTTGATACGTCACCTGTTTAAAAATGTAAAAGGCATTGACATCCCGGCAGTTCCTCGCATGTCTTACGATCATGCCATGAAATATTACGGATCTGACAAACCCGACACCAGATTCGAGATGAAATTCGTAGAATTAAATGAGGTGGCCAAAGGAAAAGGATTTTCAATATTTGATGATGCCCCTTTAGTAGTAGGGATCAACGCCAAAGGTTGTGCAGGATATACACGAAAACAAATTGATGAGCTCACTGATTATGTAAAACGACCACAAGTGGGTGCCAAAGGCCTGGTGTACGCACGATACAATGAAGACGGCACATTCAAATCTTCTGTTGATAAATTCTACGATGAAGCAGCCTTAAAAACCTGGGCAGAAAAAATGGATGCAGCCCCTGGCGATCTGATGCTGATCATGTCAGGTGAAGAGGAAAAAACAAGAAAGGGTTTGAGCGATTTGCGTTTGCATCTGGGCAGCCAGCTTGGGCTTCGCGATAAAAATAAATTTGCTGCGCTCTGGGTATTGGATTTTCCCCTGTTTGAATGGGACGAAGACACAAAGCGATTTCATGCCAAACACCATCCGTTCACTTCACCCAAGCGCGAGGACATTCCTATGCTGGACAGCGATCCAGGAAAAGTTCGTGCCAATGCCTACGACATGGTGATCAACGGAACTGAAATAGGTGGTGGCTCCATTCGTATCCACGACAGACCCACACAACAGCTGATGTTTAAGAAACTGGGCTTCACCGATGAGGAAGCAAAAAAACAATTCGGCTTTTTGATGGAAGCTTTCGAATATGGCGCGCCCCCGCATGGAGGCATTGCCTTCGGCTTCGATCGTCTGTGCTCCATCTTTGGAGGTGTTGACTCTATCCGCGACTTCATTGCATTCCCCAAAAACAATGCAGGTAGAGACGTGATGATCGATTCACCTTCAACCATTGCTAAGGAACAGCTTGACGAATTGGGCATTGCATTAAAATCTGCTGTGAAATAATATATACTGTAGAAAGTCGCCATCAAATGGACAGCTAACCTCCCACCATTAGTGGAGGTAACTCGTTTTTACTAAATTGATATCTCATTTAAAGTGAATTCAATGATTTATCGCTTTTGTCTTTTGGTAGCTGTTATATTGGTTGCCTTTTCAAGCTTTGCGCAAAAAAGAAGCAAGTCAATCACTCCTTCTGTTTATTACCCCGAAAAGCAATGGGAAACCAAACAACCCGCTGATGTAGGAATGGATCCTGCCTTATTAAAAGAAGCAGTTGACTTTGCCATTGCCAGCGATGCCAGCGCACCTCGCAACCTCAAACTCAATCATTATCGCAGTTTTGGTAGAGAGCCTTTTGGCGATGCCATAGGACCTATTAAGGACAGGGGTGACCAAACCGGCATCATTATTAAAAATGGTTATGTTATTGCCGAATGGGGTGAGCCCTGGCGCGTAGACATGACGCACAGCGTAACCAAAAGTTTTCTGTCCAGCGTAGTTGGACTGGCTTACGACCGTGGATTAATCCGAAGCATTGATGATGAAGTTTACCAATATGTCCCTCCTATTTTAGTTTACAATCCAGAACCATCAAGAGACAAAGCCAACGAATTTGACAAGACCGATCTAATGGATTTATTTGCTACACCTCACAATCGCACCATTACCTGGAAGCAGATGCTACAGCAGAATAGTGATTGGGAAGGAACATTGTGGGGAAAACCAGACTGGGCTGACCGACCCAGCCAGCAATATGGAGAATGGCTCACCAAGAGAAACCAACCCGGAACGGTATACGAATACAACGATACGCGGGTAAATGCACTGGCACTTGCAGCTTTGAGCGTATGGAGAAAACCCTTACCCGAAGTATTGAAGGAAAATATCATGGACCCCATCGGAGCCAGCAACATGTGGCGATGGTATGGCTATGAAAACTCATGGATCGTACTGGACGGCCGACCTGTACAATCTGTAAGTGGTGGAGGTCATTGGGGCGGTGGTATGTTTATCCACGCTTACGACATGGCACGATTTGGCTACCTCACCCTGCGTAACGGAAAATGGAAAGACCAACAAATCGTATCTGAACAATGGAACAAATGGGCACAGACACCCTCTACACCTGAACCTACCTATGGATTTATGAATTGGTTTTTGAATACCAACAAAAAGTTTTTACCCAGTGCGCCCGAAAAAGTTTTCGTCCATATAGGTAATGGCACCAACATGATTTACGTTGATCAGGAAAATGATATTGTGGCGGTTGTGAGGTGGATTGAGAATAGCCAAATGGATGAATTTGTTAAACGATTACTTGCTGCAAAAAAATAAAATCACATGCTCAAAAAGTTAACCGTCATCATTCTGGCTTTAATAGTGTTTTCCTGCAGTAAATCAAGCAAGGCACTCTATGAAGAAGCTTCGCTTCGGTTTGACAGAGAAGACTTCAAAGGAGCCATAAGTCTGCTGGATTCTGTTATCGCCATGGATAATAACAATGCCGATGCCTATTACACCAGGGGGAGCAGTAAATTCAACATTGATGATTTTGAAGGTGCCATTTTGGACTATTCAAAAGCCATTGAGCTTACGAAAGAAGTTGACCCTGAATTGTATTACTATAGAGGTGATGCCTATCTGAGTGTGAATCAGCATAAAAATGCCATTAAAGATTTTACAATGGCAGTGACCACAAAACCGGATTATGCTGAAGCCTTCCAGCTGAGGGCAGATGCATGGAACTCTATTGGAAATGCGGACAGTGCTGTATTGGATTATTCCAGGGCCATCGATCTCAAACCCACGCTGGCCGGGCCCTATTATGGCATGGCCAATTACTATTCCAATCTCTCAGATTACGACCAGGCCATTGGTTTCTATTCCAAAGCCATAGAACTAGGTGCGCAAGCCGATTACTACTTCAACAGGGGTTTGGTCTATTATCTAGAACACGATTTTAAGAATGCTATCAGTGATTTTACCCATACACTGGAGATGGACAATCAATTTCTGGAGGCGTATGTGATGCGCGGAAATGTAAAAGATGAGGCAGGAATGGGCGCAGAAGCACTTCTTGATTTTGATGAAGCCATTCGCCTAGACCCATCCTATGCCTCTGCTTACTATAACAGAGGGATCACCCGCAAAAGTCAGGGTAACCTGCCAGGAGCTTGCGATGATTTTAACAAAGCATTGGAGCTTGGATACATGGAAGCCATCGCCAAAACAGGCGACTGCCCCAACTAGTCTAAAAGTCTGTCAGTAGCCTCGGCATTGATATCAATATCGTCTTCACCCACATTGTCATAGGGGTTTTCCAAATGATCCTGAATGTTGTCAAGGCTCACCAGAATGAAACTGTATAAAATTGGCATTACATATACCAGCTGAGGTGAATACGTATTGAAACTGTTGGCAAAATACGGCCCGTAAATAATAGGGAAAACGTAAATGAAGACCTTGCTGTAGGCCCTTAGCGTAACCGGAGTACGATAATTGTGAATCACCTTCATGTTATCAAAGGCAATGATCATTTTGCTCACATATTGGCTCACCCTGG
The DNA here is from genome assembly GCA_002345965.1 of Flammeovirgaceae bacterium UBA2371. Classification (GTDB taxonomy): domain Bacteria; phylum Bacteroidota; class Bacteroidia; order Cytophagales; family Cyclobacteriaceae; genus ELB16-189. Next base: position 153,572 of record DDTF01000030.1, read on the forward strand.
AAATCTCACCACTCTGTACACCCAGGCCACGCATCTCCATGGTATAGGAAGATAGCCTTGAAAACAATTGATACAATTTTACTTCATTGTCGTGCCAGTGCTCCATTTTTCTTTCTGCCAACATGTCCCTCATCAGCCTGAACAATTCAGTGATCAATTCTCGGGTCCGTTGTGGCAGGTCGCTGCTCTTGTCGGTTGTCCAATCACGGGTAGCATAATAAAGTGCGATGGCGTGACCCTTAAAGTCAGCAAGACGCTGCAAGGCATTTTCTCGTCTGTTGTATGCCGACCCAATGGAAAATACAACAGGAAATACAATGGCCACCCCTACCAACATGTCGGGAAAGCTGGCAACAAGATTCAGTCGATAGCAAAAATAAGTGCTGACAATCGACAAAAAGGTGACTATAAATGTCTTATAGTTAATAATTAGCGAAAAGCTTTTGAGGATTCCTCTCATAGAGATTGTGACAAGGATTAGTATATTAAATCAATATTAGCCAAATATTATTTTATTTTAAATGACCCTAGTCACCTATAATTGATTTCTAATGCCAGAAGATAATCTATTAAAGCTGGCCTCATGGCATCCCTCTTCGGAAAGCATGCAGGTTACCACCATTGATGCGCACACCGGTGGAGAACCACTCAGAATTATCACTGGTGGCCTCCCTCCACTTGAAGGCAGTACCATTCTTGAAATGAGAAGGTTCATGAAAACCCATCTCGACCAATACAGAAAAGCGCTGATGTGGGAACCAAGAGGGCATGCCGATATGTACGGTTGTATCATTACTCCACCTGTAACAGAGGAAGCAGATTTTGGAGTACTGTTCTTGCACAACGAAGGATACAGCACCATGTGTGGTCATGGAATTATTGCTGTCACCAAGGTAGTACTGGAATGCGGGATGATTCCTATTAAACACCCGATCACCCAAGTGAACATCGATTCCCCGGCTGGACTCATCAGGGCTACAGCAAATATTAAAAACACGAAGGTGGAAAGCGTTTCGTTTATCAATGTTCCCTCCTTCGTTCAGGCCCTGGATCAAGTAGTGGAAGTTCCAGGTCTCGGCAAAATCAACTATGACATTGCCTATGGTGGAGCTTTTTATGCGTATGTAAATGCCAGGAAGGCGGGTGTGGGCCTTCTCCCTAAAGACCATGATGAATTGATTAAGAAGGGAATGGCCATCAAAAGGGCTGTGATGGAGCAATTTATATTTAAACATCCTTTCGAACCCGATCTGAATTTTCTCTATGGAACCATTTTCATTGGAGATGCCACCAGCTCCCAGGCGAACAGTCGCAACGTATGCATTTTTGCAGAAGGTGAAGTAGACAGAAGTCCGACAGGCACAGGAGTAAGCGGGCGCCTGGCCTTGCATTATGCCAGAGGCGACATCAAAATAGGGGAGCCAATAGTAATAGAGAGCATAGTTGGCAGTTCATTCAAGTGCAGTATAAACGAAGTGACACAATTTGGGCCCTACAAAGCGGTGATTCCGAAGGTGGAAGGCAAAGCTTATATTACCGGCAAACATACTTTTATCATGGACCCCGAAGATCCACTCAGGGAGGGTTTCATATTCCGGTAAACCTTTCAAATGTATCCGTGGAGTAATTGGGATAATATTCGTGAATCGTTGGTAACCTACTTCGCATCCTCCAGTTCATCATTATGGGCAAAGTAATGGATTCCCAAACTTCCTCCGTTGTAAGACTTAAACCTGAGCACATCCCCTACCTGTTTGTTTTCAAAATGATGCAGTTTACAATTTACTTTAAAAATATTTCCGTCATCCATTTTCACTGTAGCAATCCATCGGTCTCGCGCCTGGGAGGAAATAAGCTGGGGGCGCGAACGGCTGCCCATATGGTATTGACCGCTTTGCATTTTACCCGGTATATATTCCATGCTTACAATTACCCCCTCATGAAATTCTGGCTTATCAAACAAAATGTCATAAACAATCCAGACGGTCGCTACAGCAATGGCAATAATCAATAACCAGGTGAGCGGGTGTGTCTTAATTTTTTTCGGAGTGGTTTCCATACAATGAATGATTAATAATATTTAGAGTTGATGCAGACCAATTGCCATAAACACAGTACAAGCGCTATGCAGACCTACCTTAAAAAAACCAAGAAAAGAAAGGGAAAAACCAAGACTACTCCTCCTTGGTACAATTCGGATGGAATGTAAAACCAAAGAAAATTCCGAATTTCAGAATACCACCACGGGGAAGAATACAGAAATAAATTTATGTAAAAAGATTATACAGATTTATAAAAACCTTAAAAAAACTTTTTCCCTATTTCAAGGGTCGTTTTTTGATCATTCCGCCTTTGGTGTCCTTGATACTACTCATGACCATAAAGGCATTGGGGTCAATTTTCTCAGTTTCTGCCTTAAGTTTGGCTATTTCTAATCGAGTAATTACTGTATAAATAATATCCGAAGGATTCAAGTTGTCACCACGTTTGCCAAAACCGCGTTTGCCGTTATAAATGGTTACACCTCGTCCCAAACGTTCGGTTATCATTTTTCGGAGTTCTTCACTATGGGATGAAATGATAGTGACGCCCGTATATTCTTCTACCCCTTCCACAATAAAATCCACTGTTTTGGAAGCCGCCAGATAGGTTAAAATCGAATAAAGGGCTGTTTCAATAGAAAGTAAATAGGCAGCTACGGAGAAGATCATAATATTGAACAAAAGGATGATATCCCCTATGGTTAATCCCGTTCGTCTGCTTAAGTGGATGGCCAGCACCTCAGTGCCATCGAGCACACCACCACCTCGAATCGACAATCCGATCCCAGCTCCAAGAAAAAACCCACCAAACACAGAAATCAATAATTTATCTGATGTGATGACAGGATAATCGATTATGGATAATGCAATGGCAAGTCCAACTATAGCAGTTATGCTCTTAAAAGCAAATGATTTGCTGATTTGAGCATAACCCAAAATCATGAAAGGCAGATTAATCACTAAAATGAGAATGGGAAGCGAAAATCCTGTAACAGCAGTGACCAACAAAGATATACCAGTAACACCACCATCAATAAAATTATTGGGTAAGAGAAACCCTTTTAAACCAAAGCCAGCCGACAAAATCCCAAATGAAATTAAGAGAATATCCTTGTACAGATGGGTTGCAGTTACCCTTAGCTTGTAAAACTCTTTGGCAACATCATAATTGCTGATTGTTTCCTCAGGATTATTCTTCTTGAGATGATTCCAGACACGCTGAAAAATAACCTGCTTAAAAAATGGATTGGCTTTGTTCATGATCTTCAACTGCGATTCACATTGCACACAGGCTTGGTGACAAGATAGCTAAAATACTTCCACAGATGGCCGCTTCAATAAACTACCTTATTGCCTATTATTTTCTTTTGAATTTTTCCTCCCACCAGCTCGCCTCTTTTTGCTTTTGTATCTGGCCTTCTTCCAGCATTTTTTGTAAACGGGGATTTACCTCGCCCTGAGAAGTGAGGTGATATTGGCCACACTCGTCACATTGATAAACACCAACCGGACGACTACCTTTACCGTATCGATAAGCAACATGAGCTCCTATCAGTGCTTCTTCCGCCAATGCATAGGTGGCATGACATCGTTTATGGGTAGGACAAGTCATCATCTTAAAGATTCATGAAAATGGATTCATTCCCTTTAAATTAACAGGTTCCAGCTTTCCAATCAATCTCTGCGCCCTTTAATTTAAATCCTTCTGTAATGTTTAATCTGAATCCCGCCTGTAGGACAACGCAAAGGAACATTCCCTATCACTTTTTCAATTCTCCTCTTACCCACCTGTTCATGCTAAAAGTGACCTTGCCAAAAAGATAACCTACGCCCAGCGCCAACGGATAATCACTGGCCCAATGCACACCATTATTGACCATAGCCAAACCTACCAGACCAATCAGGCTAAAACCAACAGGTTGAATCCATTTCTTGTCAGGGTAGTTGAGCGTTAAGATAGTCGTTGTAGCCATCATCGTGGCAAGGTGACCAGAAGGAAAAGCATCGTAGCTCGGTACTTTACTTTGATACACAACAGGATTGGTAAAGGGTTGCCATCGGCCTCCCGAAGTAGTAGCAACGAAAGGACTTTCACGTCCGGAAATTCGTTTGACAAATTGGGTCGTAATTCCTACTGCCAGTAGAGCTTGCAAAAGCTGACTGGATACATGAAGAGATTTGTAATCCTGCTTAATTTTTCCATGAAGGTAAAGCCCAGTACATATCAATATACTTGTTGATCCTTCCCCGATGGAATAAAAAAAGGTGTTAAGATTTTGAGGAACCTCGTAAACATTCACTTCCATATTGCCAACATCAAAACCTATTAGTGTTTTGTATCTTCTTTCTGGATCCAGATTTATTCTTTGTGATAATCGAAATATGCCATCATTAATAGATTGATCTAAGGGAATAAGCAATAAAGTGGATCCTGTAATGACAGAAAGCGCTATGACACTTTTTCTCTGAAAAGTTTGTTTGGCACCTTTGCTAAAGGTCTGTGGGGGCAATGAGGTAATAAAAGAAAAGTTTTTGGGCTTAGCATATACAAAACCATCACCATCGTAAAGGTAGTGTGAGGTGTCACTTTGTGCCTGTACTCTATTTTGTATTGAGATTAAAACTAATATAGCACATCCCATTACGCGATAGTTCATAAATGTGATGCTATTTCATCAATCCATTTTTAAAAGAAGCACTTGCTGTCTGGTACCAACTAATGGCTTCCTGAAGCAGGGTTGTATCAACAGGCCCATGTTCTGTCTGTTCACTGCCATGCAGCGTAAAATACATTGTCTCCTTTTGCGGCATTAAAACCACAAGTTCATTGCCCTTTATAAATCCCAAGCTCTGGTAGGTGCTTACGAAAGCACGTTCCCTTCCTGGTTCAAGAGTAGCCATATCGTAGCCAAAAAATTTACTTGTATAAGAAAATTTCAACAACCCTAAAACGGTTGGCCCTATATCAATTTGACTCATCAAACGATTCATAATACCTGGTTCAATAAACCCAGGTGAATAGATAAGCATAGGAATGTGATACTTGTCCACCGGCAATTCCGTTTTACCTGCACTAGAAGCACAGTGATCTGCCACAATAATCACCAGCGTATTTTCAATCCAGGATTTTTTCCTAATCTTTTTAATAAACTTACCAATCGCATAGTCGGTGTACTTCACTGCGCCATTCCGCCCCGTATGGGATGGTATATCTATTCTACCATCTGGATAGGTATAAGGTCTGTGATTACTGGTTGTCATGATATGAGCAAAAATCGGCTTACCTATTGCTACTGTTTTGTCTATTTCTTTGGTAGCCAGATCAAACAGGTTTTCATCCGCAATTCCCCAAATATTTTCATAGTCAATTTCATCATCCTTCAGCTCCACACGGTCCACTACCTCATAGCTATTGTTGGAGAAAAAATAATTCATGTTATCGAAGTATCCGTAGCCACCATAAATGTATTTACTTTCATAACCCTTTTCCCTGAATACTCTTCCTAGGGAAAACAAGTGCTCATTGTGCGGTCTGCGTACAATAGATTGTCCAGGTGTTGGTGGAATACATAATGAAAGTGCTTCTAATCCGCGTACCGTGCGCGTACCCGTAGCGTATAAATTGGTAAACAAAAGACTATGGCTAGCCAATGAATCCAGAAAAGGCGTAATTTGTTCCTTGTTACCGAAAATGCCCATAAAATCTGCACTGAAACTTTCAACGCTGATCATTATAACATTCATTTTCTTCTCGGGCCCTTTACCATTAATGCTCCTTTCTACAGAATAGCTTGAAGTGTCTGTAAAAGTAGATTCATTTGTCGCAAGGAGCTGACGAACGGTTTCAAAAGCTTTTTTCTCTGTCACACCAGCATAGAATTGGTCATAGTCAAGTTCATTGTTAAGATAAGCAGCAAAAAGTTCGTACAGGCCATTACCAGCCAACTCATTGGCGAGGGTGCTGTTGCTGAAACGGTGCATATTGGTGTCTACCAATAAGTAAGAGAATAGAGGAAGCGATGCAATCGCCAAAAACCATATTGTTCTTTTCCTAAATGACATGGATATGATATATTATCAATAAATTGTCCATGAACGTAACTGGTATACAATGAATGTTGTTAGCGCCAGAGCTACTGCCACGAACCATTCTACTGGGTACGACTGTCTGATGTTGCCAATCACCTCTGTGGTATATACCAGGTAATCAACCGCTATAAAATTGAATCTGGTGGTAAACTCCTCCCAAAAGAACCATTCCGATATCGAATCGAAAATCAGCAGTAATATGAAGAAAAACAAAATAAGGTTAAGAACGTACCCATGCCATCTTTTACGAAACAACCACTCCGGACAAAGCCAAAGGTAAACAAGCAAGGGGATGATAAAGTAAGTAGACGTGACCAGATCAAAAAAGAAACCCACAAAGAAGGATTCCAGTATGGTAAATAAAGTGAGTTCTCCCGTTCGCTGAGAGGAAAAAAACAAAATCATCCTTGTAAGAAGAGAAATGCCAATAAAACAGAAGGCAAGCAGAGCAATGAGGCCAAACCGGTGATTCCTTACCTTATATATAAGCGAACTCATGTTTTGAATAGAAACAACTACTTACCACACGCTACCTTTTGATCAAAGGTTGGTTTACTTATAAAAAATAAGTCAGCACCATGACTTTATTCGGAGGTCAAAGAAAAGTGTGTTTACATAATCGGTTTATTTCAGTGAGATCACAGCATTGATTCCAATGCTTCCATTTTGATATGCTGGCACCGCCAGCACTTTTGTTTTTTTAATCTTCCTTTCATCATGTAGCCAATACACTAGGTTAGTGGAGAGCATTCCTACGCCCGCTCCTACTAGCACATCAGTACTCCAGTGCCGGTTGTTCATGATCCGGAGTACGCCTACCGAAGTGGCCACACCATAGGCCAGCACACTGTATACAGGGTAAAGCTTGCCGTATTCTTTGTGCATAAAGGTAGCGGCAACAAATGCCTGAGCTGTATGCCCTGAAGGAAATGAATTTGGAATTCCAGTGTCAGGCCGTGGTATTCTCGTGGCATTCTTTACAGAGAAAACTATAGCAGAAGTAAGCAATTCCGATTTTACTAACAACCACATCTGCTCCTGAAAGCTATTCTTTCCTTTTATCCCAATTGCGTTTAAAGTCAATACCCCGGCAATAGGTGAATATTGAATGTAATCGTCCGCATGGGTGCGAAAAGTTGAAAATTTTTCATTCCGCTCTTCATACAAATCTGCTCTACCAATAAAATCAACATCCGTAATTGCAACTGCTCCCGCAACCATTAAGACTAAAGGAACTTTCACCGATCGCAGCAGCCGGTCTCTTTTCATCTCCTTTTGCACCATAGCAGAATCTATTTGGCCAATGACCTGACTGGTAAAGAGAAGGCAAATGAGTACAGAAATGGGTATCTTTAACATTGAGTTAACGGAATTAGATGCATAACCAATACGGCCAGAATCTAATAATGGTGGGTTATCTATTATATTATTTAGAACCAACCATTCTATACCTTGTTGCGTGATTAGGTAAAGAGTAATGAATCGGATTCTTTAAAGAAGGTATATCGAAGAGCGAGACCTCTATAAGCTGCTGGATTCCTGTAGAAAAGGGAATCGTGCTAGTCAGGATCGGCTATATAAGGAGTACTATGCTTACTCGATGGGCATTTGTCTTCGCTACTCCAGAACAAGGGAAGAAGCCGTTGAAATTGTGAATGATGGTTTTATCAAAATATTTACTAAGCTGGACCGGTATTCAAAAGGATTGTCATTCAAAGGTTGGCTAAGAAGGATAATGATTAATTCTGCTATAGACTATTTTCGTAGAAATGAAAAACATTATAACAGCCTTGATATTTCCCATGGACAATATGAAACTGCCAACGAAACTATTCTCGATCAATTAGCAGCAGAAGAAATCATTGCCGCAATTCAAAGGCTACCACCATCATATCGATTGGTGTTCAACCTATTTGCGATAGAAGGTTTCAAACATGAAGAGATAGCACACCAACTTAATATTAGCATAGGCACTTCCAAATCAAATCTTGCAATTGCAAGAATTAAACTTCAAAAAATATTATTATCAGAGAGAGAAAAATTAAGCAAGGAACAAAATGGATGATAGTCAATTCGATAGCAACATAAGAGAAAAACTGGGTGACTATGAGGCGCCTGGATTTGATCCTGCTGCATTGGCTTCTCTGCATCATCAGATGGCAGCTATTTCTATTACGCCATGGTATTCTACCTACAGAACTGAATTAATAGTAGGGAATACAATTTTGATGTCCACATTACTGATCATATGGAGTCAGTGGTTATTCTCTAACAAAGCCACTGAAGCTAAGGAAATTGAAATGATGGCATTGAAAAGTCAATCACAGCAATTCGGTCAACTGCAACAAGAGCTTGAATATTTAAAAAGTGTAAAGCCAGATACCGTTCATGTCATTGAATATCAGCAACAATCCAGCATCCTTTATCTGCCATTGCTGCAAAAGATCGATCGATTGGAAAGGGAGTTGAAAAGTATACTGGATGAATCGACACGTAAAAATGAAATGTTATTGACTCAGTTCAAAGAACAAAATGAATTGCTATCGCTCACACCGAATGAATCTTCAATTCTTTATAACAGTTTGTCCAATCGAATCACACCACGTAAAAAACCCGAAAAAACTAAAAGAGCCATCGCCAATGAATTGCCAATTAGTCTGGAGTCGTCAGAAAGAAATCTTTCCTCTAAAACCATAAAAGAAATTCAAAAGCACTATCAAAAGGGTATTGGTATAAAAGTGGGGCCCAGCCTATTACTTTCATACGGATCATTTGATCCTGGTGATTCCCGTTACAATTTTGGAGGTGGTGTACTCGCTGACTTTATTGTTTCTCCTTCGCTTAGTATTGAGGCAGGAGTCCTTCATACACAAAGACACAACAGAATTTCTTCATCCGATCTTCTTCCATTGCCCACCTTTCCAGGTGCTGATGAGTCATTAGGAAAACTTAATAATGTGGACATTGACTCCTGGGTATTTGAAACTCCCATTAATTTGAAATACAGATACCCGGTTTCTCTAAAATCCAATTGGATATTTGGAGCAGGTTATTCTGCTATGCTATACTCTAAACAAATTCTGGAATACGACTATTTATTCGACAACAATCCATCGGCTTCTTTGAATTCATCCATCTTGGACAAGCAGTTACGAATCTATCCGGGAACCGTTAACCTGTCCATGGGTTTTAGTAGCGAATTGAAAAATAAAAAAATATTTGAAGCCTCCCTGTACTACCGATATGGAATTGGCAAAGTTGGTATTGAACAAACCACTCCTGAATTTATAGGCATAAGTAGTGCCTATTGGTTCACTTTAAAATAGTCCTTATTGCCAAATCATTTGCAACTGAATGCCATTGTTGGCACCTTAGCGAAAATTAAATTTCGGTAACCCATGGCACTTACCTATTGGATTATAGGCATTACTGTATTGGTCAGTTGGTATTCGTTCGACAAGCCACAAATACTAGGTAAATTACTCCTCAATCCCTATAAGGTGACACACAATCGGCAGTACTACCGGCTCATTACCAGTGGCTTTGTACATGCCAATTTTTCTCATTTGTTGTGGAATATGTTTTCGTTCTATTTTTTTGGCCAGGTAGTAGAGTTTTATTTCAATTACCTGTTTGGCACTGCAGGCCCGATACTATTCATTATCCTATACATTGTAGCCATCATTATTTCAGACCTGCCCTCCTGCTTTACCCATAAGGATAACCCAAGATACAACTCATTGGGAGCTTCAGGCGGTGTGGCAGCGATCATTTTTGCCTCCATCCTTTTTCAGCCGCTTCAGGACATTTGTTTGTATGCCATACTGTGTTTTCCTGGGTTTATTTTTGGCATCGCTTACATTATCGGATCTTATTATTTTGGTAAAAGGGGCAAAGACAATATCAATCACGCTGCTCACATCTATGGGGCGCTCGTGGGTCTGGTTTTTTGTGTAGTCATCTATCCCCGTTCGGTGATGCTATTTCTCGAACAAATAAAGGAATGGCGCATTTTCTAGTTCTTATTTGATCAAATTATCCGCGTTACCCATCACTTTATTCGCAGTATTTCGTTTCTTGCGCCTCGTTAAAAAACCGAAAAAATAGAATCATGAAATATATCGTTATTGTGGCATTGCTTTTGGTTGGCTTTTCTTTATCAGCACAATCCAAAAAAGAACTGAAGGCGGAAGTGATCACCTTGAAAACTAAAGTGGAAAGCCTGCGCAGTGAGATTCAAGCACTTAAAAACCCACCCAAATCAGAACTAAAAAATGAACACCAGCAAGCCAGTTATGGTCTTGGTGTCTTAATGGCATCTAACCTAAAAAGACAGGGATCTGATTCACTGGATGTAACCGTTCTGAACGAAGCCATGCGTGATGTCTTAAATGATTTGCCATTACAAATGGGAGAAGAAGAAGCCATGGGCATTGTACAACCTTATATGACTAAAGCCATGGAGAGGCAAATGGAAATCCTTAAGAAAGAAGGAGATTCGTTTCTGGCCGACAACAAAAACAAACCAGGAGTAAAAACAACAGAAAGTGGTCTTCAATACAAAGTGCTTTCTTCGGGAACTGGTAAAGCGCCTACGGCCACTAGCTCAGTGACCGTGCACTATACAGGCAAACTATTGGACGGAACTGTATTTGACAGTTCTGTTGAAAGAGGTGAGCCAGCCACTTTTGGTGTGAGCCAGGTGATTTCTGGATGGACAGAAGCGTTACAACTCATGCATGAAGGTGATAAATGGGAACTGTACATCCCCTACGATCTTGCCTACGGAGAGCGTGGTGCAGGTGGAGCCATTCCTCCTTACGCTGCCTTGATATTTGAAGTAGAGTTAATAAAAGTCAACTAATACTTTACTTTAAATCGGGTGCCTGGTTTGGGCATTATGAAATAATCTTTCGGTTTACCCAAAAGATCAATTCTTTGACGAACTTTCTTCGGCTTGGTGCCTCGCACCAGGCGTTGATCGTCAAATGATTTTGGCGTACGAAAGAAATCTTCCCAATGAACGAACATTACTTTTTTGGGCTGAATTTGATTGATCAGTGCATTGGGATATTGATCTACGTTAGGCGCAGAGGCATAGCACAAGATGGCAAGGTCCACCGCCTTCTTATGCAATTCTTCATCGGGTGGAAAGCCATACGGATGCCGGCTCGCGGAAGTTTGGATGAAAACACGCAATGTGTCTGCATCAATAAAATCTATTAAAAAAGAATAAGTTTCTCCTGTACTCCACTTAAATGCTTTGGTTTTACTATTGCTATAAATTAAATGATCGTCAAAATAGTCCGCATTGAGCGGTTTATCCATAAACAATTTCTTTTTGGTATGAGGAGCGTGATTGGATAAGATGGGCAAGAATCGGATTCTGGGAGTTACCGAAATCCAATTATAAGATTTATCTGATTTGCTACCAGGGTCAAAAACTTCATCACTGGTTAATTCCGCCAAACGCACACCCTCCTCCCTAAAGTTTTGTAGGATCTGAGGAAGATAACTGTTGCCATACACCACATTAAGATTTGTAAAATACCTGTTTTCCAGAAGCAAAGGCAGATCCATTGCATGGTCATAGTGTGTATGTGATACCAAACCAGCCTTTACAACTGAAGGAGATAAAAAATATTCATAATTTGTTTTCCAGCTATTATATTGTCTGGAACTACTCTTGATCTTGCCAGGTAGATTCAGCAATTTCTGGTTTGAGAAAAATGGATCGGTGAGTACGGCTTCTCCATTTTGCTCCAACACAAGGTTTCCACTCCCAAGATACACCAGATTTAATTCACGTTTTCCCTCTTTCAAGATGGGCAACACTGCCTCACTTTGCTTTGGAATAATTTCTGGATAAAATTTTGTGATGGAATGAGTACAACTTGCCAACCCAGCCAAAAAGAATACATAACCAATTAATCTTACCATCATAAATTAAAGATATAAAAAAGAGAGCCCCCTGCTCAAACTACATGCAGGAATCCTGATTAACCGGTAGTTTTATTAATTTCGCCTCTTCATTGACCCCTCCTAATATTGAATTTTGACCCCTTTCATATTGATCTCCCCATTACAGAGGTTATAGCAGATGTTAGATTACACCTTGCTGATGGGAATACATTGATTGTCAATGCTCCACCAGGTGCAGGCAAAAGCACTTTGCTCCCATTGGCTCTGATGGACGAACCGTGGCTGGAGGGTAAAAAAATATTAATGCTTGAACCCAGAAGGTTGGCCGCCAGAACAATTGCCATACGAATGGCAGATCTACTTCATGAAGAGGTAGGCCAAAGTGTTGGATATCGCATCAGGTTCGAGAATAGAATTGGCAAATCAACTCAAGTAGAAGTATTAACGGAAGGCATACTTACCCGAATGTTACACAGTGACAATTCACTTGAAGGTGTAGGCATGGTTATCTTTGACGAGTTTCATGAACGAAGCATCCATGCCGATGTGGCGCTGGCTTTGTGTCGGGAAGCACAACAAGTATTGAGACCTGATCTGCGCATCCTAATCATGTCGGCCACCTTGAACATGCCACAGCTGACCGATCTGCTAAAAGCCCCCGCAGTAATTAGTAAAGGAAAACAATATCCTGTAGAAATCATTTATGGAAATGGCGCTGACATGTTCATGATCCCCGAGCTGATGGCACGTACCATTGTAAAAGCAGCCAAAGAAAAAGAAGGTGACATCCTTGCCTTCTTTCCCGGAGAAGGAGAAATCAAAAAGTGTGAGGAATTGTTGAAAAAGGATTTAAGAACTTTTTCCTTACATCCATTATATGGGCAACTTCCCTACCACAAGCAGCACGCTGCCATCATGCCCAACAAAACAGGTAAAAGAAAAGTAGTGCTGGCTACATCTATTGCTGAAACCAGTCTTACTATTGAAGGAATCAATATTGTGGTGGACTGTGGTTATGGAAGAACATCTCGTTTTGATCCCAACTCCGCTTTATCACGGTTAGAGACAGTAATGATCTCACAGGACTCTGCAGACCAAAGAGCAGGAAGAGCAGGCCGACTTGGACCAGGAACTTGTTACCGACTATGGACCAAAGCCACCCATTCACAATTGGCCTCGCACCGTGTACCAGAAATTATGGAAGCGGATTTGGCATCTCTTGTGCTGGACATGGCACAATGGGGCATCATCGACATCAAACAATTGACCTGGCTTACTCCCCCGCCAAAAGGTGCAGTGGCTCAGGCTTCAGAACTACTTCACGAACTCAATGCGCTTGAAAACGGAAGAATTACCGAACACGGAAAAAAAATGCACGCCCTTCCGTGTCACCCGCGTATTGCTCACATGTTGGTATTAGCGGAAGAAAATGATGCGTTGCATTTGGCAACTGACATTGCCGCTATTCTTGAAGAGCGAGATCCACTACCTCGTGAATCCGGAATAGATATTAATCTGCGTATTGACGCATTGAGGCGATACAGAAAGGAAAGCAATACAGGAAATAAAATGGGGCGTATTGAAAAGGTGGCTGAATCCTATAGAAAACTTTTCGATATACATCCCGATAACGAAACCTTTGATCACTTTGAAACCGGAGTGTTACTCGCTTATGCCTATCCGGAACGCATTGCCTGTGCTCGTCCCGGAAACAACGCGCAATTTCAGCTGGCCAATGGCAAACTGGCCATGGCAGGTCATCGGGACGATCTTGCCCATGAACCGTGGCTTTCAATCGCTCATATTGATGCCCGAGATGGTATGGGTAAAATCTTTATGGCAGCTCCTCTCAATCCTAAAGATCTTGCCCCACTTGTTCAGGAGAAAGAAGTGATCACCTGGGATACCCGTAAAGGAGGTTTGATTGCTACCAAAGATCTTCGCATTGGAAGTATCGTTTTACAGTCAAAACCATTGCCCTCTCCTGATCCAGGACATTTGGCAAAAGCCATATCGGATGCGATCAAACAAGATGGTGAACGTTTGCTTTCCTTTGATGAAAACGTAATGCAGTGGCAACATCGTGTTCTCAGTTTGCGGAAATGGAATCCTGAAGAAGGGTGGCCCGATGTAGGCACGCACACGTTACTTACTACCAACGAGGAATGGCTCACACCCTACCTCAACAACATCAAGAAACCAGAAGATCTTAAAAAACTTGATATCACTTCCATTCTGCAAAACAGTCTTGACTGGGAAAAACAAAAGGCGCTTCAAGCATTAGCACCAACATTCATCAAAGTACCGAGTGGATCAGAAATAAAGCTCAATTATGTGTCCCCAGGAGAGCCTCCTGTGCTAGCCGTGAGGTTGCAGGAAGTTTTTGGAATGGCCGACACCCCAAAAATAAATAATGGTAAGAACAGCGTGGTGCTTCACTTGCTTTCTCCTGGATATAAACCTGTTCAGGTAACAAGTGATCTAAAGAGCTTTTGGGGAAATGCCTACTTCGAGGTAAGAAAAGACTTGAAAAGAAGATACCCCAAACACAGTTGGCCCGATGATCCTTGGACTGCTGAGGCTGTTCGGGGTGTAAAGAGAAAGAACCCCAGTTAAATCATCAGCTACCCGCCTCTACCTCGGCCAAAAAAGCCTGTAAGAATTTTATATAATCAGCAGGATTGTCCCGGGTTTTGGCGTGGCCTGCATTTGGCACGATAGCAACTTTTGAATCAGGAACAAGGGATTGAAAATAGTATAACGTCTCGGGCAATACTTCATCAAACTCACCCCCAATAAACAATATAGGTTTTGTCAGCTTAGGCAAATCACCCACTCTGTCAAAATCTCTTAGTGTGCCCGTTGCATTGAATTCCGTAGGCCCCCACATGTAATTATAAATTGCTTTGTTTGACCCCGGCACTCCTTCACATTCTGGAACCGATTCCCGCGGTCCCTTTTTTCGAGAATTAAAATTTATATTAAAGGTATCTGTTGCAGCGAGGTACGCTGGAACTGTATAATTGCCAATTGCCTCATACTTGTTAATGGTATCCTGAACTGCCTGAGGCAACCTTGAAATAAGAACTTTCGAATCCTTCATCCATTGCGGTGTTCCTATTAGCGGTCCTGAAAAAATAACAGAGGCAATGGCATCTGTATTTTTAGTCAACATGTATTCTACAGCAATGGACCCTCCCCAAGAACTTCCTAACAAATGAAAGTGCTTTAAATTTAGCTTTTGACGAAGTGCCTCCACCTGTTCAACGAAGTATGCAATCTTCCAAAGATTGGTGTCATTAGGGTGATCTGACTTTCCAGATTCCAACTGATCAAAAAAAATAATTGGTCTTTCGTGAGCCATAGCCTCATAAACTGCAATGGATGTGCAGCTACGTCCCCCAGGTCCTCCATGCATCAACATCAATGGTTTGCCCGGCCCTTCTCCAATGACTTTATACCATATTTTACCACCTGTAACCTGCACATATCCTTCATGTGGTTGCAGCTTTTGTTCACAACCTGAGATGCCAATCGTGATCAATCCAGTTATCAATAAAACAATTCCTTTCATCTTTGATGATTAAAATAAAAAATTCATTGCATCAGGAAAGGCCCTTTCCCAATACCAAATCCGATGCTCTCCATCTGCATCAATTTTCAACTGAAGATTGGCTGAAGATCGTTGTTGAGCAATCAATATATTGAAAAGTTTTAGGTTATCTTCAGGAAAGTTGACGAGGTTAACTTTTTCTCCTTCGCCTACTACCGCATAAATTTTCACATCTGGTCTTACCTCACCTCTCTGTGCTTTTCTGAAAACTGAATCTTGATTGAAATGAAGAGCCGCTGAAAAAAGTGCTGCCTTTCCAAATACATCCGGATATTCTGTCAAAGCATAGAAGCACGCCAATCCACCTAAGCTTGCACCCATTATTGCAGTATTCGATCTATCAGGTCGTGTTCGGTATTGCGCATCTATTTTTGGCTTCAAGGTTTGTGTAATAAAATCAAGGTAGGCCTGGCCTTTTCCACCCAATTGATCTCTGCTGGGGTAAAGGCTAAAATCTTCATGCCGTGTATTCTCATCACTTTCTATTCCTACTACAATGACCCCTGGAAATCCATTGGTTTCCATCTCTCTCAACTTTTCATCCACATGCATCTCCTGGCTGTAATTGGGATTCGCTTCAAACAACCATTGGGCATCCGAAAAATATATAACTGGATAAGTATTTCCTGATTGACTATAGTCACCCGGAAGATAAAGCCATATTGTTTTGGTGACACCCAGTTCGGGGCTGCTCAATTCAAACTTCGAATAAAGTTTAGCCTCCTCCTCTTCCTGACATGAAAGCAAAACAAATAACAATCCAACTAAGACGAAGTATTTTTGCATGTGAGCAGTGATCTCGTCAAAAATAAAGAGTTATGCCTAACTTTTCCCTCGCCTCGAATGGGGTAAACGTGAATTAATTGTCTTTCACTTCCTCCCTGCCATTGGCATGTATTGCAAAACGGCCACGTTCTCTAGGATGAACATGCTCATGGTTTTCCCAGGGCCAGCCTCCAAACTCTGTTTGTTGGTATTCACTCATTGCTTCGCGAATCTCTGATTGGGTATTCATCACAAACGGACCATATTGAGCAACGGGCTCACCGATAGGTCTTCCTTGCAAGTATAAAAGCGCTGCGGGCTGGTCACCATTTTCAATGTTAACTGCAGCATCTGGCTTTAGGGATACAGAATGGTAGTTTGAAACACGCTTATCATCTACTTTCAATTGGTCTCCTTCATAAAAATAAAGGGTTCGGTTGATTCCAGAAGATGCCTTAGGAAGGATAAGCTGTGCGCCTGCTTCCATTTTAATTATCCAGATAGCCACCTCATTGTGGGGATCATTGGCCCATGAATTAGGTGCAGGTGACGGTGCTTTTACGCCCTCTAATTCACCTGCCATTATTTTTACAACAGAGGTTCTTCCGTTTTCATCTTTGATGGGGTGTAAAGGAATAGTCTCATTCCACAACATTGCAAAATGTGGATCCGTCAGCTTATTTTTTTTGGGCAAATTGAGCCAGATTTGAAACAGCTCGAGGTGATTTTCATTTTTTTGATCCAGTAAGGGAAACATTTCTGAATGCTGCACCCCTTTTCCTGCCGTCATCCACTGTACATCTCCGTTTCCAAACCTGCCTGCGGCACCCAGTGAGTCGGAATGATCTACCAAGCCCTTGGTAACTATCGTCACCGTTTCAAAACCACGATGAGGGTGGGCCGGAAAGCCAGGCACTTTGCTACCGTGGTACATGCGCCATCCATCTTTTACAACAAAATCGTTACCAATATTCCTTCCAGCCAACGATGCATCAGGACCCATGTGCTGGTTACCCTTTGGATAAAAATCAGCGTGGTGTACACAAAATAAAAATGGATCACTGGTCTCCCACGGAAAATTCAATGGTTTTATATCAATAACAGAATTACTCATAATAGCGGGGTTTATTCATTGAATCATCAACAGGTTTTATTAAATAAATGTTCAAAAACAGGAGGCACTAAATTAATCATAAAATCTCCTGTTTAGATGACCAAAATCATTGCTATCGCCTACTCTGATATTGTATATTCAAAGTGTTGTTAAGGTTGTTACACTTTCTAAAAAAGGAGGAATTATGACACTCGTTAAAAAAACCAATTTCCCATTTTTACGCAATGAAAAATGGATGACCGATTTCTTTGATACCGATCGATTCTTTGATGCTGATTGGATGAAGCCCTTTGCTGTACCCACATTGCCTGCAGTAAACATCATAGAAGAACCAAAAGAATTCATTATTGAACTCGCGGTTCCAGGCTTGAATAAAAAAGATTTTCACATTGAGGTTACAAATGGAATGCTGAACATTTCTGCGGAAAAGGAGTTGGAGAATGAGGAAATAGAAAAAAATTATACCAGAAAAGAGTATAATTTCACTCAGTTCAAACGTTCTTTCACGCTTCCAGAAAATGTGAGTGATGAGAAAATTAAGGCACACTATGAAGATGGTATTTTGAAACTTCAAGTGGCGAAAAAAGAGCTTACTCAGGTTCCACAAAAAAAGGAAATTAAAGTAGCTTGATTTCAATAGCCAAATAAAAACACATAGCCTGAAACCCGCGCCATCTTTACGATTCTTTAAGAATCTTGTTCAAAAGTGAAAGCGCGACCGAATGAGGGCTCTTATCAGGAGGTTGACTCAATGCGTCATGAGTTGGCCTCCTCTTTTTTATGCCTGTAGCCTATCGCAGTCTATGCCTTCATCAATTTCCCGAAAGCAGGGTGATGGAAATAATAATAGATAAATGGAAATTTGATGGATTACGAAGAGGGATCAATTTAATGTTGGCAAAAAGTCATAAAATCTCTTCCTAATTAGAACGGTGATCTCTCATGTCTGGTCACCGTTCTTCATTTTTTCCTGACAAGATATACTCCAGCCAGAATCATTCCCAATGCCAATATTTGATCCAAAAAGTCCCACGTTTCCCAATTAACAACCTTGGTAGCCCGGTAGATACCAAATGCTAATCCAAGTCCTATATAGAGATAACCTCGTCCATTTCTAAAGCCTGAGTTACTCATTATTTACCATTAAGTTTTTGCTCAATCCTTTCCATGCGCTCAGTTAGTTCCTGAAGTTTATTCAGGATGAGCACATGCGTCTTCTTTGCATCTATACCAACAGGACTGGAATCACTCTGAATCAGGTTGGCAATCAACTCGTAAGCTTTTGGCTCCACTTCAAAATTTTTATTTTCCATAATAGTTAACTTGTTTACTTATACCATTACACTTCCCACTCGTAATAATTGTGTGCTGTATCAAGCTGAAATCCAGCTTTAGGATAAAGATTATTTCCTTCTACATTGGACTTGGCTGTCTCCAACATCATTCCACATGCTCCTGAATCACGACAAAGCTCCTTTGCTTTTTCAATTAGAGCTACAGAGATACCTTGTCTTCGATAATTGGGATCCACAAATAAATCATTGAGCAACCAAAATCTTTTCATTCTAGTGGAAGAAAATAATGGATACAGTTGTGTGAATCCTGTCATTTGTTGGTTTTCATCGAAAGCAGCAAAGATTACAGAATCCTTTTTTTCAATTCGCTCTTTGAGAAAAGATTGTGCAGCCTCCCAGTCAGGTTCTTTTTTGTAAAATATCCGGTACTGATCAAACAGTACAACCAACGACCGAAGGTCACTTAATTCTACCTTTCTTATGATCATATTGACAGGGTTTATTCGTGTTGCTTTACCTTCTATCAAGATAGATATTTTGTTAATGACGCAGCAAAAGTAATGCAACTAATCACTTCACTTCTAACCATTGTTGAAAAGAAATTTAGATCCTAACTCCAACCCGCTATAACCTATGAATTCAGATCGCAGAACTTTTATAAAAAGAATGGGACTCAGTATTGCCGCTACCAGCCTTGCTGCCGGAAATCTCGCCTGTACTGACTCTTCCTCTTCATTGGCAGGAAATTCAGAAAGTCTTTTGGCCACCAGGGAAGGACAACCCGAACCAGCACCTATCGGCTACGATCGCCTTCCTTTGGAATGGTACAAAGCCAACACACAAAGATTGAAAGACAAACTGAATCCAAGGGGTATTGAAGCCATCCTAATTCAAAATGACATCAACGCGGTGTACTACACCGGTTGCTTCCGTGGCAGTGGTGAACGCACTACCTGGGTATTGTTTCCCTCCAACGAAAAAGATACTGCCTATTGGTATGGCCCGGCCATTGACCGTGATCTAATTACTTCCTGGTGGGCTACTGAATTTGAATATTACTTTTGCTTTCCTCATGCAGTGGGAGGATTTCCCAACAAGGGAGAAGTAGTACAAGGTGAAAGAAAAGATCTTTTCGAATGGCTCCTTGAAGGCCTGGAAAAAAAAGGAATGGCAGGCAAAACCATTGGCACAGACTTTACACCCAATCCCGCTCAATTGGAGATGGCCCGCAAAATATTGCCCGGGACCAAATTCGTAAACATCAGCGAGGATTGTCTCCAAATGAAAATCATCAAGACAAAAGAAGAGATTGCACTCTTCCAGCGCACCTATCGCTACTTTGATAAAGTGCATGCTTTTGCTCGTGATTTTATTCTTGAAAACGGAACCAATGTAACAGACTTTGAAATCGGCCAGGCGCTACAGTTATTCGCCATTCAAATGATAATGAAAGATGTGAAGTACGATGGTCGTCCCCATTCCGCAGTGGGCATTGATTCCACCTCACATTATGTACGCACCGGAGTTTCTACGGCTTATCCACATCCCAA
The DNA here is from genome assembly GCA_002345965.1 of Flammeovirgaceae bacterium UBA2371. Classification (GTDB taxonomy): domain Bacteria; phylum Bacteroidota; class Bacteroidia; order Cytophagales; family Cyclobacteriaceae; genus ELB16-189. Next base: position 173,962 of record DDTF01000030.1, read on the forward strand.
TCAATTTTTTTATTCTAAAGTAAAAAAAGGTGAGTCGCTGTACGTCAATACCGACCTGTACCTTGGAGGTATGGGAGGCGAATGTTATCGTAACTATCTGATAGCGCCTTGGACGGATCATCAAAGTAAGATGTGGGAAATTGTATCGGACACAGTGCAGATCATGGTCGAAGAAAGTAAGCCAGGTGCTATCTGTTCAGACGTTGCCTACAAAGTACATCAACATCAGGTGAAAAATGGCATGCAGCAATACATCTATCATCGTCCAGGTCATGGCACGGGACAAAATTTACAAGGACACCAGGCACCTTACCTGGCACTTGGAGATTACACACCCATGCAGGAAGGAATGATGTTTAGCGTTGAGCCCGGCTTGTATGATTCTGAAAAAGGCATTGGCATCAATCCAAGCGACAACCTGCTCATTACCAAAACCGGTGCCGTGCTTATGAGTCGTGTGCCCTTCAGTAAAGAGTGGAGCTACCTTACCTTATAAAAATAAAATCGTTGTGGTCTATTCTTTGCGAAGAAACAGACCATAACGATAATTTTCTTTCTCGTCTGGTGACTTGGCGATTCGACCATTTACAATCACATATTCAAATCCTTCTGCCAACCGGTGTGGTTCTTCATAGGTGGCTTTGTCCCTTATTTCTTTTGGATCGAACACAAGTAGGTCGGCTTTGTAACCTACCTTGATGGCACCTCGCTTTTCCAAACCTACTATCGATGCGGGTAAGTAAGTCATTTTTCGAATTGCATCGGCAAGAGTAAGCGCTTGCTTTTCATTGACATAGTGCCTGATTATTTTGGCAAACGAACCATAACCTCTAGGGTGATGCATGGTAGGAGAGCCATCGGATGATATGCATGTTAATGAATCCTGCAGCAAAACAGTCTGCAAATCTTCATTCATAACAAAGTAAGCCCCAGAAGCGCCTTCTGGTCCAACTACATCTATAAGAACGTCTTCAAAGGGAATAGCAAGGGAATCAGCGACCTGAGCTAGTGTCATGCCGCGCCAATCGCCATTTCCAAATAAAGTAGCATCAGGCCCATTGCGTTTATTAATGCGCTCACGAAGAAAGTTGGCCAGCTCATCCCTTCGTGCAGCTTTTACTTTCTTATAATCGTTGGGTGCTTTGGCCCATTCAGGAAATACAATTCCTATGCCGGTATAGCTTGCAGTGTATGGGTATACATCAGCCGTTACATCAATGCCTGCCTGCCTTGCTGAATCAAGTTTGGCCAATAAAAACCTGCCACGTTCAGCACCTTTTCCATACACAACTTTAAAATGGGAAATATGCACTGGCGCAAAGGCACCTTGAGCGAGCAATTCATTAATTGATTTTTCAACCTGATCGTCATCTTCATTTCTCATGTGGCTCATGAGGATGCCCTTATTCTCTCCTACTACCTGTACCAATGCAGTCATCTCAGGGGCTTGTGCAAAATACCCCGGAGTGTATTCAAGACCTGTACTCAACCCGTATGCGCCCCGTTGAATTCCTTGTCTCAGAATTTCCTGCATTGATGCAAGCTGACTTTCAGTTGGAACAGAAACAAAATCAGTTCCCGATAACTCCCTGAGCGTGCTGTGGCCAATAAAGGAAAGCACGTTCACACCTAATCCTGAAGCATCAATTTGTGTCATCCACGAAGTGAGATTTTCTGAACCATAACTAAAGCCGTCTTGTCCCAGACAAATCGTAGTTACCCCCATATGAAGAAAATTCAGAAAGTCTGCATCTACTAAAGGGTCACCATGTGCATGGGCATCTATAAATCCCGGAGAAAGTATTTTTCCATCGGCATCTATCTTTTTCATTACGGTGATTTTTCGTTCGTCCACATCGCCAACAAACGCAATACTATCGTCACGAACCAACAGATCTGCAGTAAACGCCTCTGCACCGGTGCCGTCTAGGATCTTTGCATTGGTAATTAGGATATCAAAACTCCCTGAAGGAGATTCAGATCGTTTGCAGGAATAGAAAAGTATTCCAATACATACAACCAGAAGGAAATTTAAATAGCATTTTGATCTCATAAAATATTCTTAATCCATCCTCCGTCTACTGCCAGAGAAACCCCAGTGATATAGCTTGCTCGTTCACTGGCCAGAAAAGTAACTGCAGCCGCAAATTCTTCGGGTTTTCCGAAACGCCCCAAAGGTATCTCCGTGGTTACATTAGCTATGGCAGGATTGCCTTCAATCAATTTTGTAAGGCGTGTCGTTTGAGTGTAACCCGGCATCACATTATTTACTGTAATATTATACTCGCCTAACTCATTGGACAATGATTTCATCAAACCGACTACTGATGCCCTCACGGCATTGGATAAAATCAGGTTGTTCACCGGTTGCTTCACAGCCTGCGAGGTAATGGAAATGATTCGTCCCCATTTTTGATTTTTCATACCGGGCAAGAAGCCATTTACCAACCCTACCGCACTGCCCAATAATTGTTGCATCGCTTTGTCCCAGTCTTGCTGACTGAAAGATTCAAACTTTCCAGCAGGAGGCCCTCCCGTATTGGTTACCAGAATATCTATTTTACCAAATTCCTTAAGTGTACTAGCAATGATTTGATCCCTGTCTTTCGTTATTGAAAGATCTCCTGTTAACGCCAAGACACGCACTCCTGCCACCTTCATTTCATTTTCCGTCTTTTCAAGTGTTTCTTTGTTTCGGCCGCAAAGAATTATGTCGGCTCCTTCCCTGGCCAATTCCATTGCTACTGCTTTGCCCAGCCCCTGACTGGACGCTGCCACAAAAGCTACTTTACCCTTAATGCCTAAGTCCATTATTTTCTTAAGTAATGATCTGATCCATCCAACCAATCTTCACGTGGTGGCGACCACGAATCGATCTCTACCACCTCACCAATCATCAATGCTTCGTGCGGCACATTGGAGGGTATGACTACCACATCGCCTGCTTCCAAATCCATCACTTGTTCTTTGTTTTCGCCAAACCAAAACCGCATTTTGCCAGACACTACTTGTGTAATTTGTTCATGTACATGATGGTGCAATGGCACCACAAAGCCATCCTTAAAATTCATTCTGGCAATCATCATTTTTTCCCCGGTAATGATTCTTCTTTTCATAGAAGGATTTACTTCCTCCTGAGGTACGGCATCCCAATTTATTTTTTCTACCATGGCGAGCATTTTTTGATTTATAATTATTGGTGACTAAGGTAATGCATTTCAATTAATTGTACGATACCGTACATACCTGTACACTTTTGAAGTTTGTCGCTGTATACTGAGCCCAATTTCAGGCGTAAATGCTACATTTTCCCGCTGGCATGCTACTTGAGGTGAGAGTCAATACCAACCAACCCATATTACCATGCGCATTCTATCCACCCTTGTTTTGCTATTCATTGGCACCACTGGCTTCGCACAGCAATCCATAAAAGCTCAGGATATTATCAGAGACATCAACAACGGCACTCCTGTTAATGTCAAAAATGCAACGATAGAGGGCCACCTTGATTTTACAGATTTAAAAAACAGAAAACATACAGAATCCTCGTTTGATTTTTTCGGGAAAGGAAATGATACTTTTGAGAGCAGCGTTGAGACCGCCATCAGTTTTGTCAATTGTACCTTTACCGATGACGTAATTGCCTATTATCACGATGAACAAGAGAACGATACTTTTGTTGCGCACTTTGAAGAGCGGGTAACTTTTCAAAATTGCACCTTCAAAAGAAAGAGTGAGTTTAAATATTCTGAGTTTGAAGAAAGTGCAGATTTCAGCGGATCAATTTTCAATCGTGAAGCCAATTTCAAATATGCCGAGTTTTCAGATGCACCCAATTTCAATAAATCCAATTTCCGGGACGATGCCAACTTCAAGTATGCTGAATTTCCACAAGGAGCATCTTTCGAAGCAGCCACCTTTATGCAATTGGCCAACTTTAAATACACTAAATTCAGAACCCCTCTCAATGTCTCTAACATTTCATTCAGGGGTGAAGAAGACTTTAAATATACCAAAGTGGACGGGCAGAGTTTTACAGCCTATCTTTTAAAGAACCGTTAAAAGGCACATACCCCAAAAAAAGAGTCGAAATTCGCTTGATTAAAGGTCTTTTATAAAGCAATTAGACCTCTTATCAAGAGTATTCTGCTTTAAGCTGTTATTCAATTTAATTTGTATTGAAATCAGCACAATTTGAAATTCAGCATTTTTCTGGCCTTAGGATTCCTGGTTGCCTTTGCTTCCATCGGACAGCAAGTCAACAGAAAAACTGTATACATCAATAAAACCGATCAACTCATTAAGATTGATGGGCAGCTGAACGAGCAAGCGTGGAAAGAGGCAATACCTGCCAAGGACTTTATACAGACTTTCCCCTACGACTCCACCCAATCTCAAACGCAATGCGAAATCTACCTCACCTACGACAAGAATAATATTTATATAGGCACCAAGTGCAACGACCTTGATCCAAGCAAGGACTTTGTCATCATCTCCCAACGAAGAGATTTCAGGGGGCCCGGTATTGAAAGCATTAACATTCTTTTGGATCCCTTTCAAGATCAAACCAATGCTTACCAATTTGGTATTAATCCGTTGGGGGTACAAAAAGAAGGGCTTGTGGCCAATGGTGGCAATCAGTCAGAAGATTTGTCTTTAGACTGGGACAATAAATGGAGAAGTGAAGCTTTCATCGGTGATGGTTATTGGACTTCCGAAATGGCCATTCCATTCAAGACCATTCGTTTTCCTGAAGGTTCAAAAAAATGGTACTTCAATGCTTATCGTGTTGATAGCAAAACCAACGAGCGGGCCACCTGGAACAGAGTGCCAAGAAATTTCAGACCCTACTCCTTGTCGTACACAGGCGAATTAATTTGGGATGAACCGTTGCCAAAGCCAGGTACAAACCTCTCCATCATTCCATTTGTTTCTGGTGGCCTCGACAAAGACTTTGAGGAAAAAACCAAAACTACCTTTTCAAATGCTATCGGGGGTGATGTAAAGATTGCTGTAACGCCATCACTCAATCTTGACCTCACACTTAATCCCGACTTCTCACAAGTAGAAGTAGACCGTCAGGTTACCAATGTGGATCGCTTCGAAATTTTCTTCCCGGAAAGGCGCCAGTTTTTCTTAGAGAACGCAGATCTCTTTGCTGCATTTGGTACAGAAGATGCCAGACCATTTTTTTCAAGAAGAATTGGCGTTGCCATTGACACTTCTACCGGATCGAACGTTCAAAACAAAATCTATGGCGGGTTCAGACTGAATGGAAAATTGAACAACCGATTGCGCATAGGTTTACTCAATATGCAAGCCGCTGAGGACAATGAAATCCAACTTCCCAGCATCAATTATACTGTGGCCGCAGTTCAGCAACAAGTATTTAGCCGATCCAACATCTCTGCTTTTTTAATCAATAAGCAGTCATTTAATGGCACCTATACCGACAAACTGTTTGATGAGGCCGTGACCTACAACAGGGTAATGGGAATTGACTATAACCTTGCTTCTATTACCAACAAGTGGACTGGGAAATTATTCTATCACAAAAGTTTTCAAGAGCAAAACCCCGACAAACAATATTCACAAGGCGCATCGCTGCGATACAGTACACAAAAATGGGAAGTAGAGTGGAATCATGCCCTTATCGGTGAAAATTACAATGCTGAAGTTGGTTTTGTGAGACGTACTAACATCAACAGCATCACGCCAAAAATTGGATACAAATTTTATCCAAAGAGAGGCATTGTTAATAATCATGGGCCAGGCAGTGACATTGAATATTTTTGGAACGGAGATGGCCGTACAGATCAGCTGATCCGGTTGAGTTATGACGTCCGATTTCAAAACAATGCCAGCGGAAGAATTTCTTACAACAACAGATTCACTAAACTGTTGAGCGATTTTGATCCTACCCGCACACCCGATGAAGAGAATCCTGTGGAACTACCTGAGGGAACGGGCTACGCCTATCAAAGTTATTGGATGCGCTTTGAGTCCGATCCACGAAAAATATTCTCCTACGAACTAAGACACTCCGGAGGTGAGTATTTTAATGGGACACGCTATGAATTCGGACCATCCCTCACCTATCGCTTTCAACCTTATGGTAGTGTGACACTCGATTATAACTACAATAGAATTAAACTGCCTTCACCCTATCCTTCCAGGGACATTCACCTGATCGGTCCGCGCATAGACCTCACTCTTTCTAAAAAATTGTTCCTTACCAATTTCATGCAGTTCAATACGCAGAATGAAAATGTCAATATCAACGCCAGATTACAATGGCGATTCAAACCTGCCAGCGACATGTTCATCGTTTATACCGATAATTATTTTTTCAGTTTTGAAAACCCCAACACCAACTGGATACCCCGAACACGTGCTTTGGTTTTCAAAATGACCTATTGGCTTAACCTTTAAATAGATAGTTAGATTAAGCCACTGACTGCAGCTCTTCTCTGTACATATCGAAATCCTTTTTCTTTCTCTTCCATCTTTTGTGTGTCCACAGCCAATAGGAGGGTTCGTTGTTGATGTCAGTTTCCAACATTCTAGTATGACGCTCACTGATCATTCCTATTTCCAGCTCATTAGGATTCTCGCAAACAAGCCGGTATTCAATTTCATAGCGACCTCTTTTTAGTTTGTGAATGAATCCATAGATCACAGGTGTGTTATTGTCGCGTGCAAATTTCTCAGTACCAAATTGCACGCCCGTTTCCTGATTCAGGAAAGTTGTCCAATAAGGCTTTTGTTTAATGTTGGGGCACTGATCCGATCCAAAGATAAATGCAACTGGTCGCTCATTCACTCGCTTAATAATTTCTTTGGCCTCCTCATAACTTTTCATCCACAATCCATACTTAGATCTGCTCTTGGTTATCTTCTCATTCATGAACTCATTGTTGAGCTTTGTGTACAGCGCGAGTGGTTGATGGGGTAAATGCAAGCCCACGCTTACCGCATACAACTCCCAATTGCCATTGTGCCCTCCTACTACGGTCACATGCTGGCCGGCATCGAAATACTTTTGAAAAATTTCAGGATTGCGCTGCCCAAATCGCTTCTCCAGTTCCTTTTTGGAAATGGTAAACGCCTTTATAGACTCTACAATTAAATCACAAAAGTGAACGTAAAATTCACGTTCCGTTTTAAGATGATAGTCCTTTGTCCAATTGGGAAAAGAGTTTTGAATATTGGTTCGCACCACCTTTCTGCGATATCCAACGATCCTATAAATTATCAAATACATTACATCAGAAATCCTATAGAGTACCCAGCTGGGCAAAAGACTAAAGGGCCGAAGGACTAAATAGTATAAAAAAGGCATAGCTTGTTGTGTGACTAATCCACAATTATAGGCATATAAGTCAATAACTAAGCAATCGCTCGAAATGAATAGCTACCCTAAATAAATTACACTATGCAATATAACAGTGTTAGTCCTGGTGATTGGAATGGGGTGCACCCGTATCGTTTTGATAGGCCTGAATTCCTAGAGAATGTAAGATAGATCATTGAGCATTCGAAAATAGTTTAAGCATCGATTCCTCTGAAGGTGGATTGAGTATACTTCCTTCAGCAAACTGTTCTGCATGAGGATATGTTGTATTCCTTACGCGAGTAACTGCTTGCCTGGCATTGTAGACTACATGACGAAAATTGATATCTGAGTCAATTAACAACCAATAGGCACCCGGCTTGCCAAAAGGCATACCTACGCTGCCCGCATTGATCACTCTTTTTGTCCCTATCCTGCGATCAAATTGCATATGGGTGTGACCACAAACGACCGCCTCTGCGTTTACATCACTGAATATGGGAAGCAGCTTTTCCTCAGGAGTTAATTTTGTAAAGTTTTCATTTTCATTTTCTGGTGTGGCGTGGCAAAAAAGTATTTTACCCAATCCATTCATGCGAAATGTGACAGTCATTGGCCAATTCAGCATTTCCTTTTGGTGACGCGGAAGTAGCTGACGGGCTGTCCAACGAATATCTTCTACCACACTTTGTGGTAAAGATCCCTGATATCCCTTATCCATTTCTTCCAATACCGCTATCTCGCAATTTCCTTTAATAAATTGAATAGGGATTTTACAGGACAATAATCTATCCAGACATTCACGAGACATAGGACCGAGTACCACATCACCCCCTACTACAATTTGATTGACCTCTAATGCATCAATCTCCTCAAGGACGGCCTCCAATGCAGGCAAGTTGCCATGAATATCATACACTGCTGCTACCTTCATTATTAGTAGAAATGTCCGATTTCGGAATCACTAATTTAACAATTTTAAATTTCAGGAATTTCAATCCGGTTTCATCAGAAAATTTACCGAGCGTGTAAAATTTTATCACTTAATACTCAAAATCCAGCACCTTTGCAGGCTATGAGGTTTTCAAAAATACTTGTTTTGTCTTTCCTACTGACCATTTCAGTTGAGTCTGCATATGCTCAAACCACTGGTCAACTTAAAACACTTCATGCCAAGGAAGCCATAGACCCCATCAAACTGGATGGCATCTTAGATGAGGCCTCCTGGCAAGATGCAGAGATGGGTGTCGACTTCTGGCAATACTGGCCCAGCGATTCCATCAGAGCCAAAACCACCACTGAAGTAAAAATCACTTATGATGAAAACTTCATCTATGTAGGCGCAAAGCTTTATCACTATAATAAAAAGAAATACATTATCAACTCTTTAAGTAGGGATTTTCAAGGTCCCGAGATTGATGGATTTCATGTGAACTTCGATACCTATTACGACAATACCAATGCTTTCAACTTTGCTATCAATCCATCGGGTGCCCAACGAGAAGGTACGATTGCCGATGGAGGAAATGGGAGTATTGATGTTTCATGGGACAACAAATGGTTTTCTGAAGTAACCGTGACGGATGACTATTGGATAGCTGAAATGGCCATCCCATTCAAAACCATCCGTTACAAAGAAGGAAGCACTGTGTGGGGCTTCAACTCCTTCCGATTGGATGGCAATGCCAACGAAAGGGTAATATGGACAAGCATTCCACAGGGTTTCTCTATGAGTTCATTGGCTTTTGATGGTGAATTGATCTTCGACAAACCCCTTAAAAAACCAGGACCAAACATTTCCCTTATACCCTATCTGGCTGGAGGTACCTCTAAAGACTATGAAGGAAAAACACCAAGAGACAATAATCTGGCCATAGGAGGTGATGCAAAAATAGGTGTTACGCCAGGATTGAACCTCGACCTCACGGTCAACCCAGACTTTTCACAGGTTGAGGTAGATCGGCAACAAACCAACATCTCACGCTTTGAACTTTTCTTCCCTGAAAAGAGACAATTTTTTCTCGAAAATAATGACTTGTTCTCCAATTATGGAGGAGAAACATCCCGACCTTTCTTTTCAAGAAGAATAGGGATAACACAAGACACTGCTACCGGTCAGAACATCCAAAATACCATACATGCCGGAGCCAGACTCAGTGGCAAGCTGGACAAAAACTGGAGGATTGGATTGTTGACCATGCAAGCAGCTGCTGATGATAAAAATGGACTACCCTCTATCAATTATGGCATGACGGTATTGCAAAGAAAAGTCATGACCAACTCCACTATCTCTGCCTTTATGGTAAATAAAGAAGCCGTATTTAATGACAGTGAAAAAGACTATGATGTGAGCCTTGATCATTACAACCGCGTGATTGGCTCTGAGTTTAATTATCGCTCCATCAATGGACGTTTCAGAAGCACCGCTTACTACCATCGTTCTTTCACAGAACAAGACACGTTAAACAAGGAGTTTACTTCTGGTATCTTGGTCAACTACCTTACCCGTAGGTTCAGTATTCTAACTCAATTCAATGAAGTTGGTAAAAATTATACCGCTGAGGTTGGATTTGTTCCCAGATTGGATTTTAAAAGATCTTTCACCCAGGCCAAACTCAACTTCTATCCGCAAACCAATGGAATAAGTAGCCATGGTGCAACAGTAGAATACGAACAAATTTGGAACAGTGACCGATCACGAACGGATCAAATGGCGAGTATCGGCTACGACATCAATTTTAGAAATCTTGCCAGATTTAGTTTAATGGGCACCATCGATTACACATTTTTGTTGGCCAATTTTGATCCTGCCAGAAAAAGCAACGGTGTTTTTCTAGCAGCAGGCACTGACTATACTTATAAGCGGATTACCTGGGGATACAGCTCTAATACGAGGAAAACTGTTTTTTATAATTTCAACGGATCTGTAGGTGAATTTTTTAATGGAAAAATCTTCAACCTCAACGGAAATATCAACTATAGAATTCGCCCGATATTCAATTTTTCTGTGGACTACAATTACAATCGATTGCGTTTACCCGAACCCTTTAACGATGCAGACCTGTTCTTGATAGGTCCTAAATTTGAATTTACATTTACACGCAACTTATTCTTCACTACCCTGATTCAATACAACAACCAACTTGAAAATGTAAACCTCAACGCCAGGTTTCAATGGCGCTATAAGCCAGTTTCGGATTTCTTCCTCGTGTATACCGACAACTATTATACATCACCAGTCTTTCTGGGTGCGCGCAACAGAGCAATCGTTTTCAAATGGACGTACTGGTTGAATCTGTAAGACTGGAAAATTACTTCTTCAAAACATAGTATCCATAAATCTGATCGATTTGTAATCCATCAACAGCTTCATCTTTTTCTATAAAATAATACATTGAAGATCCACTGCTCCAAGTGTTGTCTTTCATGAAGTACAGTGGACGAGGAGGCGAATCAGAATAGCTGTATTGAACTGAAATCGTGGAATCATTTTCCGTAACCTCGATATTAAATAGACCATTCGCAGAGGGATTTTGTGCTTATGAAAGTACAGAACTTATTGTAGAAATTCAATTAAGTGATCCTCTGTTTCAAGAGTTCATGTACGCTGTCCTTATCGATATTACCAGCGCCTATATCCAAAAAATACTTCTGTTGCCACTTTTGAGACTTAGTTGCCTGTTGACTGGTGGGTAAATCCCATGGTGGGTAAATCCGAAAGGCTCTTTTTCCTTCTTTCTTCTCCGTAGAAATAATACCCTGATTGATCAATACCGATTTGGAGAAGACAAACACTCCAAGGTGATTGTCATTGGAAACGGACACGATTAAAAAATCTATTTTGTCCGCACTATGATAAGGTTGGATCGGTCCATCACCTTCCCGTTTCCAAAAGGTAACAAACTGGCCAATTTTAGTTGGTGTAATCTTTGCCTTGCGATACCTGACAGCCAGATCATTGATTTTGAAGTAGTGGGCATCATACTCTGCACTCTCTGCCTCCCTTTCCGGAAAAGTGTAGTCAAAACCATATGCTTCAAAAACGAAGCGTTGAAGTAACAGTAAGTCGGCAGGAATACTCATTGAGAGCCAAATGCAAGGACCATAAAAAGTAAAAATAGAATGCGCCTTTTTTGAAATTTCATATAATAAGTAATTACCTATTATAAATAATAGAATTAAAGAAAACCTGAATGCAACAAATCTTAATTAAGAAAAGTCTAAACCGGATCCACTTGCACATACACCCGGTGCATTACCCTGCCAAAAAGCAGGGCATCGTACCACATGTAGTAAAATCGTTCAGCATTAAACGAAGTAACTCCATCCGGTTGTCCGTCATAGCGGTCGTAGGGATCGGCAAAATAAATAACATCGTCAGATATTGACTCGGTATCTCGTGTGTCGTAGCCCACCACCAGTACCCAATGGCCTCCCCAATCGTTCCACTCTACCAATGTAGGCTTGCTGTTTTTCAGGTTTTCCTGCAACATCTCCAAACTACCCTCCTCATGCCATGATGCTTTAAATCCATTTTGATTGAGCCACCCTGCCATCTGTTCAGGTGTAGTACCATGTAGTGAGTCTGTACCCATTTGCTTTGCAATGGTCATTTCATCTCCCTCCTTCCCTAAAAAACGCATCAAGGTGAGCACGGCAGACGGACCACAGGTATATTCGGTTGTCTGCTGGTGGGCCCCAACGGCTAACATGATTTTACTTCCTGCTTCAGCAGCAGGTGCAACCGGTGGTTCAGCTTGCTTTTTAGTACATCCAAAAAACAGGAGTAAACAAACAGGGAGAAAAAGGCGAATGGACATGGCTTTATTATTACAAAGGAAAGATACTACTCCTCATAATATTTTACGCCTTTCTCTTTTAAAAATTCTTTGATCACATCGCCATGGATGCACTGACCCAGATGAATAAAAGAATAGTCGCTGATCTTTTTAGGTTTTCCCTGAATGACAATTTCTTTGTTCTCCATATCAAAGCCCAAATGCAAATGCTTGGTAGAGAACTGCATCCCGTAAACTATCCCCTTTTCATCAAACAACGGCCCGCCACTTTGTCCCCTTAGTCCCGGTGTACTTAACTCGATGCCGTAGATTTTATTGGCTTCCGCCAGATGCCGGGTGATCATGCCCTCCAATGGAAATCGCGGTGTGTGAATTACACCTTCATTGACCCAACCAATGTCATCGGTTTGCTCATTGTACTTAAAGTTGGTGAACTCTGGAAATGGAAAGCCCAGCCGACAGAGAAATTTGCCCTGCTGCACTTTGGCGACATCCTTATTGAAAATGGCATACTGCTGATAGGCTATCTTTTTAAAATCATTGAACTTCAGAATGGCCAGATCGAAAGTGGGGTGCAGGTGCCAGGTAAAACCAGACATGGCATCCACACAATTGATAAAGTTATTTTTGACCTGTATAGGCGTATCTTCTGAATAGCCGTACTTGATTTCCAATCCCTTCAGGTTGCGTTTGAATTTTCCATCCCTTGGCAATTGATCCCGTTCTTTTCTAAAAGCAGTATATTTCTGATTGACACTATCGGAAGCTGCCAGTACATCAATCACATGCTTACAGGTAATGGCATACCCTTCTTCGTTTACAAAAAACAAGGTGGCACTGCCAGGAATAATCTGCTTGCCACCGTATGTACGGGTGATGGTGTGTATGGGTCGGGTAAACTCGGCAATGCGTTCGATGGCTTTGATAAACATAGAATAGTAGGTCAGAGCAATAAGGTCTCTTAAATATACACTATTGCATGCTAAGTCAACTCCCCTGGCACGCGTTGTAAATGTGCCTGGTTTTTGATTCTAAAAAATGTACTTATCCCATCCTGTATAAATATTGATAAAGAAAATGGAGTCAGCTACGCCATGAATTACGAAAAGCAACAGAAGATTAAAATCACTTTTGACATAAATAGCACCTAAAATGATACCCGATAGCGTAGTAATGATGATACCGCTTGGCCCCTGGTAGATGTGAATTGATCCAAACAGTACCGCAGCAATAACTACTGCAACCCAATTACTCTTGCTTATCCACTTAACCTTCTCCAGCAGGAATCCTCTAAAAATAATTTCCTCACAAAATGCGGCTGACACCCATATTGAAAGCAGGAATCTAAGTGTAAGCTTTAAATTATTTCTTAAGTTTTCAAAACGGCTGTAATCCGTCTCTATAGCAAAAATGGATTCAACCAATACCTTGAAAACTACATCAAAAATAAACCACAAAAATATACCAAGTAACACCCCATTGACAACAGTCTTTAACGTAAACTGTCTTCTAAATTTATCAACCCATTCAAATTCACCTTTTGAAAAATAAATGAAAATTGAAACAAGAACAGAATTGCCGATTAAGAACCAGAAAGTATAGGGTGTCAATACATCCACAGCTACTGGCAAGATCAAAAGCAAGACAACTGACAACAGTTGCAAGCTATTTTTAAAATCTATTTTCATATGTTTCAATTTTCATTTTTAAAAGAGAGAACGCGATGACGACAAGGCGCATTTGAATTACTGAAATGTATATCCAATATGTACGGTTGGGAAAAATGAAATGGTTTGTTGCTTGTACGTAGCATCATTGAAGCTAACTTTTTCCAAAGGATTATTGTAGTCTACACTGCACCATGGTGCGAGATAGAGATTCTTCAATGCGCTGTCTTTACTTTTAAAAGCAAACCATCTGTAACCTATGTGCACACCAACACTCACTACCTTTTGAGAATGTGTCTCACTCGTCTCTTTTCTTTCAATGGAATTAACGGCATATCCAGTACCAACTCCACCAAACCAGGTTTCTTTTTCGTTGAGTAAATAATTCAACTTCAAGCCCCATCCATGTGTTGTTACTTGAAAGCCTTTATTCCCTCCATAACCTTCCGGTTGTTTTATCCCAAATGCGCCAAGATCTGTTCTTAATCGCTTGTTCACGTAAATTCCGTGTAAGGAATAGCCCTGTAAGCCATAGGCAATGGGGTCAATTTCGACCTCAAACCGTGACGTCTTTTTAAGTTGCTGTGCTTGAGAGGTGGAGGCTGCGAATGCCAATAGCAGAATAATAAATCCCTTTTTCATCGTGGTATTGTCTTTTGATTTCATTCTAATTTTATCATTTGCGCACAATGCTCTTGTGCCCCTTCATGGTGAAAAAACGATGATTCCTCCACAAAGGATGCTTAACAAAAGATAAGAAATCAGGGACTCGAGGGCTGCTGCATCCGCTTCCTGATGCGGCTTAGAGAAACCGGGGTAATGCCCAGAAAAGAAGCAATCATGTTTTGAGGAACACGCTGAAGCAGGTCCTTATGCTGCACCTCAAACCGCCTGTACCGCTCTTCCGGGCTCTCCAGCAGGAAAGAAGAAAGTATCTGCTGCCCGTTGATAAATCGTTGTTCTGCCACTTTTCTTGTAAGCACATTGATCTTAGGTAAGGTCACATACAGCTCTTCCAATTTTTGATACGTAATCACTAGCAACTCACATGCTTCGAGTGTTTCCAATGTTTGAAGGCTGGGGACCTTCCGTAGAAAACTATCATAACTACTGGCAAACAAATGCTCCTTGAAGATGAACCCTGTGATTTCTTCTTTGCCTTTTTCGTAATAAAGTCTCACCAGTCCTTTATTGATAAAAAACAATTCAGTGGCTATCTCTCCTTTTTTAGTGAGCTTATATTTTTTAGGTACCTTTTTAAAAGTGAATGCTTGCTCAAGAATTGCATTCTCCCGAGCGTCAAGTTCTACAAATTGTCCGACAATTTGATGTAAGGCGGAAAACATAAAGTTAAATGGGACATGAAAATAGTAAAAACTAAATACTATCCTAATCTGAATTATTTGAATGGCAGATGATGGTTAGCTCCCTATTCGCGCGCCATTTAACTCACCTTCTCTTCACTAGCGCGCGTTTTCAACGCGTGCTTACTTATCTCAAATCCCTACTCTATAAACACAATTTCAAGAGGTCCTTTCTTCTTAGTATAATAATCCCTCGCAGAGCTATAACGATATTCTTCAGGTTCATCTACGATCTCTGCAACTACCGGGTTATAATGGAGGTAGTCTAATTTTTGTTGCAACATCTCTTTGGTTGACAACAATAGTGGATGGTTCCCATCCTGCCATACTTTATAGTCAGCCACCCTGTTCAATCCATTAGCCACATCCATAAAAAATTCGAGTAGCCAGCCCCTTCTGCTTTCACTAATCCTGTTGATAACTTTAACCAATTTCTTTGCAGTAAATTTTTTGAAATCACGTAGGATAGCGGATAATGGATCACCTTTAGTACTGACGATAAGATGAAGATGACTGGGCATAATGCACCAGGCATGAATGATCATTCCCTTTTGCAGTTGGCAATATTTCAAGGAATCAATGATTACGTGTTTAAGTTCAGGCCTGGTGAATAAATCAATCCAACCTACGACTGTGGTAGTAACAAAATAAATTCCACTCGGGTCATTGAACTTATACTTCTCCGACATAAATTATTTAGTACCTAAACTAGCACGCGTTGCAAACGCGCGCTAGTTTAGAATGCTCTAGATTGTTGTCTTACAACCCAACCCGTTCATTTCTCCCAACTGCTCATTTTGTAAATAAATGTCAAACAACTTGACATTATAGAGACTACCCATTATTGAATTGGGATTCAATTCCCCCAAACCACTTTGCAAACAAATTATATACTAAGGCTTCAATAAGCCCTATTGCGAAACCAATGCAAGCAAATAAAATTGGTATTCCAAGGAGCGCCAAAAAAGCAAGTGCAGTACCTTGGTTTACCGAACCCGTAGTTGACATATCATAGACAGCGCCACCAAATGAATACACAATTCCTGTAGCCAATCCAATCATACCCAACATGATCGCTTGCAGTTTAGCGAAGAAGAACAAACCAAGTCTTTTTAACTTTGCCATGAGTTAAAGTGTTTATTCAATATACTTCAATAAGACTGCGATTCCTATATAATTGGCTACTGAATACCAACTGTATCTACACTCAGTGGTAGATATGCAATTTGGCGCACAAGCAATCTTATTAAAACAAAAAACCCCGGCAGACGTCTTGCCGGGGTTTCATTTTTGGATCGGGTTCATCACAAAGAGGGTTTGGTGAAACTTAATCCAGCCAGTTGCTGGTACTCGTTACTCTTTTTGCCAAAGGCTGCGCGCACATAGTGCTTTGCTGCTTTGGCCGTTACATACACAGCATGTTCTGCCTTGTACAGGATCTCGTCCCGTTTTGCACGGGCCTTGGCCCATGCCACTTTTGCGTTCAACACTCGTCCGTTGGCGGTGAGCGCCTCGCTGATGAGTTGTCTCAGGGCTGGCACCTGCAACTTTGCTTCGTTGGGTCTGTACAGTGGTTCTGCTTCTACCGTCTGTACCAATCTTGCAAAGTTGTCGGCTATGCTCACATAGCTCTGATGAGTGTAAGACCTGATCCGCTTGGGTGCCGCTTCTGCTTCATCGGCAGAGATCGGTGGGCGGGGCGTGGCCCTGCGTCCTTTCACCAGCCTGAAGAAGTGGTACGCATCCTTAATAGTTTGCGCGGGTACACCCGTTGACTTCAACATGTCCAGCACCAGAGGAGCCAGATTCTGAATCTCCATAAAAGTGAGCTCGCGTTGGTTGGTGGCCTTGTTGTAGTCCGTCTCAGTTTGTTTAACATGTTGCAATGAACTTTGTGCTTCTTCGAGCAAAGCTCTCATCGCTTTAAGCTGGAGGGTCTGACGACCGGGGTTATACTTACCTCCGTACCCGGTGCATATTCCTACTAACCTTGAGTAGGCGTCCGCATTTTTTACATGTGACATAACATTTATTGTTAAATTGTTATACATACTATTAATACGAAATTCCTTATTAAAAAGGTTTCGCAATTCAGAAAAAACTTAAAATAATTTTTCAATTATTTTTCAGGAGGCAGAATGTTGATTCGTAGAGGGTATGTGGCAGAAAATATCCTCTGTTAGTTAGGAGGAGATTGCTTCACGCCAGCGCTCTTGGCCATCCCTTCAGTTCGCAATGACGACTTCGGGCATTGATCACCGACTCTACAATTTTTCACCGGTGCTTACCTCAAACCTACAGGTGGCTTTCTCAAACCCGCAGGTGGTAACTTCAAATTGAATGGTGCTTACCTCAAATCCGTAGGTCCTTACTTTAAATCTGCCGGTGGTAACTTCATTTTTTTTGGTGCTCACTTCAAATCCGCAGGTGGTAACTTCAAAATTTTTGGCCCCTACCTCAAACCCGCAGGTGCTTACTTTAAATCTACCGATGGCTTCTGCAAAATTTTTGGTCCTTCCCGCAAACCAAACAGTGCTTTTTTTATCTCCCTCGCCAGCAATCTTGGGTTTTGCTTTACACCTGCCTACTTACCATCCCTTCAGTTTCCACCCTGAGTCGGACACACGCAATGACGGCATATCGGATAACTGGTAACCGGCCCAACGATTTCCGCCTCACCGTCTGCAAATCTCCTTGTAGGAGCACCAGTTACAGGTCTTCAGGTTTGTGGTTTGGTCAAATGGGCTTTCTGAATTATATAAATCAGCAAGCGTTTCGTTGAGCAGGAATTCAAAATCATCAAAATATTGACGGGCATCGTCTATCGTTCGCTTGTCCTTGCCCCTACCCAGCGAATGCCCAAAAGTATAAGTACTCTCGAACAGGTTCTTGCGGTTCATCAGCCCCGGAGTAAGCCTTGCCTCCACCTTGCGGTCTTTATAATAAAGATAGGCGTAGAGCATCGTTTGGAAGGCTGCCTTGTTGCGCTTGCCTTCCCGGTCAAACAGGCTGGCAATGCTCTCCACACCCAGTTCATCCTTGCCGGTTTTATAGTCGATGATGCGAATCGTTCCGCTTTTACTGTCTACACGATCGATTTTGCCTCCCAGCATCACCTCAAGTTGCCCCACGGCAACAGGCACAGTAAATTTTTCTTCCAGCGCTTCGATGGTAAAGGGCGCATGGGCCCGATCGTGCTGAATGATCCTTGCCATGAATTCTTTCACAATGGTGCGCACCACAATACGCTGTCCTTCGTAGGTCACCTTCTTATCCAATGGCAGTCGATACAACGCTATGAAGGCTTTATCAATGAGCCTGTCAATGCGGTGCTCCCAATCCTTGAAGGCAGCTTTTTCTATCAGGCCATCGCCTTCCTTGGCCAGCTCCTGATAAAACCAGAACACCACATCGTGGAGCAGGTTGCCAAACACACGGGCATCCAGGTCTTCCTCCACCTCATCTGCTTCGCGAAGGCGGGCCAGGTGTTTGAAGTAAAACCTCAGCTTACATTCAATAAAATCATTGAGGGCTGAGGGAGACAGTTCGCGTTTCTGCTCGGGGTCGCTGCCGTCTTTGATGTACTTGCGTAGCAACTCCATCGTCTCTGCACTCTTTTCTACCGTCACCGGTTCGATGGCATTGATCTGCACCGCATTGTGCAGCACATGGTGGGCAATGGGCAATCCTGATTCATACACCAGTTGCTGTACAAACCGGCTCATCTCGCCATTGCCAATAATGTCGGGCTCAGTATTATAATAGAGGCTGATCTTCTTGGCGCGCTGTTGCAGTCGGTAAAACAGGTAAGCGTACATGGCATCCTGATGATCGTGGGTGGGCAACTGGTAGGCCCTGCGGATACTGTGCGGAATGTAGGAACCTTGCCTTGCGGCAGAAGGCAACATGCCCTCATTGAGCGACAGCACAAATACATTTTCAAAATCGAGGTTACGCGTTTCCAACACCCCCATCACCTGTAATCCTTTCAAGGGCTCGCCCGTGAAAGGGATCTTCTGAGAGATCACCACCTGGCGGAACAATTTCTGAAATCCACGCCAGTCGGGGTGCTTGCCGGTGTCGTGCAGTACTTCGTGCAGTCGCGACAAATGCCGGTGAAAGTGAAAAGCATACTCCCGGTCAAAACTTTGGCTGTCGTTGAAGGAGGCCCCCAATGTTTTTACAATCTGCAGCAGGTAGACCGATGCCTCTTCGGGTGGCACCAGTTGAAACAAGTCTTGAAGCAATGTGCCCTCGCGCTGGAGTTCCTCCTGTTCAATGTAAATCCTGTTGGCCGTGATGATGCTGTACCTGATTTTTTGTGCCTCCTCTTTTTCCAAAGCAAGAATGTAAGCATGGGCGAGTATGGCCGTTACCTGTCGGTGGCTGAAGTAATTGCCTTTCCGTTGCAGCTGCATGTCGATCAGCAAGTCGAGTAAATTATACAAAGGCGTGTTGCGCAAGGGGTAACCCATGGTCACGTTCACATCTGACAGTTCGGGTGGCAGTGAGTGGAGTATGGGCAGCAGCATGCTCTCATCAGGTAGCACAATCACAGTCTTCTCCACCTGATCAGCAGGTGGCAGATTTTCGCTTAAGGCTTGCCCCACCAACTTGGCCTGTCCGATACGTTGAGGTACACCTGTGAGTTTGATTTCTTTCTCTGCACTTTTGAAGTTGGCGGGTGCCTCCTCAAAGGTGCGGGAGAGTACGGGGTGATTTTTATACTGACGGAAGAATTGCCCGGCCTCCTGCCACTTGTCATCCATGTAATAGGCATCGATGTCCCAGTAGCAGTTGGCGCCTTCGCCCACAAAGTAGCTGATGATGTTTTCTTCGGCTTTGGTGAGGGCATTGAATCCGGCAAAGATATACTGGTCTCCCTTTTCATTTTTTCCAAGTATACCTTTGGCCATCACTTTCTCCGCTACCTCCTTGTGGATCATGCCCTCATAGCCCAGCTTCTCTTTCTTCAATGACTTCACAAACGCTGCATACACTTTAGGCAGCTTCCGCCACACTTTCAAAAACTCTTCCTTGCTGCCGGCAGGCTTCTCTTCAAAGCTTACCCAAAATCCTTTCAGAAATTCTTTTTGCTCCTCGGTAAGAAAGTCGAATGTCTCATCCAGCTCTTTCAGCTTGCTGAGGTCTTTGAACATCAGTTGTGCGTTGACCATGTACTTGTCTACCTCGTCAAAGTCGCGCAGGAGCATGTCGCCCCAGAAGTAAAAGCGATCGAAGGGTTCTTCGCTTTTCATCACCTCATTGTAGACTTTATATAATCTGTAGATCAAAGACAAGCGATCCGGTTCCCGCAAGTCCGACAAAGTAGAAAAGAATGCCTCTATGCTAATGAGCTTTGGCGACCATGCCGGCTTGGTCAGGCTCTCCGACAAATACTTTTGAAAAAACAATGCCGCTCTTCTGTTGGGGAAGATAATGGTGAGGTTGCTCAGGTTAGGGTGGGCAACTATTTTTTGTGCGATATCTTTTAGGAAGGGAGACAATTAATTTTAAGTTTTAAATGTTTAATTATTAATATTTAAAACGCTACATATTCTTCTGAGCCGTTTTAACTATAGCGGTCAACATCTTTATTAATTCTGTGGCATCTTCTAAATATTTTGTGTAGTCTCGTTTTATATATTGAGACTTATCAAGAAGTCTTAACCAATACCGAGTTTCGCGCGCTTCCTTAGAAGCTATTGATAACTTATTGACAAACTCCTTTTTTGATATACCTGCTTGCGCCTCTTCAACGTTTGCTCCAATACTGGTTCCGCTTCTCAAAATTTGTTTAGATATTACATACTCATGCTTGTCCACCAACTCCCTATACAAATCGATAATTGTGAGCGCAAAATCAAAACTCTTACCAACGATGACACTTTCTTTCATTCGCTAAAAATTTTAATTGAACATTATTACTAATAATTAAACATTTAAAATTTAAAATTAGAACAGCGATAGCGTAGATCCAGCAAGCACCTCCACCACTTCCAATTCCTCCAAATACAACAAGTATCCTTGCACATTGGGATAACCCATTTGTGTAAGCAAGCCGGCATAGCCTTCTACCTGTCTGCGGTCTTGTTCTTTTTTAGCGCCTGTTTTATAATCGACAATCACTGTGTTCTTCTTTCCGATCATTACCCGGTCAATTCTGCTTTGTCTGCCTCCGGGAATAAGCACAGGTACTTCGGTGCGTACCTCCCACTCTTTTCCAAACCACGCGCTCACCACTTCATGGTCAAGCATTTTTTTAAGGGCTGCGGCCAACACTATTCTTTCCTCTTCCGTAAATTCATTTTGAATGTGTAGCTCACTCAATACATGCTCCGCCTCCGCCTTGTATTTAATGTGTGCCAACAGCCGGTGCAATAAAATGCCATAATTGATACTGGCACGTTTTTCACTGATACCTGCCTCAAAAAACTCTGCGCCTTCTCTCTTGATTACCAACTTTTGCCGCCAGTCATAAGAAGCGTAATGATGCAGTGATGCTGGCAGATAATCATTTCGTGGGGCGGTGGTGTTGAGCAACTCCAGGTCACCTATCTTCAATTGATTTTCCTTAAAATTGGGCATCAACGTTTCATTTCCTTCTATGCACTCATGCACCAAATCTCCTACCGATGAGGGCTTCCATTCGTTTTTTTTCTTATTTGGCTTGGCGGCAAACGCTATCAACCCTTCTTCCGCCCGGGTGAATGACACATACAACAGGTTCAGGTTATCTATAAAAGCTTTGCTGAATTCTGTTTTGTACGCCTCTTCAAAATAGGTGTTCTCCAGACTGCTGCTGTATCGCACTGCGAGGTAGCCCATCTTGTCAAACGGAGGCTGATCGGATTGCACCCATAATAATGGAGATATCTCATGGTTCAATTTCCAATTCAAGAACGGAATGATCACGTATTTGAATTGCAACCCTTTTGACTTGTGAATGGTGAGTACATTGATGGCATCCACATTTCCTGCTACTTGTATAGATTTTTTACCCTTCACATTTTCCCACCACTCTAGAAAAGTAGCCAGGTCATTTTTTTCCATAGCAGAAAACTCCAGCACCAAATCCTGAAACGCTTGCAGGTAGGCCAGCTCACTTTCTTCCTTACCCAAACTAAACATGCGAACAAGTTCCTCTGTCAGCTCAAATACAGAGAGCTTATTCAACCAGGAGGTTTGTTTTAAAAACTCTTTGGGGAGCAAATCGTCCATATGGAATTTGCCTGCCTCCAAAAACACTTTGTCCAGTGCTTTGTCTTTGGTGACTTCAAAAGCCAGCTGTCCGCGCACAATGGCATCGTTGGGATTGTGCAAATAGCGCAACGCACTCAGCAACAAATTTACAGAAGCAGCATTGTCTAATCTCAAGGACTCATTGGAAACCACATCATACCGATACCCAGGCTTCGCTTGTGTATTTTTGTATTGCAATAGTTCTGTGGCGATGCGCTGCCCTTCTTCATTTTTACGAACAAGAATGGCGATGTCTTTGAGTTTTATTTTTTTGTCTTGCAGCTCCTCTACCAACTCAGGAAGTCTTTTCATCACTTCAGCTGTCCAGTCTTCTTCATCATCCGGTTTTTCTACAAAGTTCATCTCTACATAGCCCTTGCCCGGATACTTCACCGTTTTCTGTTTTACATCCTTAAACGCTTCTGATGCCATGGCCTGCCCGGTAATTTCACTTACCATCCCTGAAGCTTTTTCGAAAAGGGTATTGTTGAAGTCTACCACCATTTCTGCACTGCGGTAGTTGACAGTGAGTCCCTGTATGTCGGTGGCCACTTCACCCATGGCTTGCTCTACTTCTGTTTGCAGCAATTGCTGGTCACCTCCCCGCCATCGGTAGATGGATTGCTTCACATCGCCCACCACCATGCTCGATTGGCTTTGGTCGATGGCATCTTTCAACAAAGGGAAAAAGTTTTTCCATTGAAAACCTGAAGTGTCCTGAAATTCGTCTATCAGGTAATTTCTAAAATAGGAACCCACCTTTTCATATATAAAAGGTGTATCGCTGTTGTTGATCACCCCATTCAAAAACTTGGGTGCATCTGCCAGCAACATGATGTTGTTCTCTTGCTTATACACTTTAAGCTTGCGCGTGATGTCAGCAATCAAACCGAAGGCATAAAAGTTTTTCAGTACCTGTAAAATGGAATTGTACTTGGGTCCTTCCTGTAGATCGTAAGCCACCATCTGCTTAAGAAGCGGGATCAACTTATTGTCGGCCAGCTCCACCAAAGCCTGGTAATTCCTGCTTTTCTTTGCCGGCCAGTTCTTTCCGGTGATCAATGCCGTTTCAAATCGTGGCCCTCCCTTCCAATATCTTCCTTTGGAGAACTCCATAAAATATTTGTAAGCCGTTCCCTGGTCGCGATAGTTAAAGTCGTCAACTGATAGGCCATTGGTTTCCAGGATGCTTAGCGCTTCACTGCCAAGTGCTTTCATGTGCTGCTCAAAGCCGTGCACCTCTTGCTGCAACGTTTTCATGGTCTGCGCATACGGATGCTTGTCTCCAGAAGGCTTCTCCAGTTTGTCTTCAATGGCCTGAAATTCCTCGCTGAAAATTTCTTTGGCAAACCCGTTGAGTGCCGCCACGATGTTCCAGTTCTCTCCTTCCAACAACCTGTCTCTCGAAAACTCCACCACCCAGTCTGTCAGTTGCTGGTTGGTACCCAGCTCATCCATCAATTCATTGACTACCTCCTTCAGGACCAGTTCATTTTCCACTTCCAGCCTGAAGTTGCCCAGCAAACCTGCTTCACGCGTAAACGACCGGATTACTTTTTGAAAAAAAGCATCGATGGTACTGATGGCAAACTGGGAATATTGATGCAGGATGGCGGATTGCACCACCTTACTCCGCTTTTTTAGTTCATCCCCTGTAAAGCCCAGTTCCTTTTCCAGTTCCTGGGCCAGGTTGTTTTCCAGTCCGTTGGCAAAGTCATTGAGGTAATGGAGAATGCGCTCTTTCATCTCCTGTGTTGCCTTATTGGTAAAGGTGACCGCCAGTATGTGTTTGAAGTAGTCGGTTCTTGATTTAAGCGCCAATTTCAGATACGCCTTGGCCAGGGTCCTGGTTTTGCCCGATCCTGCCGAAGAGCGATAGATGTGAAATGATTTTTCCAGTGGTAAGATTTTTGGGATTCAGAATTTCTGAAAGATAGGAATCAGAAAACATATAGCCGACAATTTACAGTTTGAAATTGCAACAGTTTCTCAAACGAAATGCATAAATTGAGGTTATTCGCCTATGATCAAGTTGACAACCATCTGGAATAATTTTTATTACTCATTTCCACTGCAATTGTTATTCAACAATTTCAAAAGGAATCACGTGCTTTTGCTTTGCTGGATTCTTTTGATTGCCATGATTACAGGCAACTTTGGCAAATACCTTGGTATTCCATACTTATTTCTTGATCCGGAGTACCTCAACGAGGTCGATTTCATGAGTTTTTTTATTATTGGCGCTGTGCTTTCCGGGTTCACGGTGGCCTTTCACATTACCTGCTACATTTCAGATGGGCATCGATTTTCATTTGTAGGTGCGTTGAGCAAGCCCTTCACCAAGTTTGCCCTCAACAACAGCATACTACCTGTCGCGTTTCTGGTGATGTACATTCAGCAGATCATCAGCTTTCAGATCAACAATCAATACTGTACAACGGAAGCATTGATGATGGATCTTCTGGGATTACTCACTGGTTTCGGTGTATTTACCGCCCTTTACTTTATTTATTTCTGGTTTACCAACAAGGACATCTTCAAGTACATGGTATGCCGTCTCGATGAAAAATTAAAACAAAATGTACGGGTGACGCGCGCCAGTGCCATGAAGAAACTGGACATTGCGCGCAAAAAGCAAGTACGAGTAGACAATTACTTCGATTATACTTTTCGCTTCAAGAAAGTAGATGACCACAAGGATTTTTACGATCGTCAAACCATTGTACAGGTATTCGATCAAAACCATTTTAACCTGGTAGTCATACAGGCACTGATCCTTGCAGTGGTACTGGTTTTAGGAGTATTCAAAGACAACCCGGCCTTTCAGCTGCCCGCTGCTGCAAGCTTCACCATATTACTTACCATTTTGGTAATGCTGGCAGGAGCTTTTTCCTATTGGTTTGGAACATGGTCAGGTACCGCCAGCCTGATTGTGTTTTTGTTCTTTAACTATCTGGCGGGTCAGGATTTCTTCAGCAAACCTGAAAAGGC
>DDTF01000007.1 GCA_002345965.1 Flammeovirgaceae bacterium UBA2371
GCCCCTTTGTTGGACATATCTGCTACCTTTATAAGGAAATCAATACGCAACAACAAGTCCATCCGTTATCTCGTTCCAGAGCCAGTAGAGCAAATGATTAAAACCAAAGGGTTTTATCTTTCGTAAAACCATAAAACATTTAAAATGCCTTATCGTTTGTCTATTCTGACAATTTCCTACACTGTTATACTACAGGTAATCGGAGTGATAGGATATGCGGGAGGGATCAGAGGCACTATAACTGCTGATGATGGATCGCCTCTTGCCTACGCTACTATTTTTGTCAAGCAGAGCGGAACAGGTACAGTTACCGGGCAAGAGGGGCAATATGAGGTTTTTCTTTCTCCTGGGCACTACGACATTACCTTTCAATACCTTGGCTATGAAACTGTGACCAGGCAGGTGGAGATAGCCGATCAGTTTATTGAAATTAACCTGACTTTGAAAAGTCAGGCAATCGTGTTGCAAAACGTTATTATAACAGCCGGAAATGAAGATCCAGCATACACGATCATGCGGAAGGCCATCTCAAAGGCGAAATTTCATACCCAACAAATAGATGCGTATTCGGCAAAAGTTTATATCAAGGGAAAGGGAAAACTCAAAGATTACCCATGGTTAGCTAAAAAGGCATTGGAGAAGGAGGGTGTTACCAAAGACAGACTTTTTGTATCAGAATCTGTAAGTGAGATTACTTACACACGGCCACACAAATTTGAAGAAAAAGTAATTGCAGTGTTCAGTGATGGAAATGACAATAATACATCACCCAATGCTTATGTTTTTGGAAGCTTTTATGAACCTGAAATTGCTGAGACAATTTCTCCATTGTCACCCCGTGCATTTTCATATTATCGATTTGAATACCTGGGTACTTTTAAAGATCGCGAATATGATGTGAGTAAAATTCAGGTAACACCTCGATCAAAAGGTGATGGTGTTTTTGAAGGAATAATTTTTATTGTTGAAGATTGGTGGAGTATTCATAGTTTGGATTTCAGCGTGACTAAACTGGGGATTGATTTTGAGGTGAAGCAGTTGTACAACCCAATTGAAGATAAGGCATGGCTTCCGGTTTCTCAACAGTTTAAAGTCGAGGGCAAAGTATTCGGATTTGAATTTGAATACAATTACCTGGCTACAATGAAGGATTATAAAATTTCACTTAATCCTGACCTGGAACTTGAAATGAAAGTAATTGATGAAAAAATTGAGCAGGAATATGCAAAGCAAATCAAAAATCAATTCAAAGAGAAGGATCAGGATTTAAAGGAAAGATTGGAAGGCGGAAAGGAGATTACCAATAAAGAATTAAGAAAATTAATCAGGGATTATGAAAAGCAAGAAATAAAAGAGACAGAATCTCCGGAGGTAATATCCGATACCAAATATTCGGTGGATAAACAGGCCTTCAAAAAAGACTCTTTGTTTTGGGCGGAAATCAGGCCAACACCTTTAACGGTAGAAGAAGTAAAAGGATATCAAGTAGCAGATAGTCTCTCTGAAGTAGATCGAAAAAAGCAGGAGGGCGATACGCTGAAGGCATCGAAGCACAAGGGCTTTCAACCCTGGGATATTTTCATTGGCGATAATTATCAAATAACAAAAACCTCCAATTTCATCATTCATTCGCCATGGAGTGACTTTAATACAGTTGAAGGCTTTAACCTTATTTATAAATTAGGTTATGTGAAGCGATGGGTAGAGCGGGATACCTTGGATAAAGCCAAAAGACCAAATGTGAAGCGCCTGGAGGTAACACCAATTGGCCGATATGGTTTTTCGAGAGAGAAACTTGTAGGCATGCTGCGGGTGAATTACAAATCCAATAAGAGTAGCCTTACCCTGGAAGGAGGACGCTATTTGCAACAGTTCAATGCTGCAAACCCAATTCATCCCTTTGTCAACACCTTAACTACACTTTTGTTAGAGAATAATCTCATCAAACTTTATGAGAGAGATTTTGTTGAAGTAAATCTCAGGCAAGAATTGAACACTAAGTATACTATTGTAAGTAATTGGAGTGTGGCTAAGCGCTATGAATTATTTAATAATTCTGATTTTACCTTGGTCAACAGAACCAAAGAAGCCTATACTCCCAATTCTCCTGTTAATCAATTATTACTTACTACAGGGTTTCAAGCGCACAATGCTTTCATTGGATCCGTAGGATTGGAGGCACGACCATGGCAGAAATTCAGAATCAGAAATGGCAGGAGATACAGCATTGATGGTTCATCCCCATTGTTTAGCCTTCGATATCAAAAGGGCATTGATGGTACCTTTAATAGTGATGTCGATTTCGACCTGATTGAGGCAGGTGTCAAGCACAGCATACGCATGGGAATTCGAGGCACACTTGATGTAGCCT
This sequence comes from Flammeovirgaceae bacterium UBA2371, assembly GCA_002345965.1. GTDB lineage: Bacteria > Bacteroidota > Bacteroidia > Cytophagales > Cyclobacteriaceae > ELB16-189. The sequence goes on from DDTF01000007.1 coordinate 2,372, forward strand.
TCAAAGGGGGGAAGTTTATAAATTCAGATAGAATGTATTTTATGGATTATGCTCATTTTTTAGGCAACCTATCTCCTTTTATCACTACAGATCCTGTCGGCAGTTTCAGGTTGCTGGATTATTATCAATACAGCACGAACGACAAATACTTCACAGCTAATGTGCACTATCACTTCAGAAAATTCTTAATCACGCAGTTTCCTCTGGTTCGTCTCACAGGAATATCGGAAAACATTTTTGTGAATTATCTCGCGGCCCCATTTTCCAACGATTACACAGAAGTAGGCTATTCATTGGATGGCATCTTGCGCATATTTCGCCTCGAGGGAGCAATGTCCTTCTCGGGTGGCAGTTATCAGAGCTATGGATTTAGGATTGGCGTTGCCACAAGTGTAGGTGTCAATTTTGAATAAATCTGATCAAAGTTTAATGTGACCATTAATTCCTACTTTTGAAGTGGGATATTTTCAAATATGGTTAAAGGCGTTGAGTGGAATGACTTTTTGGCTTTGAGAGCAAGTTTACCTTTGGTAGATGTGCGCTCTGAATCGGAGTTTTCAGCAGGGCATATACCAGATGCAGTCAATATCCCGCTGTTAAATAATGAGGAGAGAATATTGGTAGGAACCGATTTTAAGCAGAAAGGCCAGAGGGAAGCCATCAGAACAGGATTTAGACTAGTGGGACCGCGACTTAACGAAATTGTAGATGTAGCGGAAAAAACCGCGAAGGACAAAAGACTATTGGTTCATTGCTGGCGTGGAGGAATGCGATCTTCCAATTTTAGTCAATTTGTTGCAATGGCGGGTTTAAAACCCACCGTTTTAAAAGGAGGGTATAAGACCTATCGTCAGAAGGCGCATGAATTTTTTAAGCGTCCTTATAAAATAATACTAATATCAGGGTGCACTGGCAGTGGCAAGACTGAAGTGCTTCGTGCCCTTCGGCAAAGGGGTGAACAAGTATTGGACCTTGAAGGATTGGCCAAGCACAAAGGCTCAGCATTTGGTGGATTGATGATGCCACCTCAACCTACGACAGAGCAATTTGAGAATAACATGTTTGAGCAGCTGCTTAACCTGGATATTTTTAAACCTGTATGGGTAGAAGATGAGTCAATTGCAATTGGAAAAATATTTCTTCCTGCTGACTTCTGGACTAATATGAGGCAGAGCCCTGTGGTAATGCTGGAGGTGGAAAAGGAGACCAGAGTAAAAAGATTGGTAAATGAATATGGTCATGCAGACACAGAGGACTTTATAGAATCGATGAAAAGAATTACCAAGAAACTTGGAGGTCAAAATTTTAAAGAGGCAAAAGAAAAACTAGTGGAGAACAAAATGAGTAAAGTGATGGAAATTCTTCTTACTTATTATGACAAGGCCTACCTCGGTAGTTTGAATAAAAGGAAACCTTTGGTGCTCGGCAGTGTACAGTGGGATGGTGCAGACACTGAGATTGCAACCAAAAAGCTTATAGAGATTTCGAAAAGATACAAAGCAGATTAATGGAAATTAAGTTAACACAATATAGTCATGGAGCTGGATGTGGATGTAAAATAGCCCCAGCGGTTTTAGAAACAATGCTGCATTCCGATCAGGCAAAATCAATTTATCCTTCATTGTTGGTTGGTAACGAGTCAAAAGATGATGCGGCAGTATTTGATTTAGGGGATGGAACCTGCATAGTGAGTACCACTGATTTTTTTATGCCAATTGTTGACGACCCATTTCTCTATGGCAGCATAGCTTCTGTAAATGCGATTAGCGATGTGTATGCCATGGGAGGGGAGCCACTAATGGCAATAGCTATATTAGGATGGCCCATTAATAAAATTCCGGCAGAGGTAGCACAACAAGTACTTGAAGGAAGCAGGAACGTGTGTAAGCAGGCGGGAATTCCCTTGGCAGGTGGTCATAGCATTGATTGTCCTGAGCCGGTATTTGGATTGGCAGTGACGGGTAAGGTGAGAAAGGAACATTTGAAGCAAAACAATAAGGCAAAGGAGGGATCTATGCTTTATCTCACTAAGCCCTTGGGCATAGGTATAGTGACCACCGCGCAAAAAAAGGGGATCGTAGAAGAGGGACATTTGAAAATAGCAGTGGATACAATGCTTAAGCTAAACAGATTTGGGTCGGTGTTGGGTAAATTGGATTACGTAAATGCATTAACTGATGTTACCGGGTTTGGTTTACTGGGTCACCTCACGGAGGTTTGCGATGGAAGCAATTTATCTGCAGAAATCTATTATGATAAAATACCTGTATTGGATTTTTTGCATCCATACCTTCAGCAAAAAAGTATGCCTGGAGGAACGCAAAGAAATTGGGAGAGTTATGGCCATAAAATAAGCGAGATAACTGATGAACAGCGTTCAATTCTATCAGATCCTCAAACCAGCGGAGGATTGTTAATTGCAGTAGATGCAGATTGCGCTATCGAATTTGAAAAAGTGGCTGAACATAATGGAATGTCGCTGCAATCATTTGGCAAGCTTGTAGCAAGAAATGAGGTAGTGGTAACAGTGATTTGAAGTTAAAGATCCGTCCTTTTAACACCTTCAAACTCTAAAATAAAGTCAGGGCCGTAAGCAGAGGAAGGAGTTTGAAATCCAACTTTTAGATCTCCGTTTAAAATCCTGCTGGCAATAGCAACACTGGATAGTGCCGTAAGCGCGTAGCCGTTGGGTGTCTCAAGGCGGGCCTGAACAGATTGTTTGTTATTCCAGGCTTTTCCGGTTAAAAAACTCTTGGAATTTTCTCTCTTTTCATCTGAGGGGCCAGGAGTGCTATCAAGTCTTTTCAGCAAAAAGCCCTTTACCCACCTGCGCTTCAATAACCAGTTCAAAAATTGAGTTGATTTAATCACCGTGGCAACTTTTTTATTTATTCCCATATAAACTTCAATATTGGGAATGCCCGTACTGTAAAAAGCTGTAGACACATCGCCCCATGGTATTCTTGCTGAGATGGTTTTAAAACTACCGAAGTCAATTTCTTTTAAACCTTTGTGTAAGGGAACTTTAGTTATGATGCCCTCCTTGCGCACTCTGCTACCTTCCCCTAAACCCAACACTGCAGTCTTTGCGGTGCCACGTGTGCTCCCGCCACCTGACATTGCAAATGCGAGTTCGAGATGGCTGGCATCTGGCAACTTATTTTTTAAGTGTAGGGCAAGGCAATCTGAGGGAACTACATCAAAACCTGCTCCTGGAAGTAGCATTATACCTGCCCGCTTGGCATCCTGATCTAATTTGGCCAATAATTCGAATACAGAAATTTCACCCGTAATATCTGTATAATGAGTTCTGGTTTCCAGGCAAGCCTGCACCATATACTTGGCGGTAAATAAAAATGGACCACCACAATGGATGACCAATGCTGCTGGAGTAAGTAAGTTCTTTAATTTTTCTGAATCTTGGATTTCAACAACATGATAAGGGTATCCAGTTGCAACACTTTGCGCTTTTAGCGCATTTTCATTTCGGCCGGCAAGTACTAACTTCAGATTTTGAGCTTTACATTTTTCAACGATTAGTCTCCCGGTATATCCGTAAGAGCCATAGACAACAATTTGTTTGCTTTCTTTCAATTTCCTCCTTTTTCTGTTCTTTCAACCTTTGTTACAAAATACTTGGTGTCGCCTCGCCATGGAAATCGCATGTATCTTTTTACAAAGTAGAGATTCACTCGCTCTCCACTTAATGCGACATCTGATAACTTTTGAATCACCTCAGTCTGATCAGATTCTACGGAAAAATCAAATGTCTCTGCCACAGGGCTAACACCTTTTAGTGCACCAAAGGAATCAAGACTAATTTTGCCTTCGTGGGTTTTAAAAATCACGCCTTTCTCGGTTATGCGCAAAACCTTTCCAGCCATAACCCCTTTTTCGTAGGTGCCCCAATACGCAAAACTTAAAGTTGCTATTCCAAGGATTAGCAGAATTACCAATACCCTTTTGATAAATTTCATCGTGGCATGACCAGCCTTTTGCAGAAAATTTTGTGATTCCATGAATGATTGTTAAGGTACTAGCAATTTACCCTTTCTCCTCAACTTAACATAGAGGAAACCTGAGATGCATATCACGAGTAATGAAATAAATTGAGAATGAGAAACAAGGTTTTGAATGACATAACCCCTTTCCTCGTCTCCGCGAAGCAATTCCAATAAACTTCTCCCTACAGAATAAACAATCAGATAAGTCAGGAATACTTGACCGTCAAACTTTTTATTTGCTTTTAGCCATAGAAGAAAGATCATTAATGAAAATAAGAAGCCCGCTTCGTAAAGTTGTGTGGGGTGAAGAGGAGTATTCAATGGTTCAGCCTGGCAAACAGGATTGGTAAAAACTACATTAAGAAAACTATCGGTGGGTTTTCCATGGCAACAGCCAGACAGAAAACAGCCTATTCTACCTAAACCGTGAACAATACACGTAACAATGCCCATGATGTCAAGCATCGGTAAAACAGGTATCCTGTGCTTTCGGAAGAACCACAACATGGTGGGGATTGCAAAAAGGAGTGATCCGAAAAACACAAATCCATTTCCACTGAAGACTTTGCTTAAATGACGGATATAGTAAGTTGGGTTTTCAAAAAAGAAAAACACCTTACCACCAAGGTAAGCGGCTACTACTATGTAAATAAATAGTGCATTGGATTGATCGTAAGTGGTTTGAAACTGTTTCTTACCCTGGTAAGCCATATAAGTCAAGCCTACCAACGCACCCACGGCAATAAAAAAACCGTAGGAGTATATGACAATTGGTCCTACTTCAAATAATATAGGATACACTAATGGATTAAGTTGCTAAGTATTGCTGGAGCTCACAGAAGCTTACACTGTCATTATTTCAACCTCCTTGCGTTTCATGAGGCTGTCGATCTTCTCAATGTGTTCGTTGGTCAGTTTCTGTACACCGTCTTCGGCATTCTTAATATCGTCTTCAGAAACGCCCTTAATTTTCTTAAGATTTTCGTTGATCTCTTTTCGAACATTTCTGACACTTACTCTTCCATGTTCGCACTCTTGCCCAACCTGCTTTACCAATTGCTTTCTTCGCTCTTCAGTCAACATGGGTACGTTGATGATCACCTGCTGGCCATCGTTTTGTGGATTTAGGCCAAGGTTGGCCGCCATAATGGACTTTTCGATTTCAGGGATGAGATTTTTTTCCCAAGGTTTAATAAAAATACTTCTGGCATCAGGGGTGGTTATTGAAGAAACCTGGCTTAGTGGACTCATTGCCCCATAGTAAGAAACCATAATTCCATCTAGCATGGAAGGACTTGCTTTTCCTGCCCTTATTTTAGTGAGTTCATGGCTAAGGTGGGTGACTGCCTTACCCATTAAATCTTTCGCTTCTTCAAGGTATAATTCTATCTCTTCCATAGCCTTATTGTATTAAGAAGTAAATATATAATTCAGTGGATTAAATATTAACTGATAAGTGTGCCTGTTTTTTCTCCCTGAGCAATTTTAAGAAGGTTCCCCTTTTTATTCATGTCAAAAACTACAATGGGTAAATTATTTTCCATGCAAAGCGTGAACGCAGTCATATCCATAATGTTCAGACTCTTTTCATAAGCTTCCTGAAAAGAAAGTTTTTCGTAGCGAACAGCATCCGAATGTTTTTCCGGATCTTTAGAATAGACGCCATCTACACGGGTGCCCTTCAGGACTACATCCGCCTGTACTTCGATGGCACGAAGGCTTGCCGTGGAGTCGGTAGTGAAGTAAGGATTTCCAATACCGGCACCAAAAATCACAATTCTTCCCTTTTCGAGGTGTCGAATGGCACGTCTTCGAATGAAGGGTTCACAAACCTGCTCCATTTTAATTCCAGACATCAGTCGGGTGTACATTCCATGACGCTCCAATGCACTTTGCAATGCCATACCATTAACAACGGTGGCCAACATGCCCATGTAGTCACCCTGCACCCTATCGATGCCCAGGGTTTCTGCTTGTCCACCCCGGAAAATGTTACCTCCTCCGATTACAATCGCAATTTCAATACCCTCCTCTTTTACGCTTTTGATTTCTTCTGAATACTGCTCCAGCATGGCAGGATCAATGTTCGTACTCTTGTTGCTTCCCTGAAGAGATTCGCCACTGAGCTTAATAAGAATGCGCTTGTATTTCATGAAGAGGGTAGGGTAAAATTTTATCGTTGCAAATATATCAGGTTTTGAGGGATTTGCAGGAAATTTTGAGTTGTGGAATTGACCTCACTAAAATTCGATCAGTACCTGCCCTTTCTCCACACTGTTTCCCTTTTCAACTTTCACAGCCTTCACGATACCCTCGCCAGGTGATTTGATAATATTTTCCATTTTCATGGCTTCCAGGATAAGCAATTGATCACCAGTTTTCACCTCATCACCAGCTTTCACTTTGAGGGCTATAATAAGTCCCGGCATGGGCGCTTTAATAGAATTGATTTTGCCAGAAGTGCCTGCGTTCATACCCATTTTCTCCAGCAACAATTCAAATTTGTCTTTTACATCTACAGTATATTTCCTCCCATTGATTTTCAGGATAAATGTTTTGGCAGTGTAGTCTGCTTTTACCACTTCGGCCCTATAACTTTTTTGCTGATGTATGATGTGGAAATAAGTACCTGATATTTTGACAAATTCCCATTCGAATGGATTACCATTCACAAGCCACCCTTCCTCAGAAGGAGTAACTTCAAAACTAGATTGATTGACTGTGGCTTTAAACATACCCAAAAATAGAGTTCTTGTTCAAGAATTAGCAATTCAATCGAAAAATTGTGTTTGCAGTCTGGTGTGGTTATGTTTGTAGTATCAAATAGGGGTGCCAAAAATACGGGCTGAGATTATACCCAATGAACCTGATGCCGATAATGCGGCCGAAGGGAGGCAAGGTTAAACATAAGTGAGTGCATTCCCCTGTGCGCCACAGGTTTAAACCATTATTAATAATGTCAAAATTAATTTTTACAGCTTTATGCTGTACGGCTTATCTGAGCGGATGGGCACAATTTACCATTCAAGGCAATGTAAAGTCATCAACTACCAACTTACCGCTTGCAGGCGCAACCATACAGTCTGACTGGGGTAATCACTTTACCATTACAGACGAACAAGGTGCATTCCTGTTGGAAAATGTAAAATCAGGGAATTACGTGATTGTAGTACGTTATCTGGGATTTGCTGAAAAACGGGAACGCTTAACGGTAAACGAAAACAAATCGTTGACAATTGAATTAGAGGAGGACACTCGGCTCACTGATGAAGTCATTGTTTATGCTACCCGGGTGGCCGAAAAAAGCCCGACTACTTTTAGCAATATCAACAAGTCTGAATTGAAAAAGCAAAACTTTGGGCAGGACCTGCCCTTTGTTTTAAACTATACACCATCACTGGTGACTACGTCAGATGCCGGGGCAGGCATTGGTTATACCGGTTTGCGCATTCGTGGAAGTGATGCTACGCGAATCAACGTGACTATCAACGGAATACCTTACAACGACAGTGAATCACAAGGCGTTTTCTGGGTAAACATTCCGGACATTGCTACTTCAACTCAAAGTGTACAGGTGCAGCGAGGTGTGGGATCGTCTACCAATGGAGCTGGTGCCTTTGGAGCTTCCATCAATTTGCAAACTAACAGCAAAAATGATGAACCATACGCAGAATTTATTAATTCGATGGGCTCATTTAATACGCGCAGACATACGGTGGGTTTTGGTACTGGCATGCTCAACGATAAGTTTAGTTTTGACGCAAGGGCCTCCTTCATCCAGTCTGATGGATTTATTGACAGGGCTTCATCAGATTTGCGATCATACTATGCTTCGGGTGGCTATTATGGTGACAAAACGATAATAAAAGCGATTGCGTTTGGTGGCAAGGAAATAACTTATCAAAGTTGGTTTGGAGTGCCTGAGTCAAAACTGAAAAATGATGTGACAGGCATGATGCTTACTGCTGCCACGGAGGGATGGAATGCACAACAAACTGATAATTTGTTGAATGCCAACAGCAGAACGTTCAATATCTATGATTACAAAGATCAGGTAGATAATTATTCTCAAGATAATTTTCAGCTTCATGCCTCGCATCAGTTTTCCTCTGACCTTACTGCCAACGTTGCCCTTCACTATACTCCTGGCAGAGGGTATTATGAAGAATTCAAGTACGATCAGGCTTTTGCAAAGTATGGGCTTTCAGATGTTGTGATAGGTACAGAAACTGTTTCAAGTTCTGATTTGATTAGGAGAAGGTGGCTCGACAATGATTTTTATGGAGTTACCTATTCCTTGAATATGGAAAAAGACCGATACAATGGCGTGCTTGGCGGAGCTTGGAACAGCTATCAGGGTGATCATTTCGGTGAAATTCTATGGGCAGGGGTGGCTTTGGCTGCCCCCAAAGATTATAGATTCTACTTCAATAACGGTAATAAAAAAGATTTCAATATTTATTGGAAGAGCAATTACCAGATCACTGATAAACTCCAAGGCTATGTGGATTTGCAGTATCGCAAGATTGACTATGCAGCTGAAGGGGTAGATGACGATCAAACTAATTTTGTAGTTAGTGGTGATTATAATTTTTTCAATCCCAAGGTGGGTCTTACTTACGAAGTAGCTTCAGGAAGGCAGCTTTATGCCTCTTATGCCATAGGACAACGTGAACCGGTACGCAATGATTTTATCAATGCACCAGGAGGAAGTACGCCAAAGCCTGAAGTGCTGAAAAATGTTGAGGCAGGATGGCGAATGAAAAAAAATAATTATGCCCTTACTTTTAATTATTACTTCATGGACTACCTAGATCAATTGGTGGTGACGGGTGAATTAAATGACGTGGGGGCATCTATCAGAACCAATGTAGATCAAAGCTATCGTTCAGGAATTGAACTAGACGGAATTTTAAGGATCAATTCAAGCCTTACCTGGGGAGCCAACATCACATTGAGCAAAAACAAAATCAAGAACTTTACAGAGGTGCTTTATGATTATGGTATTAATTATGACGAGTACAATGAAATTCAAAATCGGTACGAGGATGTAGACATTGCCTTTTCTCCTTCTGTAATCGCAGGATCAAGCCTGAGCTACGCACCTTCTAAAAATGTTGAGGCCGCATTATTGTCAAAATACGTGGGAGATCAATTTCTTGACAATACCTCCAATGAGAGCAGAAAACTTGATGCCTATTTTGTGAATGACATAAGGTTGAGTTTTCACCCGTCCTTTCGTGGATTTAAAGATTTTGGCATTAGTTTGTTGGTCAACAATCTTTTTGATGTAGCGTATGAATCGAATGGCTATACCTATGGTTTTGTTGGCGGTGGCGAAACGGTAAGGCAAAATTATTATTACCCACAGGCTGGACGTAATTATCTTTTGATGCTTTCAATGAAGTTTTGATGTATGGGCGGGGAATGATTCAGCGCAGATCATCATTTTCCTTTTCTTACCTTTGCGCCATGGCTGGTTCCTTGCCCGTACAATTCTTTCTGTTTTTCAAAGCTTTATTCCGACTCACCCGATTCTGGAATCTGATCATAATAGGTATTGCGCAATATTTTACAGCCTATTTTTTGGTAGGATATGATACGCTGACGGATTGGAGGCTTTTACTATTGTCCGTGTCCACCATGATGATAGCAGCGGCTGGTTACATTATCAATGATTATTATGATGTAAAAATCGATTTGATCAATAAGCCCGAACGAGTGGTAATAGGGAAGAGCATCACCAGGCGGTATGCTATTTTTTTTCATACCGTGCTTTCTCTTTCGGGAGTGGCGGTGGGGCTATTATTGAGTTGGCAAATTGCGCTCGTGAATTTTATGTCCGCTTTTCTATTATGGCTCTATTCCAACAATCTCAAACGACAACCATTTATAGGGAATTTTGCCATTGGGCTTCTGACTGCATTTTCTGTTCTCGTGGTAAACCTCCTATACCAACCTTTTAATTCCCTCATACTTATTTATGCTTTGTTTGCTTTGGCTATGACTTTGGTGAGAGAAATTATTAAGGACATGGAGGACTGGAAGGGCGACAATACTTTTGGGTGTAAGACCATTCCTATTATTTGGGGATTACGTAAAACCAAATTATTACTTTACGTTCTGTTGATATTGTTTACTGCTTTGGTGATTATGGTAAATACTATTTATGTGGGGCTACCTATTTACTATTTTATAGCTTTTCTCTTTTTACCACTGGGATATCTTGTGGCCAGGTTAATCAGAGCGGATACCATTCGTGATTTCGCCCGATTAAGTTCACTGTGCAAATTGATACTGCTGCTGGGGATTATAAGCATGTCCTTGGTTTGATACAACTATTCGTTTTCTTTGTATACACAGATGAATAAATCTTTTCGAATTGCTCTTTTTGCTTCTGGCAGTGGCACCAATGCCGAGCGTTTTTTTCAATATTTCAAAAATCATAAGCACATTGAAATCACCCTATTGCTTAGCAATAATCCTCAAGCATACGCTTTGAAGCGGGCGGAAAAAGCGGGTGTGCCTGCCAGGGTGTTTGATAGAACACAACTGAAGAACGGTGAGGTACTGAATTGGTTACAATCACAGCGAATTACACACATTGTTTTGGCGGGATTTCTTTGGCTTATTCCTGATAACCTGATTCTAGCTTTTCCAGAAAAGATTGTGAACATTCATCCTGCGTTGTTGCCCAAGTTTGGGGGTAAAGGGATGTATGGAGGCAAAGTACATGAGGCAGTAAAAGCTGCAGGTGACATGGAAACTGGAATTACGATTCATTTGGTAAATGAACACTATGATGAAGGCGCCATACTCAAGCAGGCTAAAATTGCCATTGAACCTACCGATACTCCTGAACAAATTGCTGAAAAAGTCCATCAGCTGGAGTACCAATATTATCCATCTGCAGTTGAAGACTGGATAATGAAATAATTCAAAAAACTGAACGAGCTCTCTACTTGGATGAATTGTTGATAAAAGCGAAATCACCACTGCGCTCAAAAGACTTAAATATCTCAACTACAAAATCAGGAGGAGCAGCAAGTTTTCTTTTCACCAAATCCAACCAGGCGCCATCCATATTGATAATGGCAGCTATAGTTCCATCTTCCTTTACAAAATTATGGCGCAGGCTCCATCTGGAGTAGTCCTCTTTGGCTGAATAGATTTCTACATCTACAGTAATTTTGTCCTCCAGTTTTATTTCTCTCCTGAAATGAGCTTCTTCACGAAATAGGATAGGACCAATTTGTAGTGTCTCCATTTTTTCGGTTGTAAGTCCATGGCCATTCAGGTATTTCATACGAACGGTAGCGCCATAATCATAATAGGCAGAATGTCTGAGATGACGGTTTTGGTCAATATCAGACCATCTAATCTGGATTGGAACAATGAATTTACTCAAGGGCTAAGGCGTATTAATCTCATTGAAAGGTTCTGTGGAGCTGTCTGTCCAACTCATCGGATACTTTTTGTCCAGGAACTCCAATGAGTCCTCTGTAAGGAATAAAGGCCTGAAGGTATCAATCATTACCGCCAGTTCGTGAGTTTCTTTGGCTCCAATGCTTTTCTCAACAGTTCCAGGATGAGGTCCATGAGGTAAGCCACCAGGGTGCAAGGTGAAAGAACCTCGTTCAATTCCCTTTCTGCTCATGAAGTTTCCTTCAGCGTAATACAACACTTCATCAGAGTCGATATTGCTGTGATTGTAAGGAGCTGGAATAGCCTGCGGATGATAATCAAATAATCTCGGCACGAACGAGCAGATCACGAAATTGTGAGCTTGAAAAGTCTGGTGCACGGGGGGCGGCTGATGAATACGGCCGGTAATCGGCTCAAAATCGTGAATAGAAAATGCATAAGGCCATAGAAATCCGTCCCAGCCCACTAAGTCCAATGGGCTGTAGTCGTACACATACTGGTGGAGGTAGCCTTGCTTTTTGATTTTCATCAGGTGATCTCCCTTTTTTGTATCTGTAATTAATTCATGAGGAGGACGAATATCTCTTTCGCAGTAAGGCGAATGTTCCAGCAGTTGACCCAATTGGTTGCGGTATCTCTTTACCGTTTCAATTGGGCTTGCAGATTCGGTAATCAAAAGACGAAGCGGTCCTTCGTTGAATTCAAGTTTATAAATCACAGTGCGAGGTATTACTACGTAATCCCCCTGCCTGATCTCAAGCTTTCCAAATTGTGAAATGAGAACACCGCTTCCATCATGTATATAAATCACTTCATCTCCTTCTGCATTCTTATAGAAGTAATCCATTTTTCGTTGCTTGGGGCTACAGATGGAGATAGAACAATCGCTATTCATCAACAATACCTTACGCGCACTTAAATAATCATCACCCGTGGTTTCAACTTTACTAGTGTTTAAGTGGGTTTGACGCAGCGCGTAATCTTTAATTATCTTTGGTCCATACTTGACCGGATCATTAACAGCCTTTACACGTGTAGGAGCATTGATGTGATACAGGTTGGAATAGATTCCTGAAAAACCTTCCGAGCTCACCAATTCTTCTTTATATAAGCTTCCGTCTGGCTGACGAAACTGTGTGTGTCTTTTTGGAGGGATATTTCCCAGGCGATGATAGTACATGATATAAGTGCTTTAAACTTCCTGCTTTCGAAGTTAGTAAATTATCAAAAGAATAATGATGGCCAATACCTGCTAAACTTTGCTTTTGCTAATAGTTTTACATTTTACTTCGCTCAGGTATTCTATCGAACAACTGTAAAGCCTGTTGAAGGATCTCGTTGGTTTCATTGAAGATAGGATAAAAACTTTCACTACCCCAAACCCTCCTTGCAATATTGGCCTTTAGAAAGATTTCAAATACCATTTTGTTTTTGTTCAAATCATTCCAATCGGGTTTTACATTATTTCGTTTCCCCACTTCAACGAGACTGGAATACATTGAATCTGTTACCTTAAAGCCATGATAAAATTCCTTGAACCCCAACTTCTCCAGGTTGGCTTTGTTCTCCAAAGCGTAATTGAAGGCATACTCTTGAAATGAATTGGAGTTGAACAATGCGTTTAGATAGGGGCTGTTCAAGGTAGTATCTAAAGGCACAAAATAGTCAGGCATAATACCGCCACCGCCATAGACAGTGCGGCCATTCATGGTGAGGTATTTTAGCGAATCATTAAATTTAATACTGTCTGCATGGAAAAATTCACCGTGCCGGAAACGTTCAGCGATATCCCTTGAATACTGCTGATTGTCATCGTAGGGTTTTTGAATAGATCTGCCGCTTGGAGTATAATAGCGGGAAATGGTTAGCCTCAATTCCGAGCCATCGTTGAGATCAAAAGGAGACTGTACAAGACCTTTCCCATAAGATCTTCGACCAACAATCAGTGCCCTGTCATTGTCTTGCAGAGCACCGGCCACAATTTCAGATGCGGAGGCACTTCCTTCATTTACGAGTACAATTAGATCTCCTGTTTCAAATTCACCTTTGGCTGAAGACATTGCATCTGAATTGTATCGGGTATCTTTTCCATTAGTGAAAACTATTTTTTCTCCTGCTGGAAGAAAATCATCAGCCAGATCAATGGCTTGGTTCATGTATCCACCAGGATTGCCTTGCAAATCAAGCACCAGTTTGGTCATTCCTTCTTTTTTCAGTTTGTCCATTGCCTGGCGAAATTCTGAATAGGTGGTTTGGGAGAAGCGACTCACTTTGATATATCCCACCTTGTCATTTACCATGTAAGAAGCATCAACAGAAAATTGGGGAATCTTGTCGCGAATGATATTGAACGCGATGGGATGGCTCGAATTTCTCCTTACCACTTCAATCTTCACTTCAGTACCTTTTGGTCCTTTGAGTTTTTTGGTCACTTCACTGTTGCGCAACCCTACGCCCGCAATGTTTTCTCCATTTACCTTCACTATACGATCTCCTGTGCGCAGACCAACTGCTTCTGATGGTCCGCCACTAAGTGCCGCTACTACTACCAGAGTATCTTGAAAGATGCTGAACTCGATGCCAATCCCTTCAAAATTTCCACGGAGATCTTCGTTGGCTTCCTGCCTTTCCCTTGCCGGGATATAAGCTGAGTGAGGATCCAGCTTGGCCAGCATGTGCTGAATTGCATCATCCACAAGCTCATCGGTCTTTGTCTCATCAACGTATTCTGTCTTTATAAGAGAAAGTACTTCCCTAAACTTTTGTACATCTGTTCCTATTTCATCTGATGCCGTATTGGTGGTAAGGCTTGCGCCAATAAGCACACCTCCAGCCAGGCCTATGCACAAAATCAAAGGGAGTCCGATCTGGTATTTTGAATTTTTTGGCTCACTCATATCAAAAAATGCGGTTTATTAGAATCTAATACGTTTTTGCGCCCTCAAAGTTATCCGGATCAAAAGCAGAAAAAAGAATGTTAATCAAATTCTGTTGTTCGTAACAATGATATTTGATCTTGGCTGGGGCAGTCAGTATACCTATATTTACTGTTGGTATGGCAAAAACTACCCTCAAAGATAAGCTAATTCAGGATTTGGTGGACCAAAACAAGGTACATGCCTATGTGCTTTATTATTTTGGGATCAAATTTTATGAGTATTCGGAGCAAACACTTGAGCAGGTATGCATAGACAAGGGCTTGAGGGTGGAGCAGGTAGTCAAAGAACTGGAATCACCCAACCAGAATTTTCAAGAAGCTGACCTACCGCTGATTTCTTATCCCATTGATTTAATATTAGAGTACCTGAAGCACGCCCACTTTACTTTTGTAAAACACAAGCTGCCTTACATTGCTAGGTTGGTAGAGTCTTTCAAGGCCAACCATAAAGATTATGAGAATGTAGAAAAAGATCTTAAAGAGTTGTTCCCCCTCTTTTTGGAAGACTTCATTCATCATATCTATGCTGAAGAAGACACCCTATTTGGATACATCCGTGTTCTCGAAAAGGCTACGAAAGGAGTTTACAATCCATCTCAGTTGTACTATATGCTAGAGAAAAGCTCACTCCAAAAGTTTGCCATGGAGCATGAAGCACATGATGATGAAATGGAGGGTATAAGAAGGATTACTAATAATTATGCCCTAAGCGCAGATGCACCTTTGCATGTGAAGGTTATCTATTCTGAATTAACCTCATTTGAAAAGAGCCTGAAAACACATGCGCGAATTGAAAATGAAATTCTGTTTCCCAAAGCCATGATGCTGGAAAATCAGGTAAAGAACATTTTCCAAAGGAAAATTAAAGACAACTAGTTATTCAAAAGAATTCCGTGGGGCGAATCATTGCAGTAGACTATGGTAAAAAACGAACAGGTCTTGCAGTAACAGATCCTTTACAAATTATTGCCACCGCCTTAGATACGGTTGAGACTTCCAAATTGTTAGATTACCTGAAAAAATATTTCCTTAAGGAACAAGTAGATGAATTAGTGATTGGAATGCCCAAGCAAATGAACAATACTGATTCTGAGACAGCTCCATTCGTCAGGCAAATGACAGCCAGAATCAATGAGACATTTCCTAATCTGCCTGTGAAATACGTAGATGAGCGATTTACCAGTAAAATTGCTATGCGGGCCATGGTGGAGGGGGGTATGAAAAAAAAGAACAGGAGAGAAAAAGAAAATGTGGATAAAATCAGTGCAACGCTGATTTTACAAACTTACCTTGAATCCAAGCGCTAATCTTTAGCTGGCGTACGCTAAAACAGTCCAGATTGATTAAATTTGCATGTTAATTTAATTGCAAATGGTTTATCCGATTATAATGTATGGTGATCCAGTGCTCCGGAAGAGAGCCCAGGACATCAAGGAGGGGAGTCTTGAAGTGAAGCAGATCGCTGAAGATATGTTTGAAACAATGTATGCCGCATCTGGAATTGGTTTGGCTGCCCCACAGATCGGAAAGGATATTCGCATGTTTGTTGTGGATGGCAGTGTGCTGGAAGATGAACCAGGGATGCAGGAATTTAAGAAAGTATTTATCAATGCGGAGATCATCGAAGAGGATGAAGATCACGAGGAGATGGAAGAAGGCTGTCTGAGCATTCCCAATATTAGAGAGAAAGTAACGCGTCCTTTTTCAATTCGCATCAAGTATTTCGATGAAAACTGGAATGCCCATGATGAGGAGTATGAAGGTATGAAAGCCCGTATCATTCAGCATGAGTATGACCATATTGAGGGGGTGCTTTTTATAGACTATCTCACTCCGCTTAAAAAAAGATTACTGAAAGGGAAATTGAATGATATCAGCAGAGGGGAAGTAGACACTGAATACAGAATTGCAGCGCCTCTGCGCAAATGATGATTAAGATCAACTCCAGGCTACCTGATGTAGGCACTTCTATTTTTGCAGTCATGTCCAGAATGGCTCAGCAATATGAAGCCATTAATTTGTCTCAAGGATTTCCTGATTTTAAAGTTTCTGAAAAGCTGATTGAGCTCATCCATCAACAGATGAAAGCGGGGCACAATCAATATGCACCCATGCCTGGGGTACCCTCACTTCGCAAAACCATCGCAGAGGTAATACATCAAACTTATGCTCATCAGGTAGATCCCGAAATGGATATCACCATTACGGCAGGAGGTACAGAAGCCATTTTTGCTACCATTACAGGGTTGGTTAGCCCGGGTGATGAAGTGATTTTATTTGATCCTTCTTACGATTGCTATGATCCCGCAATCAGGTTGAATGGTGGAATACCAGTGCCTATCAATCTTCTTCCTCCGGGATTTGCAATCGATTGGGAGCTGGTAAAAAGCAAGATCACAAATCGGACAAGGATGATTATGATTAACACGCCTCAAAATCCAAGTGGGGCTGTGCTAACAGAGAGCGATCTGAGGATCTTGGAGGAAATTGTCACTAAATATGGCATCCTGGTACTCAGCGATGAGGTTTACGAGCGCATTATTTTTGACCAAAAGGTGCATCAAAGTGTTTTGCGCTTTCCTGGGCTGGCGGCTCACAGTGTTGCCATATTCTCCTTTGGTAAAACATTTCACGCCACCGGGTGGAAGGTAGGCTACGCTGTGGCGCCAGGTGAAATTTCGAAGGAGATCAGAAAGGCTCATCAATTTATCACCTTTAGCGTCAATACGCCTGTGCAACTGGCTTTGGCTGAATACATGACCCACCCGGAGCATTATTTGGGTCTGTCAAAATTTTATCAGGAAAAGAGAGATTTTTTTCTAGGGCAGATCAAGGGCTCGTCTTTTCAACCCATGACTTGCTACGGGTCGTATTTTCAGTTGCTTTCCTATAAGGGCGTTTCATCAAAAGCAGATGTGGAAATGGCAGAATGGCTGACGAAGGAGCATAAACTGGCCTCTATTCCTGTTTCAGTTTTTTATAAAGACAAGACGGACAATCAGCTGCTACGGTTTTGTTTTGCCAAGGGAGAAGAGACTTTAGTAAAAGCCGGAGAAATTCTGAACCGATTTTAGTTTGGAAATTGTTAAATAGGCGTTCTCTATTTAGTTGGGGATCGCTTTCTTTGCAGCAGGAATTAACCAAGTGTGATGCAGGACCTAAAGATTACAGTTATTCAGTCAGATTTACATTGGGAAGATATTGGCGCCAATTTGGCCATGTTTGAAGAGAAAATCTGGCAAATCGGCACCTCAACCGATGTAATTGTATTGCCAGAGATGTTTACAACAGGGTTTACCATGGCAGCCCCAAGGCTGGCAGAGCAAATGAACATGCGTACTTTCAAATGGATGAAGCAGATGGCCGACCAGACGGGCGCATTAATATTAGGGAGCTTTATTGCACTGGTGCACGATCGCTATTACAACAGGCTGCTCTGGATGGAGCCAGGGGGAAATTTTAAGACTTACGACAAACGCCATTTATTCAGAATGGCGGATGAGCATCAAATTTATACTCCAGGAGAAAGCCTTTTGGTAGGACATTGGAAGGGATGGAGAATTTGTCCACTGGTTTGCTATGATTTGCGTTTTCCTGTTTGGAGCAGAAATAAATGGAATGCTACACTGAGAAAGCCTACCTATGATCTTGCTATCTATATTGCCAACTGGCCAAAAGTGAGAATTCATGCCTGGGATACTTTGTTGAAAGCGAGGGCTATTGAAAATTTGTCTTATGTAGTAGGGGTAAATCGGGTTGGCCAGGATGGAAAAGGTATTGAATACAACGGCCTTTCATCTGTAATCAATCCAAAAGGTGAGCCTGTATTTACTGTTGAGGGTATGGAAGCCATCAAGACGGTGGAGATTAGCGGAAATTCACTGCTGTCTTATCGTGATAAATTTCCTGCTTTTATGGATGCGGATGATTTTTCAGTAGAGGTGGAGCCTATCTCTGAAGAGGACTATTAAGCGTCTTTTCATCATCTATTAAATCTGTTTAAATTTTAAGGTTACAAGTTTCGCTATCCTCAAAATAGCCCTACTTTTGCACCTTAAAAAAATCACCTAAACCGCTAATCCTCAATGGCATCCAAGAAAATTTCAAGGGCATTAATATCTGTTTATTACAAAGACAATTTAGAGCCCATCATCGAGACTTTGGCTGCTCAGGGTGTTGAATTTGTTTCTACTGGAGGCACTCAGACTTTCATTGAAGGGTTAGGGCACAAAGTAACTCCTGTAGAGGAACTTACTGGCTATCCGTCTATTTTTGGTGGTCGCGTTAAGACACTCCATCCGGTAGTGTTTGGGGGGATTTTATACCGAAGAGACAATCAAGAAGATCTCAAGCAGTCTGCTGATTACAAAATTCCTCCAATTGACATGGTCATTGTGGATTTATATCCATTTGAAGAAACTGTTGCCAGCGGGGGCTCTGAGGGAGCGATCATCGAAAAAATTGACATTGGAGGGATATCTTTAATCCGCGGTGCAGCTAAAAACTTTAAAGATGTGCTGATCGTTTCCTCACGCGATCAATATCAGGAAGCACTAAATTTACTCCAATCCAATCAATGCAATACAACACTGGCTGACAGAAAACGTTTTGCAGCGAAAGCTTTTGATGTCACTTCTCATTACGATACGGCTATATTCAATTACTTCAATCAGGAAGAGAAAATTGAAAGCTTTAAAGTAAGCGTGACCAATGGCAGGACTTTGCGCTACGGAGAAAATCCCCATCAACAGGCTACCTACTATGGTGAATTGGATCAATTATTTGAAAAGCTAAACGGTAAAGATCTTTCTTATAATAATCTGGTAGACATTGATGCAGCACTTCTTTTGCTGAACGAGTTTAAAGGAGAAACAGCATTTGTAATTATTAAACACACCAACGCATGCGGTGTAGCCACTGCCAAAACGGTAAAAGAAGCATACTTAAAGGCATTTGCGGCAGATACGATTTCTGCATTTGGAGGGATACTTTGTTCCAACCAAATCGTAGACATCGAAGCGGCAGAAGAGATCAATAAATTATTTTTTGAAATCCTGATTGCGCCTGACTACTCACCGGAGGCTTTGGAATTATTAAAATCTAAAAAGAATAGGAATTTGCTAAGGCAAGTGAGTGCGCTTCAGCCTGCAAGACAATACAAGAACCTGTTGAATGGTGTAATTGCCCAGGATTTTGACTTTAAGACAGACAGCGAGAAAGACTTAAAAACAGTAACGAAGAAAAAGCCTACGCAAAAGGAAATCGAAGCGATGTTGTTTGCCGGTAAAATAGCCAAACACACTAAGTCAAACACAATTGTATTGGCTGTGGACGGTCAAATGCTGGCCAGTGGAGTGGGGCAAACTTCCCGGGTAGATGCTTTGAGACAGGCCATTGCGAAGGCTAAGAGTTTTGGATTTAATTTGAATGGCGCAGCCATGGCTTCCGATGCTTTTTTCCCATTTCCTGACTGTGTAGAGATTGCCAATGAAGAAGGCATCAAGGCGGTGATTCAACCAGGAGGGTCAATTAAAGATCAGGACTCGATCGATTTTTGTGATAGCCATGATATGACGATGGTTACAACAGGATATCGTCACTTTAAACACTAGTGATACATCACCTGTAAGTTTTCAATCGAATAATCGCTAAAAACACAGTTATATTTGCTTAATTTCGGCCTTCTAGATAACCACAGTTGTAATACCAATGGGACTTTTTGATTTCTTCACCAGCGACATAGCCATAGACCTTGGCACGGCTAACACGCTTATCATCCACAAAGACAAAATTGTGGTAGATGAGCCCTCCATTATTGCCATCGATAAGAATACCAATAAAGTTTTGGCCATTGGCAGGGAAGCAATGCAGATGCATGAGAAGACCCACGACAACATAAAAACGATTCGCCCTCTAAAAGAAGGTGTTATTGCAGACTTTCATGCTGCCGAAATGATGATTCGTGGAATGATCAAATTGATTGATACCGGAAAAAGACTGTTTCCGCCTTCTCTCAGGATGGTAATTTGCATTCCATCTGGAATTACGGAGGTAGAAAAGCGAGCTGTTCGCGATTCCGCAGAACACGCAAACGCAAAAGAGGTATACATGATACACGAGCCCATTGCGGCAGCAATCGGAATCGGGATTGACATTGAACAGCCAGTGGGTAACATGATTGTAGACATTGGAGGAGGTACTACAGACATAGCGGTGATCGCCTTGTCAGGGATTGTATGCGATCAGTCTATTCGAATTGCCGGTGATACTTTTAACAGAGATATTCTTGACTACATGCGCAGGCAGCATAATCTGCTAATCGGTGAAAGGTCTGCAGAACGAGTAAAAATTGAGGTTGGCTCAGCATTGACGGAATTGGATGACGGACCGGATGATTACGAAATCCGCGGACGCGATTTAATGACCGGAATTCCAAAAACGATAAAAATATCCTACTCTGAAGTTGCTTTCGCGCTTGATAAGTCAATTTCTAAATTGGAAGAAGCTGTACTCAAAGCCCTGGAGATTTCTCCACCTGAGCTTTCTGCGGATATTTATGAGCGAGGCATTTATCTCACAGGAGGAGGAGCACTACTGAGGGGTTTAGACAAACGTCTGGCATTGAAAACAAAACTGCCAATTCATGTGGCGGATGATCCGCTGCGGGCCGTAGTAAGAGGCACCGGACAGGCGCTCAAAAACCTGAATCATTTCAAATCCGTATTGATGACTTGATTGCATGGAAAGGCTCTTTTACTTTTTTTATCAGTATAGGGCTTTCTTTACATTTTTGGCATTGGAGTTATTCGCTGCCTGGCTCATTGTGCAAAACAACCAGTATCAAAGCACTAAATTTTTTAACTCCTCGAATAAGTATGCGGCCAATATCATTAGTACCACTCAAGGTATAAAAGAATACTTTTCGCTAAGAAATATCAATGCAGAACTGGCTGAAGAAAACGCACAATTAAGAACAAAGCTGGAGCAACGCAATCAAAGCTTGTATACGCTGGAGGTGCGTGAGATCGAGGATGAAGAAATAATTAATCGATTCAGTTACGTAAGTGCAAAAGTGATCAACAACTCTGTTGAAAGATTCAAGAATTACATCACTATAGACAAGGGAAGTCAGGATGGCATTAAGCCAGGTATGGCTGTAATCAGTTCAGCAGGTGCTGTTGGCAAGGTGAAGTCTGTATCAGAGCATTATTCCGTACTTATTTCACTTTTAAATACAGATGAGTACACCTCCTCCGTTATCAAAAGAACCAATCACTTCGGATCAGTAAACTGGGATGGAAGGGATCCGTTGTACAGTCAATTGAATTTTATACCACGCCATGCCAATCCTGTCGTGGGAGACTCGGTTGTTACTTCAGGATTCAATGCGGTTTTCCCTGAAGGTGTATTAGTGGGTATTATTGAAGAAGTCAGTCTGGGGCCTGAAGCTCAGTTTTATGATTTGAAAGTGAAGCTGGCGCAAGATTTCTATAAACTGGCATTTGTAGAGGTAGTTAAAAGTAATCTTTTGGTTGAGAAAGATTCGTTGGAGCAAAAAACAATTGGAGAGCCAAAATGAGTAGATCGGGTATCTGGCATTTTTTATCTTTTTTCATTTACCTACTGGCGCAGGTCGTGTTCATGAAAAACCTTGTGCTATTCAATACTGCTTTTTGTTTTATCTACATTGCTTTTATTCTTTTTCTGCCCATAGAAACCAATATATTATTATTAATGGTGCTCGGGTTTATTCTTGGGTTTACTGTTGACATTTTCTATGATAGCCTGGGTCTCCATGCATCTACACTGGTTTTGGTGGCCTTTGCCAGGAATTTTTGGTTATCAAGAATAACTCCTCAGGGAGGTTATGATGCAGGTGAAGGGCCAACGCTGGCTGCCAACGGATTGCAATGGTTCCTGATCTATACTATGCCTCTGATTTTCATCCATCACTTTACCTTGTTTTATATCGAAGCAGGAGGTTTTGGATTATTCTGGTACACCTTTTCAAAGGTATTTTTTAGCACTATCTTTACTCTTCTTATACTACTGCTTCTGCAGTACATGCTACCAGGGCAACGAAGATCATGAACGAAGGGCGGAAAGAAATACTGCAAATTATATTTATCCTGACCGGACTGGTTTTTTTAGTAAAATTATTCTCCATTCAGGTGTTGGATAATAAATATGCGGAGTTAGCTGACAGCAATGCCATTCTTCGTGAGGTGGAGTATCCTTTCCGGGGTCTTATTTACGACAGAAATAATAAGCTGATTGTTTATAACACACCGGAGTTCGATATCAATGTGATCCGAAAGGATATCAAGGATTTTGACTCAGCGAAATTTTGTGCCGTTTTTCAAATGTCGCGCGAAGAACTTCGCAAGAAGTTTAATGAAATGCGTGCGCGAAAGGAGTATTCGCCTTATAAACCAACACTTTTTATTGATCGACTTTCCAACGCGGAGTTTGCCAGGGTTCAAGATCATCTGGATGATTTTCCAGGATTATATGTGCAGGCACGAACCACAAGGTCTTACACTACCAAGGCGTTGGCCAATGCGCTCGGATACGTAAGTGAAATTTCGAAAGGACAGTTAGAGAGAGATCCATCGGGCATTTACAAACAAGGTGACTACATCGGTCAAAGTGGAATAGAAGCGTATTATGAAGAACAGCTTCGAGGTAAGCGTGGTGTTAAGTTTAAATTAAGGAACGTAAAGGGTATCGAAAAGGGCTCTTTTAAAGAGGGTGCTTATGATACTTTATCTGTACCAGGCAAAGATTTAGTTAGCAGTATTGATATCGACTTGCAGCAGTATGGGGAATTCCTTATGGCTGGCAAATCAGGAAGTATAGTAGCCATTGAGCCATCGTCTGGCGAAATCCTTACACTCGTGTCTGGGCCTTCCTATGATCCCAATTTGCTTACGGGCAGAAATTATAGTTCCAATTTTGTACAGATCAGCAACGATACCCTTAAACCTTTATTTACGCGTCCATTAATGGCACAGTACAGGCCGGGATCTATTTTTAAAATTGCGCAGGCCATGACCGCACTTCAGGAAGGTGTGATTACACCTGAAACCAGAATCCGTTGTGACAGATCTATTATCGGTTGCCATGGCGCTCACAGTAATGAGGATTTAAGAGGTGCGATAGAAAACTCATGTAATCCCTATTTTCATGGCGTGTTAAGAAGAATGTTGAACAAAGGAGTGTCCAACGATCCTTATGAGGACACCCGTATTGGGCTGGATGAGTGGAACAAACACATCAGGAGTTTTGGTTTTGGCGGAAGCCTGGGAGTGGATCTTCCAAATGAAAAAGGAGGATTGATTCCTAACTCCGCTTATTATGATCGTGCTTACAATAATAGACCGTGGAAATTTTCGAACATTTATTCGCTTGCAATTGGGGAAGGAGAAAATCTGGTAGTGCCCATTCAGATGGCGAATTTCGCAGCAATCGTTGCCAACCGCGGTTTTTATTATAGACCCCACCTGATTAAAGCAATTGGTGATGAAGGTGCATTGGAGAAATACAAGGAGAAACAATTTACAACCATTGACCCTGCTTATTTTGAGGTGGCTGTAGACGCCATGCAAAAAGTGGTTGAGTCTGGAACGGGGCAATATCGGGCAAAGCTACAAGACATCATTGTGTGTGGAAAAACGGGTACTGTACAAAACGATCCGCTACCCGACCACTCGGTATTTATTGCCTTCGCTCCAAAAGATAACCCCAAGATAGCGGTATCGGTTTATGTAGAAGATGCAGGCCAGGGTGCAAGAGCTGCAGCATCTATAGCCAGTTTGATTATTGAACGGTATCTGCTTGGAGAAACAAAAAGACCGCACATCGAACGCTATGTGTTAGATGGTAAATTTTTATAATTGAGAAGAAGTAGCGACATATATGGTAAACTTGATTGGCCAACCATCTTCATTTATATGGCATTGGTCATATTGGGATGGTTCAATATCTACGCGGCCGTATATGACGAGACAGTGAGTCAGTCCATTTGGGATTTATCTCTCAATTCTGGCCGTCAACTTATTTTCATTGCAGCATCTCTTGTAATCATCATGGGCATCATTATTATAGACATGCGTTTCTATGAAGCGTTTGCCTATGTTGCCTTCGGTATTATACTTTTCCTACTTGTATTAGTGCCCTTTATTGGAAAGGAAGTGGGAGGAAATAAGGCATGGATCGGTATTGGTTCGTTTGGAGTCCAACCTTCTGAGTTTGCAAAATTTATTACAGCATTGGCCGTAGCCAAAATGATAGGTTCCGTTGGCTTCAAAATGGACAATTTCAGAAATCAGCTCATGTTGTTTGGCCTTATAGCATTACCTATGGCGCTTATTCTCCTTCAAAAGGACACTGGAACAGCGCTTGTATTTACGTCTTTTGTTTTTTTATTTTTCAGAGAAGGGATGTCACCCTTTTTGATGATCGTAGGAATTTGTGCTGCTTTCATTTTTATATTGACGCTCTTGATTCCTAATCAGCTCTACCTGCACGCAGGTATTTTAGTTGGTCTGGTGCTGCTAATTATTTTAGGTAAAAAGAAGTTGAAGCGCATTACCGTGCTTACTGTGGGGGCAATTATTATCATGGGCGTGATTGAAAGTGTCGATTATGTGATTACGGATGTGCTAAAGCCTCACCAACAAAACAGAATAAAGGCACTTATCAATCCGGATGCAGATCCATTGGGATATGGATGGAATGTGACACAATCTAAAATCGCAATTGGAAGTGGAGGATTTTTTGGCAAGGGATTTTTAAAGGGTACTCAAACAAAATTTGATTTTGTGCCCGAGCAGAGCACGGACTTTATTTTTTGTACCATTGGGGAGGAGTGGGGCTGGTTTGGAAGTTTTGTGGTGGTGACGCTTTTTATGGCTTTGCTTTTGCGTGTTGTATTTATTGCCGAAAGACAGAAGAGTCGCTTTGCGAGAGCTTATGGGTATGGGGTGGTAAGTATTTTCTTTTTCCACTTTGCAATTAATATTGGCATGACCATAGGATTATTTCCGGTAATTGGTATTCCCCTGCCGTTCTTCAGTTACGGAGGATCTGCATTATGGGGCTTTACGATTTTATTATTTATTCTCTTGAAGCTGGATGCCCATCGCGGTCAGGTACTGCAGCGTCTTTAGGAGCTAGCTGAATCGCTTGTTTACCATTTCGATAAACTCCTCATATTCTTCAGATTCCCGATCCCAGTTTGAATAATGGGACTCCAAATAACTTGTGGCCTCATCCAAGGTACTTAAGGAATCCAATTTGGTAACTGCATTATTGAATAAATCGAAATCTCCATTGAAGAGCATTTTGGTAAACATGAACTTCTGATTGATGGTGAGACGATTCTTGAGATCAGATATTTTTTGAAAATTGTCAGCAACTGTGGCCACCGGTTCTTTCTGCAATTGCTCGTTAATGTTGGCCTTTGGAACGTATTGTTTTTTTAGTGTTACGCCTGGGTCCGCCTTCTCGTATTTACTTTCATATAAATTTTCTACCTCGAGAGGAATAACTTGACTTAGCCGTTGCAGGTACGGCTCTACATCTTCGGGTGTAAAGTTGACCTCTTCAAGGATGTGGTCGAGCAGGGCAAACGCCTCATTTCCGGCAAGGGATTCCAGACGTCTTTCTTCCAGTTTTTGAACGAGACTTTCCAGAGGCCTGTGATTTATTTTAATGTATTTGATTTCGTTTTTTAGTTCACTAACCCGAATATTTCCATTTCCGTGTTTGTCAAGTGTATCAGAATAAAAATCGTAGGGATCAAGTATAAGAAAAACGGTAAGTGTTACGCTTTTTTTCAATAGTGGAATAAAATGGTCCTTGGCAATTGAAATATTGTTAGACAGAACGTTTTGAAAATGAGTAAGGCTCTCCCTTACTTCTTTAGCGTCATAGTCAAAGTATGGGCTCTTATATTTTACTGATTCCTGCTTCCAGGCTTTAAGCAATTCGCGTATAACAAACAGGTTGATTTGTTGGATATCGCATAACTTGAGAATGTCATTACCACTTATTTTTTGACGCTGCGCAAAATATCCATCAGCAATTTTGGCGGAAAATGCGGCACTATATTCTTCTACTGCTTGCAAACTGATTTTTTCGTCCATCGCTTTTAAGGATTCACTTTAAATGGCTTTCTTGTAAACGATGGCACAATGCCATTCGTTGCTTCATGGTAAAGATAGTAATAGAAAATCTGGGCAGAAAAGAACTGCTGGTTAACAATCTGTCAAATACGGTTTTAACCCACCTTCAGGAGAACTTTCTGGATTGGATGCATGCTTGTGGTGCTAAAGGACGTTGTACAACCTGTAAAATGGTAGTAATCGATGGAATGGAAAACATTAACGAACTCACGAAGGCTGAATTGAAGTATAAAAATGCTGGGGCACTCCTCCACAATGAACGACTGACCTGTCAGGCTACCATTAATGGAGACATCACCATTAAAGTACCAGATTCAGGTAAACTGCCACACCTTACTTATTCTGACTAGAACCAGAAGAGTCAAGACTTCATACAAAAGCCCTAAATTTACCATATGTTTATTGAGCGCAATCTGGGTAAAAGTGAGGGACATGGCAAAACCGGTTGGATTGAAGTGATTTGTGGCTGCATGTTTTCCGGAAAAACTGAAGAGTTGATACGGAGACTAAATAGGGCTCTCATAGCCAGGCAAAAGGTGGAAATTTTTAAACCGATTGTTGATAATCGTTACCATCCAACTAACGTTGTATCACACAATGAACGTGAAGTAAGATCCACTCCAGTTAATTTTGCTAATGATATTCTCCTGCTAGCCGGCAGCTGCGATGTGGTGGGAATAGACGAGGCACAATTTTTTGATGACAGCATTGTTAATGTATGCAATACTTTGGCAAACAATGGAAAGCGTGTCGTGGTAGCCGGTCTTGACATGGATTTTGAAGGGAATCCCTTTGGGCCGATGCCTAATTTGCTGGCGGTAGCGGAATTTGTAACCAAACTGCATGCAATATGTGCACAAACAGGGGAGTTAGCGTCTTTTTCCTATCGATTATCAAATGATGCTTCTCAGATAAGAGTGGGCGAAAAAGAGCTATATGAGGCGCGAAGCCGCGCCTCGTTCAATGAGGGCAAAAAAAAGGATGAGACAAAATGAGAAAGAGAGTAATACCATGCTTTTTGACTGCGCTATTTTTGGTTTTGATCAAGGCCCCGATGTGGGCACAGGAAAATATCCCTGTAGGTACATGGCGACTCCATCTTTCATTCAATGAGCTGCGTAGCATACTAGTTGGCCCCGACCAGATATGGGCAGCCAATGATGTTGGGGTAATCAAAGTAGAAAAAAAGGATCAGCAAATCTCAACCATTTCAAAAATAGACGGATTGAGCAGTGCGGTTATTTCGGCAATTGGCTATGACCAACAACGCAATATGTTGTTGATAGGATTTGAAAATGGTTTACTCAATATTTTGAAGGATAATACAATTTCAGTTTACAGCAATCTGGCAAATTCTGCTGCTATTTCCGGGTCGCGCAAAATCAATCATGTGACTATCAATAGCTCACTGGCTTATTTATCAACGGATTTCGGTGTTGTGGTATTTGATTTGGACAAAACAGAGGTAAAAGAAACCTATCGGGATTTGAGTGCCACTGGTGAAACCTTGATTATTAGAGAGTCGGTCATTTTTCAGGACTCTCTTTTTCTGGCTACAGAAAAGGGTGTATTGGCCGGTGCCATTAATGGAACTACCAATTTGCTGGACTTTAGAAATTGGAAGAGATACGAACAGGCTGATTTGAACAATCCAGTCAGCTCAATTACTCTCTTCAAAAATAGCATCTATGCAGCGATTGATTCAAAAGGAATTTTTCGTTTCCAGAATGGAACATGGATGCAGCAGGCCTTTTTGCAAACGGCAGTGTTTAAAAAAATTGCTGTTGGTAGTAGTAACCTGATCGTTACTACTTCGGATAAGGTGTGGTCTACTGATGGAGTAACTATTACAGAGGTTGCAACTGGATCGCTAACAAAACCAAGTGATGCCCGTGAAGAAAATGGTACTGTTTGGGTAGCGGATGGGAAAAATGGAATTGTTGCTGTATTGGGAACAAGTGTGCAAAGCACTAAGCCAAATGGCCCTTCTTCCAACCTCAATTGGAGAATAAATTATTCTGGTGATAGGATAATCTATAGCAAGGGTGGATTTGTCAATTCGATTCCGCTTAATAGAGACTACACTGTGGATCAGTTTATAAATGGACAATGGAGTGTTTTGTCATCGGTTCTAACAAAGGATATAACTGATCAGGTAAGAACAACCAATGCAACATTCCTCTCCTCATTTGGTGATGGCCTGGAAAGAAAATCGGATGAGGGTTCTTTAATTTTTGATGAAACGAATAGTCCATTGGTAATCTCAAATCCAACGGATCAACTCGTTTTGGTTCCGGCTATCGAAAGTGCTGCTGATGGAGTTTGGGTCGCTAATTATGGAGCCATCACGCCTTTACATTTTTTGTCAGCCACTTTAAATTGGGAGTCGTATTCATTCTCTCAGCCACAGGCTCAGTTTCCCATAGACCTGTTAGTGGACAGGAATGGTTGGGTTTGGATGATTATTGATCCATCTAAAGGAGGGGGTATCGTAGTATTTAATAAATCCACCAACCAAAGTGTGTACCTCAATAATCTTGCTGGTAAAGGAGGTCTTCCTAGCGCTGCGGTAAGATCAATTGCCATTGACCGCGAAGGTTGGGTATGGGTAGGCACAGACGAAGGGGTAGTATATTTCTCTAACCCAGGTAATGTTTTTAGTGCAAGCATTGACGCCTCTAGACCGATTTTTGAAAATCGGTTTTTGTTAAGAGACGAAAAGGTAACAGCCATTGCAATAGATGGGGGCAATCGGAAGTGGCTTGGGTCAAACAATGGAGTGTGGCTTTTTGATCAGACTGGAGAAAAACTTATTTATAATTTTACAATGGAAAATAGCCCGCTGCTGTCTGATAGAATCATCAGCATTACCATCGATCCGATTAGTGGCGAAGTATTTTTTGGTACAGACAAGGGCATGGCTTCCTTTAGGTCAACGGCAACGCAAAGTACCAATAGATTTGCTGACGTAAAGATTTTCCCTAATCCAGTTAATGCAGATTTTAACGGACAAGTA
Source organism: Flammeovirgaceae bacterium UBA2371 (assembly GCA_002345965.1). Lineage (GTDB taxonomy): Bacteria > Bacteroidota > Bacteroidia > Cytophagales > Cyclobacteriaceae > ELB16-189. The sequence goes on from DDTF01000007.1 coordinate 31,943, forward strand.
GCAATCAATGGCTTGTACAGAGATGCCATTGTAAAAATCACGGATATGGGGGGAAGGCTTATTTGGCAAACACAAGCCAATGGTGGCACGGCCATTTGGAATGCAAGGCAGGTAAATGGAAACCGGGTGAACACCGGAATGTATCTTGTCTTTGCAACAGCTGAGGATGGATCAGAGAGACATGTGGGAAAAATTGCCGTCATAGAATAATGCTTCACAAGACCAAAGGAATCGTTTTTCGTTTAACTCCGTACGGAGAAACTTCCATTATTGTAAATATTTTCACTGAAGCATTTGGCTTGCAAAGTTACATCGTAAATGGAGTAAGGTCTAAGTCGGGAAAAAACAAGATTGCCATGTATCAGCCTTTGACTCTATTGGATCTTGTTGTTTACCATAAAGAGAATGCCGGTATTCTGAGGATAAAGGAAGCAACATGTGCTTATCCGTATCATCACATGCAATTGGATTCCAAAAAGTCTTGCATTGGTCTGTTTATGTGCGAAATATTAAATAAGACTGTTAAGGAGCAGGCGCATGCAGGTGAGTTGTGCAATTTTATCTTTGATTCGTTGATAAAACTTGATGCGCTTGATCATCCTGAAAATTTCCACATAATATTTCTTATAAAGCTTAGCAAATACCTTGGGTTTGGTCCTTTTGCTAAAATAGAATTAGGTGCACTGATGTTGAACGATGAGGAAGATGACATTCTTGATCAATTGCTCGTAAGTGATTATGGGAGTATGTTGAAATTGAGCAATGGACAAAGGAGAAATCTGCTGGATGCCTTCTTACGGTTTTATGGGAGTCATGTAGATGCAATGGGAACCATTAAATCCGTGCAGGTATTGCGTGAAGTGTTAAGCTAGAGGAGTTCTAAGCGGAATCCCACTCCGTGATAATTCACGATTTGAATGGTAGCGTCATGCTTTAGGTATTTGCGCAGTTTGGAAATAAACACGTCCAGGCTCCTTCCCATAAAATAATCATCGTCACCCCAAATGGCCTTAAGTATTTCTTCGCGTTTCAAGACCCTGTCTTTGTTGTGATACAAAAGTTTCAATACCTCTGCTTCTTTCTGAGTGAGTATTTTTGTTTCATTTTTGTGCACGAGCGAGATGCTATTCCCATCAAATTGATAAGACCCGATAGAAAAGAAATCTTCTGATTTACTATTGGTGCTCCTTCTGAGGAAAACATCAATCCTACAGTACAGTTCTTCCATACTAAAGGGCTTTACAATATAGTCGTCCCCACCGCTTTCGAAGCCCATGATTTTATCTTCAATTAGACCCTTGGCGGTAACAAATAAGATCGGTATGTTTTGGTCTTTAGTTCTAAAGGATTGGGCCAAAGAAAATCCATCCTTTTTGGGGAGCATAACATCCAAAATACATAGATCAAATGACTGGCTAATAAAACATTGGTATGCCTCATCACCATCAGTACAAAGCTTCACATCAAATTGTTTACGGGTAAGATTGTCTTTGATGACAAAACCCAACCCAGGATCATCTTCTACTAATAATATTCGGGTCATGAAATGGGCAAAGAGATTTTGAAAACAGTACCTTTTCCTAGTTCACTTTCTACTGAAATACTTCCTTTATGAGCTTCTACAATAAGTTTAACATAATTTAGCCCCAAGCCAAATCCTTTTACATCGTGAACGTTGCCAGTAGGTATTCTATAAAATCTTTCGAAGATTTTTTGATAATTTTCTGGTGCAATTCCAATTCCATTGTCTTCAATTTCTACACAGAGTAATTCCTTCTTATTGTAGGTTCTGATAGCTATTTGTGGAAGGTTGCTATTGTACTTAATAGCGTTGTCGATCAGATTGTTGATAACATTGGTCAAGTGAAACTTATCACCATTAAGTTTGAATTGAGTAGCTTCCAGTTTTATCATGACATCTCCATTATGCTTATCTAAGGCTACAGAGTAATTATGAATGGCATTTTGAATCAACTCATGACCATCTATTGACTCCTTCTGAAGTTCAATTTTTTTTTCGTCAAGCTGGGCCATTTGTAAAACACGTTCCACCTGATGCTTTAGTCGATTGCTCTCCTGTTCAATTACCGAGGCATACTTTAGTAAGCGATCTGGTTCTCTCACTATTGAAGGATCTTTAAGCACTTCACTTGAAATGGCAATTGTGGAAATAGGTGTTTTGAACTCATGAGTCATGTTATTGATGAAGTCTTTTTGAACTTCTGAAAGACGTTTTTGCTTCAGAATCACAAATAAGGTATATACAAAGAAAAGGATGACTACCAATAATACAGCTGATGAAAATCCCCATATCCCCATTTGACTTAACAAGTTGGCTTGCAAAAACGGAAACTGCACTCCGAAATAATGCTCTTGATTCTTCCATGTTGGTAACTCCGCAATACTTGCAAGCATTCTGTTCTTTTTTGGAGAAATAAAATTTCCGTAGACCATGCACTTGTCGCTGCAATCATAAATGCCATACTCAAAATCCGCGGTGATATTTCGTTTTTCAAATTCCGAAATGAGCAAAAATTCGAGCAAATTCACATCGATAGCGCCATTGATTGCTACCACAAAGTAGTTGGTGGACAACTGATTTACAGGGTTATTGGCTGGTGCGGGGGTTTTATTTATTTCAAATATTTGCCCTGCTACACTTCTAAGCGCGGTATTGACATCTCTGTTGAATTGATTTTCGCGGATATCAAGGGCACGGCTTACCCAATAAATCTGAGTTACTGCGATGCCAACAATACTGATGCCAGCCAAAATAATTACAATTCTTAGCGTATTCCTGCTCACCTTACAAAGTTAAGGAGTATTTACACCCGAAAATAAGTTTAACAAGTCGTTAACACTTATTAGTATCTTATTAACAGGGTTAATTTGACACATTCTCGATGTTTGTGTTAAACGGCCTGAGATACAAAAAGGATTTTTTAGTATTTTTGAATTTCAGGTTGAGCAAATAAGTTTAACCTATTAAATCTAATAGTAATGAGAAAATTAGGAGTATTAGTCGCAATGTTCTTTCTGTCAGCAGCTTGTTTTGCACAGGTGGCTGCAACAAACAGTAGTTCAGCTGGAGACGCCAACATGGCAGTATTTGGATGGGAGTCAGCGGTGCATGATTTTGGTAAGATTAAGCAAGGCGTTCCGGTTTCACATGAATTCAAATTCACCAATACTGGGAAAACCCCATTAGTGATTACCAATGTTCAGGCTTCTTGCGGATGCACTACACCGGCATGGTCAAAGGATCCCATTCCTCCAGGAGGACAAGGATTTATCAAAGCCACTTATAATGCTGCAAGCATGGGAGGTTTTAATAAAACCATCACAGTAATGGCCAATGTTGAAAATGGCTTCAAACAACTTTCCATTAAAGGGGAAGTGACACAGGAGTAATTTCAGAATAAGCAATTGTAAAAGCGATGGGATCCATCGCTTTTTTATTTTAAAGCTTATTCGTTTTCGTAGCGATCGATGATGTGTTGACTAATCAATTTGTAAATTGATGCCAGTGAGTCGTCATTTTGAAGAAATTCCAAATGTTTATCCAGAATTTCAAAATCACCTCTTTTTGCAGGGCCTGTTTGAGACTTCTCAGGACCGATGGCAAGACTCTTGTTGAGTGTCTCTGAGACCAGCGGTTTCAATAATTCAAAATTCAGATTGTTTTGCTGTAGCAGGTCCTTACTGATGGTGAGCATATGGTTGGTAAAATTGGAAGCAAATACAGCAGCAACATGAAGGGCTTTTCTTTCACTGGATGCAATTGTATTGACATTGCTACTGATCTGCTTAGCCATTTTCAAACATATTGACTCTGTTTCTTTGGTTTCGCTTTCAATGAAGATAGGAACAGTCTTGAAATCTATTTTTTTTGTTTTGGAAAAAGTTTGAAGCGGATAGAAAACTCCAATATGTGGCGTAGCGGCATAACCCAATATACTAAGCGGTTGACTACCTGAAGTATGTACCAGCACCGCATCATCCGGCAGAATGATGTCTCTGGCTATGGATTGTATTGAGTCATCGGAAACGGCAATAATAAATATTCTTGACGGACTTGTGGAAAAATCAAGTGTGGCTTTTACTTCTGCCTGATACAATCGGGCAGTTAGTTCTTTGGCACTGCGGGGGTTCCTGCTGTAAACTTCTTTTACTGAATACCCTACATTATCGAGGGCAGGAGCTAAATGCCAGGCAAGATTACCGGATCCAATGAATGATATTGACTGTGAAGCCATGCTCAAAATTAGTTATTTAACTGACTAATATCACCTTGTAAAATGGTAAGTCAGGCTAAATTGCAGGGCTAAAATTAGAACAATGACCAACCAATATATTTCTTCAGAAGAGGCTATTAAGCTGATTAAATCAGGTGATAGGGTATTTATCCATGGTAGTGCTGCCACACCACACCATTTACTCAATGCACTGGCCAAAGCGTCAGAATCATTGAGAAATGTAGAACTTGTGGCTATCAGCACCTTAGGTACTATGGAAATTGCCAATAAGGAATATGCCAAGAGTTTTTACTTTAATTCCTTGTTTGTATCTGATAATGTACGAGAAGCAATTAATTCAGAAAGAGGTGAATACATCCCCATTTTTCTCAGCGAAATCAATAAGCTATTTGAAAAAGGCATTTTGCAACTTGATGTAGCCCTGGTACACGTTTCTCCTCCAGATAAACATGGTTTTTGCTCTCTGGGTACTTCGGTGGATGTTGCTATGTCTGGTGTTAAACATGCAAAAAAGGTAATTGCTCAGGTTAATCCTAATATGCCTCGAACGCATGGAGATAGTTTTGTTCATTTAAGCAGATTTGATGCACTTGTGGAATGTAACGATCCATTGCCGGAGGTTTTATATGGAAAAAAAATATCGGATACCGACAGAGCGATTGGAAAATATTGTGCTGAATTAATAGATGACCGTTCCACATTGCAAATGGGAATTGGATGCATACCAGATGCTGTACTGCAAAGTCTTGATCACTGTAAAGATTTGGGTATTCATACAGAGATGTTTTCAGATGGTGTGATGAATCTTTTGAAAAAAGGAATTATTACCAATCGATATAAGAAGAAACACCCCTACAAAGTGGTATCATCTTTTGCAATAGGATCGAGGCAATTGTATAATTTTATTGATGATAATCCGCAATTTGAGTTTTTGGAAGCTGACTATGTAAATGACGGACGCATTATCCGATCTAACCCAAAAGTTGTTGCAATTAACAGTGCCCTGGAAATAGACTTTACCGGTCAGGTTTGCTCTGATTCGATTGGATCCTATCACTATTCAGGAGTTGGTGGGCAAATGGATTTTATCCGAGGTGCTTCATTGTCGGAAGACGGAAAGCCGATTATTGCCTTAAGGTCTGTTACTAAAAATGGAGACTCTAAAATTGTTCCATTTCTCAAGCAAGGAGCAGGAGTTGTTACCACCAGAGCACACGTACATTATGTAATTACCGAATATGGTGTGGCTTACCTTTACGGAAAGAACCTTCATCAAAGAGCTTTGGCGCTTGTCAATATTGCACATCCCGATCATCGGCAAAAATTAGAAGAAGAGGTGATGAAACGATTTGGCAGTAAAAATCATTTTGTCCAATAATAGGCTACAATCTTAGCAAGATATAATTCAAAATTAGCGACAGAACAACTATTGAACACGTTGAGTTGCTTCGTTTACCGAATGTCGGAGGAGTTTTAATGACTAAATTTGAATGTGTGCCGGATATTTTATTTATTCTTTTTGGCAGGTATGGTCTGGTCTTGTTCAACAGATCAGGAAATTGACTGCTCCTCTCTTCAAATCAAGCTGAAGCAAACCATTGATCCTACCATGTGCTCCCCGGCAAATGGTGAAATTCGAATTTTTGCTTTGGGAGGCACTCCTCCCTATTTATTCAGGTTAAACAATTCTCCATTTCAAGCGGATAGTTTGTTTGAGGGATTACAAGGGGGTCTATATAATATAGACGTGATAGATGCCAATCAATGCTCCAGTGTGCTGGAAGCACAGCTGAGCAGTATAAATTCAGATCTGAAAGCTCAGTTTGAAGTGACGCAGGATACAGATTGTTTGAATGGAAATGGAACGGCAAAATTCACGCCTACAGGAGGAATTCCACCTTATAAGCTGAGGTTTCAGAATAATATTCTAGACAACACTATGGAAATAAATGAATTGAAGAATGGCGTTTATCAGGTAGCGATTGTTGACGCACAATCGTGCGAATTTGTTTTGGCGTTAACCATACCAAAGGGAAAAACTTCGGTTAGCTGGGGAGCGGACATCAAGCCAATAATTGACACCCGTTGTGCAAAATCCACATGCCATGTAGCAGGTACAGGTCGTTCAGACTTATCGAAGTTTGAAAATGTAAAAGCACTTGCTGAAACGATTAAAACGAAGACACAAAATAAATCAATGCCATTCGATGAGCCCATGCCGGCTGTACAAATTCAATTGATTGCCTGCTGGATGGATGACGGTGCACTGAATAATTAAACGGTTACCTTGAACAAAGCGGCCAGTTTTTCAATGGTTGTTTCTATGTCTTCTTGTTTGGTGTATTTGCTGAATGAGAAACGGACGGCTCCTCGCTTGGAACCTGGGTAGAGAGTGTTTAATACATGTGAACCTGTTGATGCACCACTTGAACAGGCACTGCCACCTGAGGCTGATATTCCACTCATGTCCAAGTTGAACAGCAACATCTCATTCTCTTCTGATTCCGGGAAACTTACATTCAATACTGTATAAAGGCTATTATCCAAATCACCAGATGCGCCATTGAAGGTAACACCAGGAATATTTTCCTTCAACAATTCAATCATCTTTGCCTTTACCCCTTTGATGTATTTGGTGTGCTGTTCGAGATCAGCATACGCTATTTCCATTGCCTTTGTGAGTCCAACAATACCAAAAGTGTTTTCAGTGCCACCCCTCATGTTGCGCTCTTGGGCACCTCCATATACAAAGGGTTGTATCTTTTTGTCTTTGTTGATGTACATAAATCCAATTCCCTTTGGCCCGTGAAATTTGTGTGCCGCGGCAGTCATGGCATGGATTTTTAATTTTTTCAGGTCGTGACGATAATGCCCTACAGACTGAACAGTATCGGAATGAAAATAGCCATTGTAATGATTTACTAATTCGGCCACTCTTTCAATATCCAAAAGATTTCCAATTTCATTGTTGGCATGCATGAGCGACACCAAAGCGCCAGGATAGGTTTTTAGCAGTCGTTCAAGATCGTTATAGTCTACATTTCCTTTGTCATCCAACTTTACCAGATGCAATTCAATAACGCCTTCTTTTGCAAGTATTTCCAAAGTGTGACTTACCGCATGATGTTCGATGGCGGATGAAATGGCATGTTTGATTTTATAGGTATGGATGCTACTAACAATAATTGCATTGTCGGCTTCGGTGCCACCAGAAGTGAAAATGATTTCGCCTGGAGTGCAATTGAGTATTTCAGCAATTTTTTTTCTGCCAATTTCAATGGCTGACCTTACTTTTCGTCCATGACTATGAGTTGAAGAAGGGTTTCCAAAATCTTCAAGTAGGTAGGGTTTCATGGCTTCAAATACTTCTGGATCCAGTGCTGTAGTAGCAGCATTGTCTAAATAGATGCTCATGATGCTTATTATTTGGATGCAATGATCAATTTAATGTCTTTTATAATTTGTTGGGCCAACTGAGATGCCTTTTTTTCCGATTGTGATTCAGCGTAAATCCTGATTATCGGTTCTGTATTTGATTTTCTCAGGTGAACCCATTCTTTCTCTATCTCAAAGTCAATCTTTACACCATCTATGGTATTAATGTTCTCATCCTGGTATTTCTTTTTAATTTGTTCAAGCACATCATCTACATTCAAATCAGGAGTGAGTTCAATTTTGTTTTTTGAAATGAAATAGGGTGGATAAGACTGACGTAACGCTGATGCTTTCATTCCGGTTTTTGCCAGATGTGTAAGAAAAAGTGCTATTCCAATAAGTGCATCCCTGCCGTAATGAAAATCCGGAACAATAATTCCTCCATTGCCCTCACCTCCAATGACTGCTTTTACTCTTTTCATTTCCGCCACTACATTCACTTCTCCTACTGCCGATGCATGATATTTTCCACCAGCTGCTTCCGTTACATCCCTTAGCGCCCGTGATGAAGATAAATTGGATACAGCATTTCCTTTTCTTTTGCTGAGCACGTAATCCGCCACGGCCACAAGGGTGTATTCTTCACCAAACGGTTTGCCATCTTCCTGAATGAGAGCCAGTCGGTCTACATCCGGATCCACAACTATACCCAAATCGTATTTTCCTTTTTTTACCGTCTTACTGATTTCGGTTAGGTGCTCTGGCAATGGCTCTGGATTATGAGGGAAAACCCCATTTGGGGTACAGTAAAGCTTTTTTATTTTTTTTACCCCCAACTCTTCAAGGAGTAGTGGTATGGCGATACCTCCTGTTGAGTTGACAGCATCCACAACTACTTTAAATTTTGCCTTCTTAATGGCTTTTACATCCACCAATGGATATTTTTTCACCATGGCAATGTGTTTCTTGATGTAATCCTTTTGCTGATAAGCCCCCAGGTTTCCTACTTCTGCAAAAGTTATTTGATTTCCTTCTGCAATTTTTAAAATGCTGGCGCCATCTGCCGCTGAAATAAACTCTCCGTACTTATTTAGAAGTTTTAATGCATTCCACTGCGCAGGATTATGACTTGCAGTTAGAATTATTCCGCCATCTGCTTTCTCTTTAGATACAGCTATTTCCACCGTAGGTGTAGTAGAAAGCCCCAAATCAATCACCTCCAGCCCAAGTCCTACCAGGGTGGCGCTCACAAGCTGAGATACCATTTCTCCTGATATTCTGGCATCCCGGCCAATGATTACTTTCTTGCCCTTTTGTCCTTTAACCCAGGTGCCAAAAGCAGCTGAAAATTTTACGATGTCGAAGGGGGTCAAGGCCTCTCCAGGTTTTCCACCGATTGTACCCCTTATTCCAGAAATTGATTTTATTAAAGTCACGTGGTAAGCAGTAAGTAAAAAATATGGCTGCGAATTTAGTGACTATAGGACAGAATCAAATGAAAACCCCAAGCAGATATTGGCCTATTGCTTTTGGAGATTACTTAGATCTGCTGATCTCGGGGAAACTATTATTGGCATTCTGGTCCGGATTGGAACATGCATCGCCTGCACTCAGGGTTTTGCCGCAATAACCGCACTGGGCACCCTCTTTTACCAACCAGGGGCTTTGTGAGGCACAGGTACCTCTGAATTCTCCATTTTTTATAAATAGCAATCTTACGGACATCATCACGAAGAAGAGTCCAATAAATCCAATTGAAAAAAGTAGAATAGCCATCTTTCTTAACTTTATGCAAAAATAGTCATCTAAATAACACGCGGTTAATTATTTAAGTTTATTTGAAAATGAGAAAGCCCCCCGTTACACCCGATCCAAATCGACAAGCCAAGCTTGACGCATTCGACCGCCTGCTCACGATCATGGATGAATTAAGAGAAAATTGTCCTTGGGACAAAAAACAAACATTAGAGAGCCTCCGGCACCTTACCATTGAAGAAACCTATGAGCTATCCGATTCCATTATTGAGGGCAATATGGCGGAAATTAAAAAAGAACTGGGAGACTTGATGCTTCATAATGTATTCTATGCGCGTATAGCTTCGGAGACCCAAGCGTTTGACATTGCTGATGTACTTCACTCCATTTGCGACAAATTGGTAGCGCGTCATCCACACGTTTACGGAGATGTGGTGGCAGAAAATGAAGAAGTAGTAAAGGCCAACTGGGAAAAATTAAAATTAAAACAAGGAAATAAATCAGTCTTAGGGGGAGTTCCAAAATCCCTGCCAGCATTGGTGAAGGCCATACGTATCCAGGATAAAGCCCGAGGTATAGGGTTTGATTGGGAGCACAAAGGTCAGGTTTGGGAAAAAATAGAGGAAGAAATGAGGGAGTTCAAGGACGAATTTAATACCCTACAAGATGCCGAAATCAATAAAGACAGAGTAACTGAAGAATTTGGCGACCTGCTTTTTTCTTTGGTTAACTATGCCCGCTTTATAAACATAGATCCAGAAGAAGCATTGGAGCGAACCAATAAAAAGTTCATTCAGCGATTTCAATACCTTGAAGCTGAATCTGCCAAAGACGGCAAGAAATTTGGTGAAATGTCACTTAAGGAAATGGACGTTTATTGGGAAAAAGCTAAAAAACTATAAGTTGTAATTGTCTTTTCAAGTAAAACCTACTTAAAACTTACACTTACCAACTTGCGCATTTATTTCAGTGTAACTTGGTATGATGAAATGGGACGAAACTATTAGTGAAGTAAGAAGACTGCCCTTGTTGGCGTTGTTGCTTACTATATTAATTTCATCTTTATTACTAATCGCTCTCAATTTTTTTACCCTTAAAACCATGTCCTCTGTAAGGGCCTATGTTAATGGGGAATCCAATTATTCGAAGGGAGAAAAAAATGCCACCAACAGTTTAGTTGCCTACCTCCATTCTGAGGATGAGAAAAAATGGAATGAGTTTCTTCAATATATAAGTATCCCTCAAGGTGATAGCCTGGCGCGTGTTACCCTTTCTGGGAATGGTTCTCGCGAAATAGTAAGAAGAGGATTTATTGAAGGGAACAATCACTCAGACGACATTGATGACATGATATGGCTGTTTAAAACATTTAAAAATTTGCCATTAATGGCAAAGCCCATTAATAATTGGGAAAAAGGAGACTCTCTGATTTATCAAAAATTATTAATTGGAAAAGAGATACATGCTTCGATCCAAAATGGAAATTCAGAAGAAAGAAAGGAAGAATTCTTAGAGGCATTGGAAAAGAACAACAGGGCACTTACAGAAGAGGAGATAAAATTTTCAGAAAACCTTGGTGAAGCAGCCAGAAAAATAAAGGAATATCTGATTTATGTAAATACGATCATCATCTTGCTTATAATTGGAAGTGTGAGCCTCTATGCGGCTTCATTGCTTCGCAGGCTTAATGCACAGAATAGGGCACTTGCTAATGCAAATAAGGAGTTGGATTTAATTGCCTACAGTATCTCTCACGATTTACGGGCTCCTATTAATTCTATGATGGGAATAGTCAATCTCGTTCAGTTGGAAAATGACCCTGAAAAACAGAAGACCTATATGGCAATGCTGCAGCGTACTCTGGATAAGCAGGAAAAATTCATCAAGGAGGTGATCAATCTTGCAAAGGAAAGCAGACATTTGGTAAAGAAGAAAATTGTTGAGTTAGGATTTTTAATAGAGCAGGTGATCAATACTCATCAGCACATGCCCGCTGCTTCCAATATTCAATTTATAACTGATATCGGAGTTCATCGTGTTTTCACAGATTCGAGTCGTTTGGAAATTATTTTGAATAACCTGGTATCCAACGCAATTAAATACCACGATCACACAAAGTCTGAGAAAATGATTTGGATTAGAACCTATTCTAAAAATAATCTGATTATTGTGGAGGTTGAAGACAACGGAGTAGGCATAGATAAAGAAGACCATTCAAAAATTTACGAGATGTACTATATGTCGAAAGACAGAGAAAAAGGTACTGGGTTAGGCCTGTACATAGTGAAAGAAGCTGTAAACAAACTCAATGGTAAAATTGAATTAAAATCCAAAAAGGGAGAAGGTACTACCTTTAGTGTTATTTTGGAGAAGTAATGATTATCCCTTTCACCTGGTTTTTATCAGTATTATAGAATTAATTTTTTACTCTGGTCGTATCGCTCCATTCAAAATATTCGTCCGCCTCTAGCTCCAACTCTTTCTTCTTCTTTTTCCCTTTCAGTTTAAAGGCATCTTTTAGTTCAATCACTTCCTTCTTCAGGTCGCTAACAATTTTTTTCTTAACAGCATCCTTGTCATAAACGATTCTATAATTGTCAGTTGTTCCAACTATCTTTAAAAATATTTTTGTCTGGCCTGTATTATCATCTTCAATGGCACCAAAAGCTTCATCAGGATCGATTTTCTTTTTACTCCTAATCGGAGCAATTACCCTATAGTTGATAAATTGATCAAAAGTATGGGTGCCGCTGATTTGGAGATTGGTTACATTACTACTCACTTCCATTTGAGGAATATAAATGGTTTTGTTTTCTATGTGAATGTCGTTTTTCAAATCCGCAAATCGCAACCGATTGAGGCCGGAGTCGTCAAGATATCGATCCAGTTTATGCAATGGTTCAAAATTATTCAGCTCTCCATTTTTGATGGTGGTACTAATGTTGGCCTTTAGCGTTTCCTGAAACAGTTTCAATTTTTCATTCAATGTCATTTCCAACTCTACATCGGCAAAAGCCTGACCCTTTAAGTGTTTGTCTTGAATGAAAGTTTGAAGGAAATTATCAAATACATAAAACGCACTGTCCACTTCAATTCCTTTAACTTTAAATGAGCTCATTACATCAATTGCTTTATTGTTCTTGGCGTCAGCAATTCCATCTAGAGATAATGAACCCCCCATAGCATTGAAATTAATATTTCGTGCTACGGCCATTTGATTTTTAATGAGCAGGTTTCCTGTAATTTGAGAAGGATGAAATTTTTTGTAATGCATTGATTTTACATCACAATTGAAATTGAGATACAGATTTGGAGAGATTTCAAAATTAAAATCTGATGATCCTTGTTGTCCGAAACCTATCTCAAACAATTGATCTAAATCAACAAAATCAGACTTGAGATCCGTCTCAATTCCAATGGGTTGATTCTCGAATAACAAAAAGGTGATGATGTTTTTGAAAAACCCGTTCATCTCAAAGTCACTGTTTTCAAGATGGCCAGTCACTTTACTAAGCGCAAGGTCATTGTTGGTGAATTGCAAAATGCCATTGAGATCTTTAAAGTAGATTGCTTGTTCCCCGTAACGAAAATTCAGGAGTCGCATGTCGATGGATCCGTTGGCCTGAACCTTTTGAGCAGTTGCCTTACGCTTGAGTAATGAAGTTTTACCTTCAAAGGAAACATCAATACCAATGTCTCCAGTTAGTTGCTGAATGTCTTTAATGGGATAGAAATTGGTTATAGAGGCCGCATCAAGATCTCCTCTGAAAATAAATTTAACATAGGGGTCCTCGAAGTTTTGAATGGATAGGTTGGTCTCAAACGGACGATTATTGAGAACGCCACTAACATTACTGAGATACAACGCTGCTTCTGAAAAATCAGCAATAGATGCGCTGGCAAATGAACCCTCCATGTTGGCTTTTTCTATTTTTGATTGATAATCGGGATGGAAAAGCGTGGCGTTGTTGCAGCCAAATTTAATTAATATAGAAGGGTCTTTTCGCTCACTGATTTCTCCTTTTAAAACCAAATTAAAATATACATCTCCATCACTTTCATATTTGGCTAGACGCTGATTGGCATTTTCAGGTAAAAGCGAAAGAAGTGTTTGTATATCCGTATTTCTTCCTTCACAAATTAAGTCAATCCAATTTTTGTCTTTGAATTGGTATGAACCCTGAAGCTCAAATTGAGACTGGTGCAATTCAAGGTTGGAAGGATTGATCTGTAAATTTTTCTCCTCATCGTTATATATGAGATCAGCATTAACCTCGAAGCGCTTCATTTTTAGAAAGGTGTTGGACTGAATCCCTATTTGTTCTGTAGTGATGTCTCCATTGGCGAGGATTTTATATTTATCACTATCGATGTGAATGGAGGCCAATAATTTTTCACTGGAAAAAGTATGATCCTGATTTCGACTTTGATCGCGATAGGTAACACGTGTGTTAAATAACCTGACATTGCGAAGATCAAATGACAATGTACCCTCATGACCTACATCTGGAGATTTGTTTACAATGGTATAATTGTTAATACCATCCAGATTTATTTTCAGGTTTGTTTCGCTATCTGTTATTTGTAGTCCGCGGATAGAATATTTGCCCTGCCATACTTCTATTGGATTCAGAAAAAAAGATACCCTTTTAGCAGTAAGCAATGGATAAGTACCAGAATGACTGTCCTCCACATATACATCATGAAAAACGATGGAAAGATTGGGGAAATCGTCCCACGGAGAAATTTCAATCTTTCCGATTTTTACGGGGGTACTTAAACTTTTATTGGCTTTCGTTATAAACTGCTGGATGATACGGTCCTTGAACATAAAAACCGATATCACCGATGCAATCAGTACCACTCCAATGGCGAGTGAAAGGTAAAAAAATAAGCGTTTTAGCTTTTTCAATTAAAAAATGGGTTACTCGCTTCTAACGCAAAATTCAGCCCAATCTGATTGAAAAACAAATTAACTCTATTTGCGATCCGTCTTAGGCGAAAGGAATCCGATGCATTTTGGCCACTTATCAAAATAATTGAAAAATGAGTTGGAAAGTAAAGATACCGATTGGTATCTTTGTGCATGCGTAATCCGGAAATCACCAAAGAGAAGATATTGAAGCAGTCAGGGCACCTGTTCAATACACAGGGATATAAGGCTACTTCCATTAGTGATATCACCAAGGCTACTGGACTTACTAAAGGAGCTATTTACCGACATTTTGAAAGTAAGGCTGCATTGGAGATGGAAACGCTAAGCCATTTGTCGGCACAAATGTTCAGTTACCTGCGGGTGAAAATAAAAGATGAGAAGACTGCACCTGAAAAACTAAGAGCCATATTTAAATTTTTCGAAACTTATGTGTCGAAGCCCCCAGTGAAAGGAGGATGTCCTTTACTCAATGTGGCCATAGAAGTGGATGACGCACATCCTGCTTTGCGAGATAGAGCGGTACTGATGCTTGATATGTTTAAGGGGTCCATCATTACTATTTTAAACAATGGCATAAAATACAATCAATTGAAATCAAATATCGATAAGGAATATTACGCTACTGTAATCATAGCAGGATTAGAAGGTGCTATCATGATGAGCAAGCTTCGAGGTAATGATGACGACATCGTAAGGGTGGCAAGGCACTTGAGTGAAATGCTTAAAGGGATAGAGTTGTAAAAAAATTTGAATTAACTGATACCAATTGGTATCTAAAAAATGAAAAAAATTATTCCAAAGCTAGTAGGCACCTATCTTAATTCACTTTCTGTGATTTCACCCGCTACTGCAGGCAAGCAGGGGTTCAATATATTTTGTACACCCATTGCCCCGCCCGTTAAGTCTCACCATCACCAGTTTTTGGAAACAGCCCGAAAATTTCATTTCCATAGTGAAGGAAACCAGTTGCAGGCTTACCAATGGGGGCAGGGAAAGAAAAAGATTTTGTTCCTTCACGGATGGCAAAGTCACTCCTTTCGTTGGAAGAAGTATATTAAGGCTTTTTCTCCGGAGGAATATTCAATCTACGCATTTGACGCACCAGCTCATGGCCTTTCATCGGGCAAGTACATCAACATACCGATTTACAGCGATGCTATAAAAGCATTTCTTCAGAAGATCGGAGCCATGGATGCGGTGATCAGTCATTCGATGGGAAGCTTTTCTGCATTGCATGCGTTGCATCATCACCAGGATATCGAAGTGAATAAGTTGGTGTTGCTGGGATCCCCCGGTGAAGCCAACGACTTTATTTATTTTTATCAAAATATGACTGGATTGAGCGATCGCACACTTCAGCATATTTTGAATTACTTTGAAAGGATATTGAATCGCAAGCCTGATTATTTTTCTGCGCCTGCATTTGCCTCCACACTAAAAGTGCCTGGGTTGATAATTCACGACAAAGGAGATGATGAAGCGCCTTATCATCATGCTCAGCGTATTCATGAGGTATGGACTCAATCCAAACTGATCACAACGGAGGGATTTGGTCATAACCTCAGAAATCCGGAAGTAATAGAGATGGTTAAGGATTTTGTAATGCAGGGAGAGCTGCTAAAAAGATACCATTAAAAG
>DDTF01000056.1 GCA_002345965.1 Flammeovirgaceae bacterium UBA2371
TAGATGTATTTTCCTTTAAATAGTTACATTTTATATCGAACCTATTGGTTGTTAGGTATCCGGGAATAATAATTTTAAACATTTGATTTGTTTTTTGAATGAGCGCTAAAAGTGTTTACACTGGTAAATCCATATTAGTAAGTACTCAAATGAAAATCCGAATTCACAAGTTTTGAATAATAACAATTATTGAGGCATGAGATGTATCGAATGTGAATGGACAATACAGCTCCATCCCGGGTAAAAGAAAGGAGCATGAGTGACGTTTGAAAATCCAAACTGTGCTTAGTGCAGGGTAATGAAAAGTGAATGGACTAAATCTTGCCTTTTATTTTACCATTAACAGAATAATTACCGTCTTTATCAAAAAGAATTTCAATTCGACTTACCTCATTTTTTTTGGAGTCGTAAAATGAAATTAAATGATAATGGCCTTCCATCTGATCTTTCAAATCATCGGTATAGCCAACGTCCAGTTTAAATTCCATTCCCTTATTGATTTTTTTACTCAAGACCATCTTCTCATCCTTTTGAAAGATTTTAAACTTTGCTTCACCTCTCGAAACTTCATCGATGGAAATAAATAGGATTACATAGGGAGTAGGTCCTGATCTGTTTCTCTTTTGATATTCTCTGGGAGTCTCATCAAAATTATAGGAATATTGAGAGGCAGGAGGCCGTTGCTTAAAGGACAAATCAAGTTTGATCGTAAACTCCTCATCCGGCTTGTAAGGCACATCCTGAAGAAAGATAAAACTGCTGAGGATAAAACACACAATACTCATAAACGGCATTACTTATTCCTTTGCAAATTAGACAAAAAGAGGTAAATTTTTATTGATTTACACTTAGGATTACCATCAATTGGGGTACCTACGGCTAGCATTGAATATTCACTACAGGGAATTAACGGTTCATGACATCAGGTTGAAGGGTGATTTCTATACACTTTTATTAATTGAGTTATTTCATCATGTTGCTTAGAAGAAATTAAAATACGCCTCATGCTTACCAATTACCTTAAAATCGCTTTTCGTTCACTGATAAGAAGCAAATCGCATTCCATCATTAATATTTTGGGATTAGGCATCGGTATCGCTTGTTGCCTGTTGATTGTACTTTTTGTAAAGGATGAATGGACATTTGACCAGTTTCACTCCAAGGCAGATCGCATTTATAGAGTGTGGGCTCGGGAGGATTATGGCAAAGATGAAGTGTTTTTTTATACAGTTACGCCCTTTCCGATGGGCCCAACACTGAAAGACAATTTTGAAGAGGTAGAATACCAAGTCAGGATTCACAACATAGGTACTCAGGTAAAATCAGGTGACGATCTTTTTTCAGAGAGCGTAACCATAGGTGGCCAGCATTTATTTAAGGTATTTGATTTCCCTTCCATCAACGGTGAAACAACCAGCGCCCTAGATGGCGCCAATCACGTTGTACTTACGGAAAAGATGGCATCAAAATATTTTGGCGACACCGATCCTATCAATAAGGTCATTTCAATTCAACTAGGAGATCAGTTTGAAGACTTTGTAGTAAAATCTGTGGTGGAGAATATCCCAACTAATTCCAGTATTCAGTTTGATATTCTGATTTCAGATTTAAATTATCCAAAGCTTTATAGCCCGCGCGCCTTGACTTCGGCCTGGTTCAACATAACGCCAGAAACGTATGTGCTTTTAAGGAAGGATGTGAATGTCTTGCAATTGGAAAGCAAGATGCAGACCTTTATGAAAGGGGTGCTTGGAGAAGACTTTGATGCCAAGTATGAGTTGGGGTTACAGCCAATCACAGATATACATTTAAATACCTACTATCCGACAGGCATTGCACCAGTAAGTAATCCTAAGTTCTCCAATATATTGGCGGCCATTGCATTGCTAATTCTGCTGGTCGCTTGCATCAACTTCGTCACGCTTTCTGTTGGCCGTTCCATTAAACGCGCCAAAGAAGTTGGCATAAGAAAGGTAGTAGGCGCACAACGTAAGCACATCATCTTTCAATTTATTGGCGAAGCCGTAATCGTTACTATCATTTCTCTTGTAGCGGGTGTTTTGCTGGCATACCTGAATTTACCCCTCTTCAATGACTTGTCGGGCAAACAATTAATAATGGAGCCCAATGGCTTTCTGCTGGTAGTAGTTTTATCGATGGTGCTGGTCATTGGCATGTTTGCAGGTAGTTATCCTGCATTTGTCTTGTCTCGTTTCAGGCCGGTCTCAATTCTTAAAGGAAGCATAACTGCAGGCAGCAGCAAGCAAGGGTTAAGAAAAGTACTGGTAGGCATTCAATTGGCATTATCTATTTTCCTGATTTCAAGCACACTGGTGATGCGAAATCAGCTGCAGTTTTTGCGAAACAAAGACCTGGGCTTTAACAAGGAACAACTGATGGTGATCCAGTTGAATGTACAGGGCAATGTCAGGCTGGTAGAGCGCATGCAAAAGGGATTTGAAAAAGCACAGCCATTTAAAAATGAACTGTCCAAGATAAGAGGTGTATCAGGCGTATTTGCCGCAGCACACGATTTTGGAAATGGAGGATGGATCAATATTGGATTTACAGATGAAAAAGATAGCTATCGCACGTTTAATCTGAATGTGGTCGATGCAGATTATATTCCTCTGATGAAAATGGATATGGTGGCAGGTAGAAATTTTTCTGTTGATAATACCTCAGACCCCCGGAGATCGATAATTGTAAATGAAGCGCTGGTCAAGAGTTATGGTTTAACGGATCCAATTGGTAAACGATTGCCAGGAAACAACTTTGAAGACCATGAAATTATCGGGGTGGTGAAGGATTTTAATTACGCTTCATTGTATACAAGTGTAGAACCTTTGGTTTTAGCAATGGATGCGCAGGTAATCGCGGCCGGAATTGAAAATATAAATGTGGGTAGCAATCCTACCCCTAAACTTTTCGTCAGGCTGCAGGCTGGCGAACTGAATGGAGCCATTGAAGGCATAAAAGGCACTTGGGATAAACTCACCAACGGTGAAGAGTTTGGTTTCACATTTGTTGATCAGTCAATGGAATCACAATACCGCAATGACCAAAACCTGGGTAAAATAATTTCTATAGCTACGCTTCTGGCTATTTTAATAGGCAGTCTTGGATTGTATGCCTTGGCCTCACTTTCCATGCAAAATCGAACCAGGGAAATCAGCATTAGAAAAGTGATGGGTGCCACAGAGCAATCATTGCTCGTTTTGTTGTCCAAAGATTACCTGTATCTTATCGGTATAAGTTTACTGCTATCCATTCCAATTACTTATTATGCCATGACGAGCTGGTTGCAATCGTTTGAGTACAAAGTAGCCATCGGTTGGCAGGCATTTGCCATAGCGGGAGCTATTTCACTGGTCATTGCAATTATCACCATTAGCTACCAGGCAGTGAAAACAGCCTGGTCGCAACCGGCCCGCACATTGAAGTATGAATAGCAACCACTACCGGATGTATATTGTGCATTGCTTATTATTGATCAAGGGTAAGTACCGTGTGCAATAAGGTATTGGCACCTTTTTCAATTTGATCTGGACTGCTGTACTCATCTACTGCATGACTTACACCGTTTTTGGAAGGTATAAATATCATTGCTGCAGAATATTTGGTTGCAAGAATCTGCGCATCGTGTCCTGCACCACTGTGCATGGGCAGCGATGAATAGCCAAGTTGCTTGCAACTGCCGGCAATAGCATCGGTTACATTTTTGCTAAAATGCACAGCGGGTACATTCACCAATACTTCCTTGGATACCTTCAGGTGAGCAAATGATTCATCAGTGTGAACGAATTGATCAATTTTCTCCAGGGCCCTGGCAAGGCGGTCATCATTGAGATTCCTTACATCCAGCGTTGCAATTACTTTTTCGGGTACTACGTTGATGGCATTGGGAAATACTTCAACCGAACCAATCGTTACTAGTTGATTTTCAATTTCAGTGCACAATTCACGCACATAATTCGACAGCCTGCTCAGCGCATAGAAGGCATCTTTGCGTGCGTAGATGGGAGTAGTTCCGGCATGCGCACTTTTTCCTTCCAGGGTCAGCTTCATCCAATGGATGGCCTGAACACCATGTACCACACCTATGTCAATTTTCTTTTCTTCCAGGATAGGACCTTGCTCAATGTGAATCTCTATGAAGTGATCGTATCCAATGCTTCCACACTGGACTTTACCATCATATCCTATCTCACGCAGCGCTTCACCCACAGTAGTGCCATGACTGTCTTTGGCTTGCAAATAATGCTTTACCTGATCGGGGTTGGCATGTGCGAGGCTTCCCATCATATCAGGGAAAAATCGAACACCTTCTTCATTGGTGTAGTTGGCAACAACCAATGTACTGTTGAGGGCCATGTTATTTTCAATGAGCGTTTGGGCCACTTCGAGGGCACCAAGCACACCCACTGGTCCATCGTATTTTCCTCCTGTTGGCACACTGTCAAGGTGGGAACCTATTCCGATACAACGATCAGGATTACTTCCATGATGGAGACCAAACATGTTTCCCATTTCGTCAACGATTATTTCCAGTTTTAATTCGGTCATCCAATTGGTCAGTAGATCACGTGCCGCTTTGTCCTCAAGGGTCAGCGTCAGACGTTTTACACCTCCGGAGGGAAGTCCGCCTAGGGCTGCCATTTGTTGTATTCTTTGATGTAGCCTGTCAGCATTAACGCGCAAGTTTTTGCTCATGTCAGTGTTTATGTTTAAAGCTTAAATAAAAAGAAGTGCCTTCCTCAGGTTTGGATTTTACTTTTATGGTGCCACCATGCAGGCTCATGATTTGTTTGGAAAGACTTAGTCCGATTCCTGAACCCTCCTTTTTGGTAGAAAAGAACGGAACAAAAATTTCCGTCAATTCTTTCTCAGGAATACCTTTTCCGTTATCCTCAACCTCAATGAGGATACGATTATTTTGTTCATATCCTTTTAATGAGATAACACCTTGAATGCTACGGTCGATGGCTTGCTTACTATTGGTAACCAGATTGATGATCACTTGTTCTAAGAGGTTGGGATCAGCTTTTACAACTAAATCACCAGGGGTAACATCTACATGAAATTGTATGTTTCTGTCGTCCGACTGTTGTTGCATGAGTTGGATAATTTCTTTAAGCATCTTTTGAATATTCACAGACTCAATGACAGGTTGTGGTATTTTTGTGAGCTTTCTGTAAGTGTCCACAAAAGCCAATAAACCATCGCTGCGCTTGTGAATGGTCTTGAGCGAGAACAGGATATCTTTAATGGTATCGTTATCGATTTCACTCACTTGCTTTTGTTTCCCCTCTCTGTCTTCAAGTACGGTTTGCATGGTTTCAGTAAGGGACGCAATAGGGGTTACCGAGTTCATGATCTCATGCGTGAGAATCCGGATGAGCTTGTGCCAGGCTTCAATTTCCTTTTGTTCAATCTCTGAATTAATATCCTGAAAGGTGATGAGTTTGTGAGGTTTGTCCAATATAATGGGCGTTCGAATCTCTACTGCAATCATCTTTTTCTCTCCTTGAACGGTGAACTGCATCAGGCTTCTTGCATTACTTCCTAAACCATCAATACGAGTTGCAAATTCCGGGTTAAGCTGATGGACTAATTTCCAGTTTTTGGCACCGGGGATACCCAATAGCTGCTCTGCCATCGGATTGATAATGGTAATGGTATTTTCATTTTCAAGTGAAATAATCCCAAAATGTAACTGATTGACTAGCGTTTGTAGAAACTGATATTGCGCTTCTTTTTCAATTTTAACATCCTTATATGCCTGAATCACTTCCATCATACTGAGCTGCAGTTCTTTGAATGATTTACCCAATGGAGGATCCTTGAAAGTGGTTGAAAAATCTGAATGACGTATGGCGAGAAAGAGCCTGGCCAATTCTCTGTTGGTATGATTCACAAATCGAACAAGTTCAGCTATCTGGATAATTAACAGTAGGGACAAAATGATCTGATTGAAGAACAAACGAGGATCGCCAAAAATATACGCAAGCAACAGTACGTTGAGCAACAACAAGGCAATCCTGAACACAATTAAAAAGGTAAACTTTTTATAAAACATGGATCAAATCTTATACTTCTTCATTCTTCTGTACAGGGCAGTGCGCGTCATCCCCAATGACCTGGCGGTTTGGCTTACATTGCCTTCGTGTGCATCCAGAGATTGTAATATAAATCGCTTTTCCATTTCATCCATGGTTAGCAGCGCAGTAACAGGTTCAGCTTTTGTCGATACCGTATTGATCAGTAAATCTGCCGAACGAATTACTTTTTCTTCTGTTAAGATTACAGCACGTTCAATGGCATGTTGCAATTCTCTGATGTTACCTGGCCAGGGATACTTGATCAATTTCGTAAAAAGTGCTTTGTCAATCTTAATCCCTTCACGTTTATATTTTTTGCCATAGCGATGTAAAAAATGATCGGTTAATAAAGGCAAGTCCTCAAGGCGCTCCCGCAGCGGAGGAACTCGAATTTCTACAGTATTAATCCTGTAGAGCAGGTCCTGTCGAAACTTCTTTTCATAAATCATCTCATAAAGGGGCATATTAGTGGCGCAGATGAGTCTGAAGTCTACATTGATTTCCTTGTTGGACCCTACCCGTTGAATCTTTCTTTGTTGGAGCACAGTCAGCAACTTGGATTGCAGAGGCAATGAAAGGTTACCTATCTCATCCAAAAACAAAGTGCCTCCGGATGCGATCTCAAATCTGCCAGGTTTGTCCACCTTGGCATCGGTAAAGGCACCTTTCACATGACCAAACAACTCGCTCTCGAAAAGTGATTCAGTGATACCACCCAAATCAACACTGATGAATACTTTATCCTTTCTAAGGGATTGACGATGTATGGCCCTGGCCACGAGTTCTTTCCCCGTTCCGTTTTCCCCCAGTATCAGTACATCCGCTTCCGTGCCGGCCACACGATCAATGAGTTCGTGTACGCGTTGAATAGAAGGGGAACTTCCAACAAAATCAGTAAAGCCAATATCCAGGTCGCTGCTGAGTTTCTCCTGTGTCACCTTCACTTGTTGAAGTTCCTTTTTGGACTGACGCAGCTGAAGGGCTGAAGAGATAGTACCCAACAATTTTTGATTTTTCCATGGCTTTAAAACGAAGTCGGTGGCACCCCGCTTCATGGCCTTTACGGCAAGATCAACTTCGCCATACGCAGTGATAAGTATAACCACCGCCTGAGAATCTAATTTCAGAATTTGTTCCAGCCAGGCGAAGCCTTCTTCACCATCGTTGATTCCCTTTTTAAAATTCATGTCCAATAAAATCACATCGAATTCACGTTGGGACAACAACTCCGGGATATTTTTAGGGTCCTCTTCAATGACCACTGTATCGAATTCCTGCTTGAGAAACATACGGGCTGTTTCCAGCACATCACGATCATCATCAACTATCAGTATATTTCCTGCAGTCATTGGTTGGCCTGTTAGTAAGGCTAATGTATGAATTGTATCGTAATCATACGCATATGTGTATCAAAAACGTTACAGTATAAGCACTAAAACGAACAGGTTATCTCAGTAACTATTTGTTATACAGGCAGTTAAATATCTGGCACACTTATAGTCAATAAAGACACGAACCGACCATAATGGTTGATTATTGACCCGAAACCATGATCAGTAACTACATTAAAATCGCTTTTAGAAATCTAATCAGGAATAAGGTTTCTACTGTCATCAATTTGCTGGGATTGAGCCTTGGTATCAGTGTTTGTCTGGTGCTGTTTCTTCTGATTGATTATGAGCTGAATTTCGATGAGTTCCACTCCAAACGTGATCGCATTTTTCGCATCGTGCGCGAAGACCAAACTACTTCCTACATAAAAAATTCTGCGTCTACACCTTTCCCGCTGAGGGCTGCCTTGGTCAACGATTATCAGGAGTTGGAAGAAGTGACTCAAATCTATCCACCCAGGGAGTATCAATTGAAGTCGGGAGACAAGATTTGGATGGAACCTAATGTGATGTTTGCGGATTCCTCTTTTTTCAAAGTTTTTGACTTTCCGGCCATCACTGGAAATCCGGTCCAGTCATTCAAGAATCCCAGTGTAGCGTTTGTAACAGCGGCTATGGCAAAAAGCCGTTTTGGAGATCAGGGGGCAATTGGTCAGACAATAAAAATATCAGAAGCGGTAGATGTTGAAATTGTAGGTATACTAAAGGACCCTCCAAAAAATTCCCACCTCGTTTTTTCTATGGTGGTGATGATCGACTCTTTTCATAAAGATTTTGTCGGTGGTTTTGACTTTGATTCATGGAACGTAAACATTGGATTTGCTGATTATGTGGTGCTCCCCGAAGAAACCAATGAACTGGAATTTGAAAACCATTTAAAATTGCTTCCGGCAAAATACCTGTCAGAGGAGACGGCTGCTCGCACCAAGTATGAGCTGCAACCGCTCAGCGAAATTCATTTTGATAAAGCCTATGCAGATTCCAATTCAGGTTACACCATTGATACAACCTACTTATTGGTACTGGGTGTAATTGGCGTTTTTATTCTCTTGTTGGCATGTATCAACTTTATCAACTTAAGTACAGCGCTGGCCATTCGCAAATCGAAAGAGGTGGGGGTAAGAAAGGTAATGGGTGCATCACGCTTTCAATTGTTGCGCCAGTACATGGGTGAAGCATTTTTGCTCACTTTGCTTTCGTCCTTGATGGCATTGGGCGTTGCAGAGCGTTTGCTTCCATCACTCAACTCATTTTTAGACACTGACTTGTCAATACTTAGGTTAAGCGAACCAGATATTCTTGGAGTCTTTGCCGTGGGTATTGTAGTGGTAAGTATCATGTCAGGTTTGTACCCTTCATGGGTGTTGTCGGGATACAGACCCATAGCAGCCTTGAAAGCTAAAATCAATAGTCACAACGCTTCCTCTCTCTTTTTGAGAAAAGGTCTTGTCACTTTTCAATTTGTGATCAGCCAGATTTTGATCATTGGCACCATCGTGGTGGCAAGCCAAATGAATTATTTTCGAAATAAACCACTGGGATTTGATAGTAAACAGATAGTAACGTTTTCATTAAACGATAATGATCCGGTAAAACTCCACACCTTTAAAAACCTGTTACTCGCCAACAATAATGTTCAAAATGTATCATTTGGAATAGGAGTGCCCACTTCCGAAAATGACATCGATTCTGAAATTAAAATTGCTGACCGCGATGATTATTTTGATGTAACGCTCAAAACTGTGGACTATGATTATAAGGAAACCTTTGATATTCAATTGGCGGCAGGCAGGTGGTTTTTAAAGGAAGACCAAAGTGAACAGGAAATAGAGTTTTTGCTGAACGAAACAGCTATGCGTGATTTGGGTTATGTCTCACCTGATGATGTGTTGGGAAAAGAAATTCAATTTGGAATGAATAACATCAAAGGAAATGTGGTAGGTATAGTACAGGATTTTCATGTGAAGTCACTTCGCGAAGCAATTCAACCTATCGTGTTGTTTCAATACCCAAAACTCTATTTTGAGGCGGGTGTAAAAATTAACAACAACCATATTCCAGAAACGATTGATCACATTAAAGCGGCATGGGAGCAGGCTTTTCCGGGATATTTGTTTACGTATCAGTTTTTGGATGATGGACTTGCCAAAAACTATGCAAGAGAAGCACAATTGTTTTCCATCTTCAAAATCTTTGCTGGGATTTCGATAGGAATTGGCTGCCTGGGATTATTCGGCTTGATCTCTTTTTTAGTGGTGCAAAAAACCAAGGAGGTGGGTGTTCGTAAAGTACTGGGGGCTTCGGTGGTTGGAATAGTGCTGTTGTTCACTAAAGACTTTATGAAGCTTTTACTAATCGCCTTTTTGATTGCTTTACCGTTAAGCTGGTATACTATGGGCCAATGGTTAAGCAACTTTGCCTATCGGATAGATTTGCAACCTCATTATTTCATTTTAGGTGGGCTGATCAATTTAGCGATAGCAATTCTAACTATCGGCTATCAGGCAAGAAAAGCTGCCGTTGTTAATCCCGTGGATTCATTAAGAGATGAGTAATTAGGTAGTACCTGTATGTATATAAGTAATCAATAAACCCCATTTATGTTAAAAAATTATTTCACCATCACCATTAGAAACATTAAGAGGAACCTGAGCTATACGACCATCAACGTCTTTGGCCTTGCCCTGGGCATCACCTGCAGTTTGGTGCTTTTTCTGATGATTACCTTTTACACCAGCTTTGACAATTATCACGACAATAAAGATCGCATATTCCGGGTGGTTACTTCATCCGAAAACAACGGAAGGGAAGATTATTTTGCGGGAGTCCCCGTTCCACTACCCACAGCCGTGGCCAGTGAATTCACAGGTATCAAACATATCTTGTTTATCTCAGGAGATAATAATGTGTTATTTACTATAGTAGAAAATGGTACCCCAAAGATATTCGAACAAGAAAATGGAATAGCCTTCACCGATTCAACCTACTTTACGTTTTTTAATAGGTCTTTCCTTATGGGAGACTATAAGACCGCATTGCAGCAGCCCAATCAGATCATTCTTTCTGCTAAAACTGCAAAGAAATTTTTTGGAGATGCCAATCCGATGGGACAACTTATTAAACTGAACAATGAAACAGAATTAAAGGTGACTGGGGTAATGGAAGATTATCCTGCCAACACTACGTTCCCATTTGATATGCTAATCTCTTATCTCACCATCCAAAAAGAAAAGGAGGAAGGTGGATGGGGTAGTGTGTACAGCGATGATCAATGTTTTGTCATGCTCGAAGCGGGTACATCCCCAGAGGCTATCAACAATCAGTTTCCGGCATTTGTCAAAAAGTATGAAACCGAAAGAGAGGACAGAAGTTTAAAAAGATGGTTGCAGCCATTAAGTGAGCTTAACTATGACACACGATTTGGCAACTATCGCTATGCCACAGTAAGCAAAACATCAATTTTTGCAATGGGAATAGTTGCGTTGTTTTTGTTGATTACAGCATGTATCAACTTCATCAACCTCTCCACAGCAGTGGCGGTGAAGCGTTCAAAGGAGGTAGGCATTCGCAAAGTACTGGGAAGCCAACGATTTCAGTTGATTGGGCAATACCTGTCTGAAACCGGATTAATCACTTTGGTTTCTTTGTTGATTTCAGTGGGGTTGTCTGAGTTGGCATTGATTCAGTTGAATGCCTTCATGGATATCAACCTGCATGTTGATTTTACGGATGTGCAATTCATCTTGTTCCTGGTAGTCGTTTGGGTAGTGGTGAGCCTGGCCTCTGGATTCTATCCCGCTTTGTTGCTGTCGGGGTTTAGCCCGGCCCTGGCATTGAAAAATAAAATTACAAATAGGAGTACCGGAGGATTTGCGCTGCGCAGAAGTCTGGTGGTATTTCAATTTGTAATTTCTCAATTACTGATAGTAGGAACGGTCATCCTGTTATCGCAAATGAATTTTTTGGAAAACAAAGATCTCGGATTCGCAAAGGATGCAGTCATCAATGTGCCTATTCCAAACAACGCACCATTAAATAATAAGAAAGCACTTAAGTCAGAGGTGCAGCGAATGGGTGGCGTAGAAGCTGTTAGCCTTTGCAACACCTCACCTTCGAGTGGATCTGTCTCAATGACGGCATTCACAATAGAAGGGATCGAAGGTAATCATCTTACTCAGGTAAAACTTACTGATGAGGATTATGTCAACTTGTTTAAAATAGAATTACTCGCGGGCCATAATCTGGCAGGATTAGACACTGCCACTTCCTGCCTGGTGAATGAACGCCTGATGAAATCCCTGGGGCTTGAAAAACCAGAAGATATTCTCGGAAGAGTAATAACGATCTGGGGTCGCAATCTGCCCGTTGCAGGGGTGGTTAAAGATTTTCACACCATGTCGCTGGAAAGGGAAATAGACCCTACCATACTTTTCAACAGGGTCAGCAGCTATCGCACTGCGGCTATAAAATTAAAAGGAGGCTCCGTGAAAGAAACATTGGTAGAAGTAGAGCGCGCCTGGACAACCCAATACCCCGACTTTCTGTTTAGCTATGAGTTTCTGGATAACGAGATCCAAGAGTTTTATGAGACAGAACAAAAAATGTCAACGTTGCTGATTCTTTTTTCAGGCATCGCCATTACCATCGGGTGTTTAGGTCTTTACGGATTGATTTCCTTTATGGCCAATGAAAAGGAAAAGGAAATAGGAGTGCGCAAGGTGCTGGGCGCTTCTGCAGGAAATATCTTATTTATTTTCAGTAAAGAATTTATTATTCTGATCATGGTGGCTTTTGCGATTGCATCACCTTTGGCAGCCTACGTCATGGGGCAGTGGCTGGATAATTTCGCTTATCGTGTACCGCTCAACGGTCTGATGTTTGTCACAGGCATTGGCATCACGTTATTGATCGCACTGGCAACAGTGGGTTACCGTTCGGTTAGGGCTTCTACAGCAAATCCGGTGAATGCATTAAGAAACGAGTAAAACAAGTTACAGCCGGTTTAAATGAAATAATATGTGGAGAAACTATTTTAAATCATCACTAAGAAACATCCTCAGAGAGAAATACTTCTCCCTCATCAATGTGATGGGATTGGCATTGGGTATAGCGGTATGCCTGCTGATTTGGAGTTATGTTCGGTTTGAAATGAGTTATGATAATTTCCACAAAGACGTAGACAGACTCTATAGGGTAAACCAAACTCTCATCTGGTCTCCGGATGGAGGAATGATGGGGTCCACAGGCCCACAACTGGCATTAGTGTTGCGTGATGAGTTTCCTGAAGTGGAGGAAGTGCTACGCATCAATACACCTGGTGGATATCTGGTGCGCTATCAACAACCCAACGGACAAATTAAAGCTTTCAATGAAAGCAACGTACTGGCTGCAGATTCTAATTTCTTTAATTTCTTTTCCATCCCATTAAAAGAAGGGAACCCCAATGCAGCCTTAAAGGGTGTAGACAAAGTGGTGATCTCCAGCGAGGTGGCTGAGAAACTTTTTGGCGAGGAGCAGGCGCTGGGAAAACTCTTGCAGTTTGGCGATAACGACAAAGTAGTGGAGGTCACTGGTGTCGCTGCAAAGCAACCAGAAAACATGCACTTCCATTTCGACTATTTAATTTCCATCTATACCAATCCAAATGTTAAGCGCATGGAATGGAGCTGGATTTGGACACAGGAAGCCACTTACGTCAAATTGAGACCTGGTACCAGCAGCACTGACCTGGAAGCAAAATTACAAAGTATGGTTCCACTTCATGTGAAACCCAGCGTTGCAGCAATGGGTATGAATTATGACGAGTTCATGAAAGGCAAAGGAGATTGGAAATTTGCACTGCAACCAGTGAAAGACATCCGCCTGTATTCTGATAGAATTGATAATCGCATCGGGCCTACAGGCGATATCAAATACATCCAGATCTTTGCCCTGGTGGCAGCATTTGTGCTCCTGCTTGCAATCATCAATTTTGTCAACTTGTCAACCGCCAGAGGGGCATCAAGGGCAAAAGAGGTAGGAGTGAAAAAGGTACTGGGTGCCATGCGACAATCGCTCATACTTCAATTTCAGCTGGAGTCGATCATCATGGCAGCAGTGGCCACCTTGATCGGGCTGGGTTTGCTGGAGTTGTTCAGGATTATCATCAGCAGCGCACTGGCAATGGATATGCCCTTCTCCCTGTGGAATGAGGATGGTGCAATCTGGTTGCTTTTGGTTTTGCCCTTCGCAGTGGGGGTGGCAGCGGGAATCTATCCGGCATTCTATCTTACAGGGTTCAAACCAGCCAATGTGCTGAAAGGTAAATTGGCCACAGGATTGAGACCTGGATTAAGAAACAGTTTGGTAACAATTCAGTTTGTCGTATCCATTGTATTCATCATCGCTACAATTATTGTAAACAAACAATTGACTTTCTTTCAATCCAAGAACCTTGGTTTTGATAAAGAAAACATACTGATCATCAACAACGCAAATAAATTAGCAGAACAGGCCAAATCTTTTCGCGAGGAAATAAGTGCATTACCTGGCGTTAGAGACGCAAGCCTCGCCATGACTGTGCCTGGCAGAGGCTCTTTTGAGGACATCTTCAGCCAGGAAGGTGGTGATATTGAACTGTCTATTGCCCAAACTAAAATTGATGAACATTATTTCAGTACAATGGGGTTGACTCTAGTAGCCGGCAGGTCATTCGATATCAACAGGCCTGCGGATCAGGTTAAGGTTATTCCCAACGAAACTACAGTAAGGCTTTTCGGATGGACACCAGAAGAGGCAATTGGCAAGAAAATAATTTATCCTGAATTGGGAGATCCCAACCTGGGAGTAGGAGAGATCATTGGAGTAGTAAAAGACTTTCACTATGCCTCCCTTCATCAGGAGATCAACCCTTCTATATTTTATCACATCGATTCTGATATTTGGGAAATAGGCAAGCTGGTTGCCTTAAAAATTGAATCGGATAAGACACAAAGTATAATTGCTGCTGCCAAGGACAAATGGGACGCGCGCGTGAATGATGCGCCTTTCGAATATTCATTTCTGGATCAGGAGTGGGCACGTCAATATGAACAGGAACAGCGACTGGGTGGCCTCTTCAGTATTTTCGCTGCTTTATCTCTGCTGATTGCCATGATCGGACTGGTAGGACTGGTAACTTACTCTGCAGAACAGCGAAAGAAAGAAATAGGTGTGCGCAAGGTGATGGGCGCATCCGTACAACAGGTAGTTTTTTTGCTCAATAGGAATTTCACCAAGCTGGTTTTGGTTTCATTTGTCATTGCCGTGCCTTTGGGTTGGTATGCTATGAATAATTGGTTGAGCCAATTTCCATATCGTACGCCTATTAGTATCAATTCATTTGTTTTGGCCGGAGCAATCATGCTGGCGGTGACCTGGATAACGGTAGCTTATCAATCCGTAAAAGCAGGTTTCACCAATCCGGTAGACGTTTTGAAAGACGAATAAAAGTGAAAAGTTATGCTAAAGAGCTTTTTTAAAATAGCCTTTAGAAATTTTAAAAGGCAATTGACATATTCCACGCTCAACGTGGTTGGCCTTGCTGTGGGCATGGCTTGTAGCATGGTTATCCTTATTTATTCCATTCGTGAGTTAAGTTATGAAAAGCACTTTGCCGGACATGAAAACGTGTATCGCATTGCCACCAAGTTCATGACAATGGGGGAATTTGCAAAAGGGCCTCCAATACTTTTAAGTGCTATGAAAGAAATTTACCCCTGGGTTGAGAAGACCTGCAGGGTAAGGGTAGAATCGGACATCGAAATAAAAGTGGAAGACTATCAAACCAAGGAATCAGGACTGTTCGTAGAACCAGATTTTTTCGAACTCTTTCCCTATCATTTCCTGGAAGGCAATGGCGCACTTTCACAAGATGGAATTATTTTGAGTGAAGACTTTTCCAGGCAGTTGTTTGGTAATGAAAATCCATTGGGAAAAATAATTGCATTGGTAGACGGTGAGGCCGATCACCTTTATACCGTTGAAGGAGTGGTAGACATCAGTAAAGTAAAGTCTCACCTGAATGCTCCATTCTGGGCAGCCCATGTAGAAAAAGAAATATCGCCACACTGGCTGTTTGTAGATACTTACAATTATATAAAAGTGCAGGAAGGTACAACCCCAGCAATGATCCAGTCGGCCGTTGATAAGTTGATTGAAATTAATCTCTTTCCCAACATGGGGACCAAAACGCCTTTCGAAGAATGGCTGCAGCGTGATGATGCCTTTCGGTTACTCGTGCAACCATTGGCCGACATCCATTTAGGGGAAACTTTGCGCTTCGACCTGGCAGAAGGTGGCAATGCTACTATGGTATACATTCTTCTGCTTGTAGCAGTAGGTATCTTGTTCATTGCAGCGGTTAACTTCATCAACCTGTCTACCGCACGGGCAGTTAAAAGAGGAAAAGAAGTGGGAATTAAAAAAGTAATTGGCTCTTCGCGCTTGCAGTTGGCTTTACAATTCCTTTCTGAGTCGGTAATGATTTGCTTGATGGCAATGATCCTGGCCCTGGGCCTTTCAGAGCTGATCATCTTATTGGTCGAACGCTGGGTAGGTGTTGGCGTGCTGGCTTCCGTCTTCAATAATCCGACTGAGTTACTTTTGGCCATAGGCCTGTCTGTCCTGCTGGGGATTTTGTCTGGACTGTACCCGGCATTGGTCTTGTCTTCATTCAGGCCAATTCAAGTGCTAAAGTCAAACCTTACAGGCCAATCACAATCTTCGTTCAGAAATTCACTGGTGGTGGTTCAATTTACCATATCCACCATACTAGTGGTGGGAACCATTATCGTATTTCAGCAAATCCAGTTTGCACAGTCAAAAGATGTTGGCTTTGATAGGGAAAATATATTGGTTGTGGACAACGCCAATCTGCTGGATAATAATATAGTGCCATTTAAAGAAGCATTGAAGTCGCAACCAGGTGTAGCAAACGTCAGTAGAATGCACCGTGAGCCTGGATCAACCAATGCTTTTTCGATCCAAAGCATTTGGTCTTCTTACGTCAATGAACCCGTTACCAGCAACAGGTTCGAGGGAGACTTCGATTATGCTGAAACGATGGGCTTCAAGCTGGTGGCTGGTCGGTACTTTGATGCCTCAGTGGCTTCCGACTCCAGTGCGGTGTTGTTAAACGAAGCGGCAGCAAAAGCCCTATTGTTGGAAAAACCCATTGGGGAGGTATTGAATAAAAAATATAACGTCATTGGGGTAGTCAGTGATTTTAATTTTGAAACGCTG
This sequence comes from Flammeovirgaceae bacterium UBA2371, assembly GCA_002345965.1. Classification (GTDB taxonomy): domain Bacteria; phylum Bacteroidota; class Bacteroidia; order Cytophagales; family Cyclobacteriaceae; genus ELB16-189. The sequence continues at coordinate 16,754 of DDTF01000056.1, forward strand.
AGAAAACCGATTACGCCCTCCATCATTAAATTTTCCCCAAGTGGTCCCAAATTGGTCATAAGGTTGAATGCCAGAAGCACAGATAAAATAATTCCTTTTATCGAAGCACAATGGAAACAGTATGCAGTAGCAGAACCTTTGGCCTATCATTTTGTGGATGAAAATTTCAATAACCTGATGGAGCAAGAACGTGTAATGGGAGAGGTGCTGGCCTTGTTTGCGGGACTGGCAATTTTTATAGCCTGCCTGGGCCTGTATGGACTATCTGCCTATTTAGCCATACAAAGAACAAAAGAGATTGGGATCAGGAAAGTGTTGGGAGCCTCATCAGAAAGCGTTTTGCATTTACTTTCGCAACAGTACATCAAACTATTGTTGTTAAGCTTTTTAATTGCGGCACCAGCTTCTGTCTATTCGATGCGCACTTGGCTGTCAGAGTTTGCCTATCGGATAGATATTACCTGGTGGATGGTAACTGTGCCTTGTCTTGGAATTATGCTGATTGCCCTTTGCACGGTAAGTTATCATACATTAAAATCTTCCAGAATCAATCCGGCAGAAACACTGAGAAGCGAATAGCCAATAATAGTATAGCAACTTATACCGTACCTGCATCTGGTTTGTCTTTGTAGTAGTTGAATGGTTATATTTAGCGTTCAATCTTACTTATAATGAAAAGACTTTTTACTGTTGCAGTATTTGTAGTACTCACTCAATACGGATTTGCGCAAATAACACCAGATGCAGAGCAGGCCATTCAAAGAATAAAGCCCAGCCACATCAAGGCAGACATGACTTACCTGGCCGATGACTTGTTGCGAGGCCGTGAGCCGGGCACACAAGGATTCGAACTGGCTTCCAAATATGTAGAGGCGCAGTTCATCAGCATTGGATTATTGCCGGGGGTAGAAGGCAAAACCTATCGCCAGCCTGTCACCTTGAAGATAGGTGTAGTTGACAATTCAAAAAGCAGTATGAGCCTGATCGTGAAAGGTAAAGAAGTGCCACTTGAGTATAATGTGGATTTTATGCTCCTACCCAACCTGGTAAATAATGTGTCTGAAGTATCAGGATCATTGGTCTTCGTAGGCTTTGGCGTGCATGCCCCCGAACTTAACTATGACGATTATCAAAAAATGGATGTCAAGGGAAAGATTGTAGTATACTTTAACCAGGCACCTGAATCTTTTCCCTCCAATGAGCGGGCTTACTTTTCCTCTGGTTCCGTAAAGTATGAAGAGGCCGTGAAGCGCGGTGCCATCGGTGCGATCTCCATGCAATTGCCAGATGATCAACGCAGATCCTGGGAAGCATCTGTTAATCGCTCATCACATGGCACATCACGTTGGGCCGACAAACAGGGTAAGGCGCAAAATACATTTGAGCAATTGAAAGTGACAGCATCCTTCAATCCCGAAAAAGCAGAAAAATTATTTGTCAACACCAATAAAAAACTGGCCGCAGTAATCGAGAGCCTTAAGTCCAGCAAGCCCCAATCTTTTGCACTGGGGATAGATGCCAGGATGAAAGTGCATACCAACATTACCGCCATTCAAAGTTCAAATCTTATCGGGGTGATTCCCGGAAGTGACCCTGTGCTCAAAAATGAATACGTAGTCTATACGGCCCACGTAGATCATGTGGGGGTAGGCGTGCCCATGAAAGGAGACTCTATATATAATGGTGCGCATGACAATGCATCGGGCACATCCATTGTATTGGAGATCGCCCGTACTTACATGAATTTAAAACAGCCCACCAAGCGGTCAATTCTGTTCACCGTAGTCACAGCAGAAGAGTCTGGCCTGTTGGGTTCGGATTATTTTGCCAACAACCCCTCCATTCCCAAGGAGAGTATGGTGGCCAACTTCTCTTTGGACATGCCCTTCTTCTTTCATCCGGTGCTGGACATCGTTCCCTATGGTGCACAACATTCCTCTTTGTCCAAACCATTGACGGCAACAGCCAAATATTTAGACATAGGCATAGGACCGGATCCGTTCCCCGAGCAAGTGGTCTTTATAAGGAGCGACCACTACAGCTTTATCCGTAGAGGAATTCCTGCCTTGTTCATCAAGAGTGGTTTCAAAACGGTGCCTGAAGACAAGGTCGACCGTAGCGTGTCAGATGTGGCCTGGAGAAGTACCACCTACCATAAACCCAATGACGACATGAACCAGGATTTTGATTTTGATGCAGCAGGCACACATGTAAAAGTAAATTTCCTTACCGGTTATCAGGTAGCCAATGATCCTCAACGCCCAACATGGAACCCCGGAGATTTCTTCGGAGGAAAATTCGGACAGCAACCACTGAAGATTGAAAAGAAGTAAAATATTTAATAATTAAATCAATCTTAACAAATAGGAATGTCAATAAGATCAAACAGTGACTTTGAAGGAATGAAGCACGCTTCCGAAGTGGTCGGGGAAACGTTAAGGAAAATGATTGATCATGCTACACCGGGGATGTCCACCAAAGAGTTGGATGAGTTTGGCTTTGAGATTTTAAGCAGCTATGGTGCCAATCCAGCACCCAATAAAGAATATGATTTTCCGGGTTGGACCTGTATCAGTGTCAACCAGGAAGCCGCACATGGCATTCCTTCTTCAACACGTATTTTGAAAGAAGGGGACCTGGTGAATGTAGATGTATCCGCAGAAGTGAATGGCTACTATGGCGACAATGGGTCTTCTTTTGTTTTGGGCAACGACCTACAAAACCTGAATCCGCTGGTGAATGCTTCCAGAGAAATATTATTGGGAGCCATCAGCAGGATAAAAGGTGGAGTAAGAATTGCAGATATAGGAGGATACATAGAAAAGGAAGCGAAAAGAAAAGGTTTTACCACATTGAGAAATTTGGTAGGCCACGGCATCGGTTTGAAGCTGCATGATGAACCCTATGAATTGCCCAACTTCAATGATCCGTACAACAAGCAGCGATTCAAAGTCAACACCGTGGTAGCATTGGAGACATTCATTTCTACCCAATCAAGATATGTGCACACGATGGCCGATGGTTGGACTTTAAAAGCCAAAGATGGAAGCTTCATCGCACAACACGAACACACTTTGGTTGTAACTGACACACAACCTATTATTCTTACCAGCAACAATGGCATTTGAATTTAAGCCCAGCATCTGCTGATACCTGATTATTAGTAGTATTCCTTAATCTTAATTTATAAATTAGGATGGTGGAAAAAAACAAATTCATTTTCTGGCAAAAGTGGCTCACCTGGGCCAACATCATGACCATCGGGGTAGGACTGATGGTGGCCTTTGGAGGCAACACTTTCTTTTTTGAAGCACACAACCACTACACCCGGGATGTTTTTTTCGGTAGCGAGGCTTTCCCCGAGCAAACACTGATGCTCAAAAACTGGCTCTTCGGTATCATCGGAGGTACTATAGTGGGGTTTCACGTGCTCATGGTCATGATCTCCGAATATGCCTTCAAAGAACAACAAAAGTGGGCCTACCATGCCATGTGGTACGGACTGCTCTCTTGGTTCGTAATCGACAGCGGTGTGTCGTTCTACTATGGAGCCATCCACAACATCGTACTGATCAATCTCGTGGCGCTGGTGCTGATTGGTCTACCACTAGTAATGACTCGAGGTAGTTTTTCTAACAATGAAGAATAAATAATAGATAAATGACAAAACTTGGTATCAATATCCTTTTCATAATGCTCATGGGCATTTCTTTATCAACTCAAGCTCAGCAAGGGAAGTTTAAAATCANNGGTGATTCATTTTATGACTCAAGAGTGATTGGCTACCCCAGGTTCTTCCCGGGATACATCATTACACTAGATGGTGAAAAAATAGAAGGGCGAATCGCACTCTTCAACAATCAAATAGCAGACTGGGCTTTTGTAAAGAAGTGCATGTTGATTATTCCTGAAGAAGAGGAGGAGGCCCAATACATTGGAGGCAATGCAGTGGCTGTGATTCAACAACAGCAAAAGAAGGAGAACGTATATTATGATCTGTACGAGGGGGGCTATCTGGAAAGACTCGTTTCAGGAAAATTGAGACTGAGTTATAATCCCAATGCCAACACCTCACGCAAAGTATCGGAGTTTGTTTCCCAATCCTTCATCGATTCTATGCGGGCAAATACCGCCAGAAAGTCCGTGAAGGAAAGTTTGAAGGATGGAAAGAGTTTGCAGGAGAGCATTCAGGTGGCGGCTTTGAAAGATGAGCTCATCAATATTGGTGCTGCAGTGGAGATAGTGGACAAGGAGTACCTACTTTATGATGAGCAAAAAGCAACTACGTTATGGATCACCAAAACCAATTACGAACAAGCGATACAGCAAGTGTTGGGACGATGCCCATCAATGGATGAAAAAACAATTAAAGGATACGCCAGAAAATACGACAAGATCGCTGATGCAATTACAGAGTATAATGAAAAGTGTAAGTAATGTTTAGCTAACCTATAGAGGCAATTTACCCACGCATGTACCAGGTAATCTTTTACTCAGATCGTCCATAAACAAACTCAACCGCTTATCAGTACCTCTGCGGCTTGCTTTATCCGTATCCCTATATTGGTGGCGATAAACAACCGCTCCCATGCAAAAAATCTACCTCCTGTTCTTCTGCTTTGCTTTAATGCTGTGCACTACACCCCTGGTGGCACAACAAATCGATGAAGAATACAACAAGAAAATAAAAGAGTACACCACCGACCCGCGCTTTCTGCCCGCTTCCGTGCTCGACCTGCCAGACGACCCCAACGTGCCTTCACCCCGCAAACACTTTGGAAAGATCATTGGAGCTCCCGGAGAAATGCACCGCACGGCAGAAATCTATGCCTACTACGAAGTGCTGGCCAAAGCATCTCCTTTCATTAAGGTAGAGACATTGGGTGTTTCTGAAGAAGGACGCGACATCAAACTGGTGATCATCGGCAACGCAGAGTCCATGAACCGCATTGACCATTACAAACAACAGTTGAACCGATTGTCGGACCCGAGAAAAATATCGCCAGCTGAAGCGGACCAAATCATTGCCGACAGCAAGCCCATCTTCTACCTCAACGGTGGACTGCACTCTACGGAAATGGGATCTCCTGAAATGCTGATGGAGCTGGCTTACCGCCTGGCAACAAGCCAGCACGAAGACATCAAAAACATCCGCGACAACGTAGTGGTACTCATTAACCCCGCTTCTGAACCTGACGGTCGTGACAAGCAAGTAGACTGGTACCACCGCTATACCAAGCAGAGAAAAGAATATGACGATGGCTTTCCAAGAGGAACTCCCTACTGGGGCAAGTACGTGTTTCACGACAACAACCGCGATGGACTGCAGGTATCTCAGGCGCTGAGCAAAGCCATCTTCAAAATGTACTACGAGTGGCACCCTACAGTAATGCTTGACTTGCATGAGTCGGTGCCCTTGCTCTACATCTCTACAGGGACCGGTCCATACAACGACCACATGGATCCCATCGCCATAGGGGAGTGGCAGATCATGGCCAACCACGACATCACCACCCTCGCAGCACAAGGACTGCCCGGCACTTTTACCTGGGCCTTCTTTGACGGATGGTGGCCCGGTTATGCCATGTGGGTGGCCAACAACCACAACAGCATAGGAAGATTTTATGAAACCTTCGGCAACGCGGGCGCCAACACCTACCTGCGCGATTTATCCAATCAAAAATATGCTGGCGACCCCGCCACCAGCAGAGAGTGGTACCGCCCAGCACCTCCTACACAAGAGGTATACTGGTCGTCTCGCAACAACACCAACTACATGCAAGCTGGGGTGCTGGCGTCTTTGACCTACACGGCCGACAACAAAAAATTATTGCTGCGCAACTTCTACCAGAAGGGTGTCAACAACATCACCAAAGGAAAGGAAGATACCCCTAAGGTATTTGTGATCCCTAAAAAACAACGCGATCCTGCCATGGCCGCTTACCTGGTGAATCAGCTGCGCGTGCAGGGTATAGAAGTGCACAAGGTGACCTCTGGTGAAAAAACGGGCGACTATGTGATCCTGCTGGATCAGCCCTACAGCAACCTCGCAGTGACACTGCTTACCAAACAGGATTATCCCAAGGAGGCGAAATTCCCTCCATATGACGACATCGCCTGGACACTGGGCCTCGTCTACGGAGTGGAGGTAAAATCGGAAGACGTGATCAACTACAACACCAGCGACATGCAGCTGCTGAACGCAGATGTGAAATACATTGGTGAAGTAAATGGCAGCGGCAGCAGTTACGTACTCAGGTACACAGCACAGAATACGGTATTGCCAGCGATGTATTGGGTGAAAACACAAAACAAAAAAGCCAAAATAGCCGTGCTGGACGAGCAACAAATCATTGGCAACGATACGTTGCGTGCAGGTTCGGTAATTTTCAAGGACATTACCAAAGCTCAGGCCGACCAGATCGGCAGCCAGTTTGGTTTAGACCTGCAGGTCGCTAGCCCCGGTGGCAAACAGCACGAAGTGTCTTTGCCCCGTGTGGCCATCTACCACAGCTGGTTCAGCACTCAGGACGAAGGCTGGTCGCGATATACCTTTGAGCAACGCGGCATTCCATACACTTCCATCGACAAAGACGACTTGAAGGCCGGTGACCTGAAAAAGAAATTCGATGTGATCCTGGTACCTCGTATGCGTGGTCAGGCCAGCGACTTCATTCATGGTATCGATGCCAAGTGGGGGCCTATGCCGTTTACTAAAACAGCGGAGTTTCCTTCCCACGGCTTTCCCGATGCCACCAATGACATGACAGGTGGCCCCGGATTAGACGGAATGAACGAGCTGCAAAAATTTGTTGACAATGGCGGTGTATTAGTTACGCTAGATAACTCCACCCGCATGGCAGCAGAGACGGGTATTGCTCGTGAGCTGGAACCATATAATGCTGCAGGCTTGTTTCATCCAGGCAGCGTGGTGCGTGTGAAGGCCCGCAAAACCAATAGCCCATTGTTGTACGGTTATCCTGAAACTTTTCACGTGTTCAGGGGCAACGGCCCATTGTATCAGGTAGACAAGCACAATAGAGACATGATGGTATTGCAGTATGGTACTAAACCCCTGAAAGACGAAGTGCCCTACACCGGACCGATCATGGGTATGCCCGACCGCCAGGTGGAAAAGGAAAAGAAAGACGACAAGAAAGAGCCCCCTTACGTGCTGTCGGGGATGGTGCGCAACGAGCAAACCATCATCGGCCATGGCGGTATCTTCAACGTACCACAGGGCGCAGGGCGAGTGATCGCTTTTACATTCGACCCGCTGCACCGCTACCTGAATCACCATGATGCCCCGTTGGTGTGGAATATCCTGATCAATTGGAACCACCTGGGGAACTGATCTTTTATTTGGTTGAGTTGAGAAGGGCTTTCGCAAGGAAGCCTTTTTCTTTGCAGTCAACTGAGGATTCTGGAAGATTGCAAATGTTCAAAATGGGGTATTCCTTAATATATAGGTAATATCCTATGGAATAAATGGGGTTAATTTACCCAGGATCGATGCCGCTCGTACAAAATCCCTAATCTTTATGAGAATGGTTTTGAAATTAATTTCTTATTGTCAATTTTTGAAAATAGGGAATTGACTAGAAATCAAAGCTAGTCTTTACTCATTGGTAAAACTTGGGATACGGTTAACCCCGGTTTAGTTTGTTTAGGTAAAAGGCTCCCGCCAGGGAGCCTTTTTATTTTAATTCCTTGGGATAGCTCATCGGCCAGAAATATAACTTAAAAGTCAGGTACTTGCTTAAAGGGAGGAACGCTCAAATGGTTATTGGGAGTGAACCAGGACATGAGCTGGTGTGTTAGAAATTTAATTGGAAGACAATTGAATGGATAAACAGAAAATCATTGAATGGTTGCTTAAAGGGGATGTTTCAATCCAGTACCAGGTGCATCGCGACCTGTTGGAAAATAAAAGAAAAGACCTGCAGGACAGAATCGCAAAAGAAGGTTGGGGGAAACGGTTTCTGGCAAAGCGAAATTCCAATGGACATTGGGGAAAAGGGTTTTATCAACCAAAATGGACCTCTACCCATTATACCCTCCTTGACCTGCGCAATTTGAGCATCAGTCCTGACAACCCTGTTATAAAAGAGACCATCGACATCGTATTGGAAGCAGGCAAGGCGGATGATGGCGGAATTCCTTTGGGGCCCTCTACGCTTCAGCACAGCGATGTTTGTGTAAACGGCATGTTTTTAAATTATGCTTCCTATTTCAAAGTCGAAGAAAAAAAATTGTACTCGGTGGTCGACAGCATATTAAAGGAGGTCATGCAAGATGGAGGGTTCAATTGCAGGTCTGCAAGAAGTGGAGCCAGACACAGTTCGCTGCACACTACCATTTCGGTTTTGGAAGGGCTAATGGAATTTCAAATGAGGGGATATGACTATAGAAAAAAAGAAATTCAAAGCGCCAGAAAGAAAGCGGAAGAATTTATCCTCATGCACCAGTTATTTCTGTCGGACAGAACCGGTGAGGTGATCAACAAGGATTTTCTGAAACTATCCTACCCGTGCAGGTGGAAGTATGATATACTTCGGGCTATGGATTACTTTCAATATGCAGCAATTAAATGGGATGACAGAATGGATGCAGCGGTCAGCAGAATTCTTAAAAAACGTAACAAGGACGGTACCTGGAATGTGCAAGCTGCTCATCCGGGGCAATTTCATTTAATAATGGAACGGGCAGGTAAGCCTGGCCGGTGGAATACGTTAAGAGCAATGCGAGTAGTAAAACATTTTTTGAATACTTAGTACTGCTCATACCAACTGAATTTATTGTTTACAATTTTTGTCTTGTTCTTTCCCAAATAGCGCAAGCGTCTCGCTTGTGCTCCCTAATCGCTTGTGCTCTCTAATCCCTTGTGCTCTTTAGTGCCCTTGACTTCCTGCCCCTCCGTTTTGTATCTTTAATAAACAACTGGCACATAACCATATGAAGCCATTCAGGATTTGCGCATGTTTTTTAATGCTGGCTTGCGCAGAGCAAACCCCAATTGAAGCAGATGGTCCCATTCCTGTAGGCTCACCGGCCGGCACCAACCTTCCGGCTAAGATCGTAGGTGCCTATACTTTGGATAACGCCACGTTGAACGGACCTAAATTTGAATTAATAGTGGCGTCCGGACCGGAAGCAAGTGTGGTGTACCTGCCCAATGCTGACATTACCTCATTGGTGCGCGCTATTGTTTTTCGGGGTAACGGAACTGTTCCGTATTCTTCCGTTTGTCCGGAGGCCGTTCAAGTGATCGAATTTAGATCCTCAGGAAAAACATACCATGCCTGCCTTGGAAGCAACCTCAATTCAATGGAGATGGGCTCATGGAATACCACCGGAGCCGATGATGCATTATTGGCCTGGAACATTTGGCATGACGGCCAGGTCATAGCCAATGAAATTACCCCGTATGAGGTCAGCAATGACGCACTGGTGGGTTACCTGGTTTTTCCACTGCCTAAAAGTGCATTGTCACCCATGCTGGTTGGCGATAACCAGCAATACAGAAAGATAAAAATAACACTGAGGAAGGTGTAGACCTGAACCAAGCCTTTATTGCCTTTTGATGACCAAAAAAGTCGATTATAATACGCTTAGTACAACAGAGAAATACTGGTTCGATAATGTAACAGATGACTCGGTAGAATTCTACCTGGCAACAGGTTACCTGAATTTCGTAATAGCCAATGGAGTGGTAGTAACTTCAAAATATTGGAAGCAAGAACTGCCTGACGAATTAAGAATACAAGACGAAAAAGCCAAACGCATTCTGGAAAAAGCATTTCCCAATCGACAGATTGTACAAATTGATTGTATGCCACTACACCATGACGGTGCTGGACTGCATTGTCACTCAAGAAACCAGCCTAAGCAATCAGATTAAGTAAGACGCACGCTCCTCCAGCACTACATTGTGGTTTAAGTTTCATAATTTCGCATGAAGAGCTATACAGGATAGGTACCACATTAATGGTTATGGTTTAAGTGATATCCTACAATTGACAGATCAATAGATGGAACAATTTTTAAGAATATTTTTACCAGCCTATTTTATCGTTTATTTTGGAATTGCCTTTGTTGCAAAAAGCATAATCGTTGCAAAAAGAATTGGAAAAAATCCATTGGTGCTGCCAAAAGATGACAGTGCCTATGGTCTTATCGGTTTTTATTTTAAACTAACAATTATTTTAATGTTTGTTTATGTTTTGCTTTTTGCCTTTGTCCCTTCACTTGACCACAGTTATTTGCCAATTAAACAACTGGAGAATTTAACAATAAAATACATTGGCCTTGGACTTTTAGGATTTGCACTTATCTGGACAACCATTGCACAAGGCCACATGAAAAATTCTTGGAGAATAGGAATTGATACAGTGACTAAAACTGAGTTAATCACGACAGGTCTTTTCGGAATTTCAAGAAACCCAATTTTCTTCGGCATGACAATTAGTTTGGTTGGACTTTTTATGACCACACCTAACGCATTGACTGGACTTTTTTTAATACTTGGTCATGTTTTAATTCAAATCCAAATCAGACTTGAGGAAGATTTCTTAACCAGTCAACATGGGCAAAGTTATTTAACCTATAAACAAAAAGTAAGGCGGCTGATATAGTGGAGAAATGACATGATACATTTAAACACCAACTAAATGGGAGACAAAGAATTGATACGGAAGGGAGAAGGCGAAAACTATAACTATTCTCAAGATCATTGCTTTATCAAGCTTTCTTCACATAAGACCAATGGCGAACTGAGTATTGTTGAAGATACTTTAAAGCCTGGTTTTTACCTGGGTAGACATCACCATAAAATAATGACAGAAGTGTTTTATGTACTTGAAGGTGAAGTAGAGTTGATCTTTGATGACGAATCCATCACCGCGAAACCAGGGGACACCATAACCATTCCTCCTCATGTCTGGCATGCCGCCAGTTGTAAAAACGGAGGGAAAATGCTGACGATATTCAAAAATGGCCGCTTTGATGTATACCTGGAAAAACTATCAAAGATGTCTGAAGCAGATTTTGCCAATACCGAACTAATGAAATCAATATCTGCTGAGTTTGATATCTATAACCAGTAAACACTTGACCATTGGCAGCAGCAAAACAAAAAGCGCTGCATAAATTGCGGTCCAGACCACATTAGATCGTTGCAATATCAAATAGCGGAAATGTTATCGATCAATAACACAGGATAATCATGTCATCAGAAAAAAATCAACAGGAAAAAGTAAGGCTGCATCCCCGAAACAAAAATCGGGATCGATATGATTTGGATGCTTTAATCAAAGCGGTACCAGAATTGAAAAATCATATCGCCCTCAACAAATACGGGGTGGAATCGGTCGATTTTGCAAATCCGCTTGCTGTTAAACTGCTGAATACAGCCCTTCTCAATCACTATTACGGGATAACGAACTGGGAATTCCCTGACAAAAACTTATGTCCCCCTATACCAGGCAGGGCAGATTATATTCATCACATGGCTGATTTATTGTCCGAAAACAATTTTGGCACAGTGCCCACAGGCGATAAAATCACAGGACTGGACATTGGCATGGGAGCCAGTTGTATTTACCCGCTTATAGGGGTTACGGAATACGGTTGGAAATTTATTGGATCGGATATAGATCCAAAATCAGTTGCCTCATCGCAGCACATTGTCAATGCCAACACGTCATTAAAAGGGAAGATTGACTGCAGACTGCAAAAAAAATCCTAAAGACATATTTTACGGTATATTGGGCAAAGAGGAGAAAATTGAATTCACTGTGTGTAATCCTCCTTTTCATGCTTCGGCAGAAGAGGCACAAAAAGGAGCGCGAAGAAAAGTCATGAACCTGTCAGGTAAAAAAGTAAAAACACCAGAACTCAATTTTTCGGGAATTAATAGCGAACTGATATGCGAGGGAGGGGAATATAAATTTATCCAGAACATGATAAGAGAAAGTGAAAAGTACTCTAAAAACTGCCTCTGGTTTTCAACGTTAGTATCCAAACAATCGAACCTCAGAAGGATACATGACCAATTGGAAAGTACCGAAGCCATCCAGATCAAAACGATTCCGATGGGAACAGGTAATAAATCCAGCCGAATAATTGCCTGGACATTCCTGTCAAAGGAAGAACGAAAGGAGTGGAGGGAAACCAGATGGCCAACACAAAAAACCATCACCCGACCTGAGTGAGGGATTTACGCTTCCTAACAGCGGTGGCAGTATTTCAAGCTCCCTTTTTTAATTAGTAGAAATTGCTTCTTACAATGCCAATCAACCGTTTATATAGGAGTTGAACAAATTTCCTGAAAATTGTATTGATTGGTGCCTTATTTAAATGAAACCATGAAAAATATTATTCTCTCCGCAATTGTATTATTGATGATCTCCGTTGGCGTCCATGCACAGACCTGGAAAATTGATCCGAGTCACTCCAGCATTATGTTCAACGCAAAACATTCCGGAATTGCATTTGTCAACGGACGGTTCATGGAGTTTGATGCGACCGTTCAAGGCGGTACACCCCAGGATTTTACGGGGTCTAAAGTGGCTTTCACGGCACAAGTCAGTAGTGTGAGCACTGGTGCTGAAGGCAGGGACAAACATTTGAAGACAGCCGACTTTTTCGATATGGAAAATCATCCCACCATTAGTTTTGTGAGTAAGTCTTTTACCAAATCGGGAGAAAATAAGTACAAAGTGACAGGCGATTTAACAATGAGAGGAAATACCAAAGAAGTAGAACTCACTGCTATACACATTGGTTCTACCAAAACCAGAGATGGTCTTGATAAGGTAGGTTTTCAGTTGACAGGGAACGTGGATAGGAACGAATTTGGCGTTGCTGGTGCTGCTGGCTCTGTGGCCCCAATTATCGAAATTCTGTGTAATGTAGAAATGAGCATTCAGAAATAACGCTTTTTTAATATTAAGCAGTCCTCATCGGGCACGGAGCTTAGTTACGTGCCCCATACCAATGCCTTGGGTGCGTGTCCTGGCAAACCATGATTTTTCCTGATATCGAAAGTTCTTCAGCCAATTGGCTGGACTTTACAACCCAATGATAGGGAAAATATGTACACAATACATATATTAGGATGAGGTTATCAATAAATTCCAGAATGAAGAAATTGTACCATTGTTTTCCGGTTTTCCTTCTTGTATTTTTTTCATGCGTATCAGATAAACCAAAAGACGTATCAATTGAAATTAATGACATTGAGAATGGTCTTTTGCCTGCATTCCGAGCCAATAACGACACCAAGTATATAATATCACGGAGAGGATGGAGCATTATAAAGTTCCGGGCGTAAGTATGGCATTAGTAGAAAATGGAAAAATAAAATGGGCGAAAGGATATGGTATCGCCAATACTGAAAGCGGAAGCAGGGTGGATGCGAATACTATTTTTCAGGCAGGTTCAATAAGCAAACCTGTGGCTGCACTTGCAGCATTAAAATTGGTTGAAGAAGGTAAGATGGATCTTGATAAGGATGTGAATGCCTACTTGAAAGATTGGAAAATCCCTGCAAGTAAATTTACGGAGGTGGAAAAAGTAACGTTGAGAAGACTATTGACGCACACAGCAGGAGTGACCGTTCATGGGTTTCCAGGTTATCAGCAAACCGATACTTTACCATCCATTACCCAAGTTTTAAATGGAGTTGGGAATACCTCAAGAATTGGGGTGGATACTATCCCGGGTAGTACATGGAGATATTCTGGAGGCGGTTATACCATTATGCAAAAGCTGGTGGAAGAAGTAAGTGGTAGGTCTATGGATGCATACCTGACTAATAATATACTTGAACCAATGGGAATGACAAACAGCACTTTTGAGCAGCCGCTCCCAACAGAACGACATGCGACAGCAAGTGCAGCCTACGGTACTGACGGAAAGATAATTGATGGCTTATGGCATAATTATCCTGAAAAGGCAGCTGCAGGATTGTGGACTACCCCCACAGATTTGGCAAAATATGCTTTGGAAATCCAGCGCATTTTAGCTGGAAAAGAAAACGGTGTACTTAAGAAAGAGACCGTTCAAATGATGCTAACCAAACACAGCAACAGTTGGGGATTAGGGCCCTCATTGCAATGGGAGAGCGATTCATTAATATTTAGACATGGTGGAAAAAATGCAGGGTTCACTAATGAAATGGTTGCTTTTGCAAATAGAGGCAATGCCATAGTAGTAATGACAAATGCAGACAATGGAGGAAAACTGATTGGCGAAATATTGCGATCAGTATCACATTATTATAATTGGGGCATTAGTGAGCAACGTGTTATTGATCCAATAGCGCTTCCAACTGAATACCTTAAAGAGTTTGTGGGTACGTACAAGCTTAACTTTCAAGTCCCCAACATTGGAGATTATTTGGTTCATACCAGTATCAAGGATAACCAATTGGTGATTAATGATCCGAACAATGGAGAAGTTAATACTTTAATGGCAATTGAAACTTCAGAATACATTGACCTGGACACAGGGGACAAGGTGATAGTCAAATTGGAAGAGAATAAACCAACCATGACATTTAATGGTCGATTTAAGTTTTTTAAAATAGAATAATAGTTTTCTGTTTCCTTTATTTATGGTTCGTGTCCTCCAACCGGAGGTAATTGAGAAGTTAGGATTTATAGCTTCGCATGAAGGAATGAAAATTCATTTCAGCTAAATCACTATGTTGACAAGGACTACTATTTGTAAATAAAATGACCAGTTTCGGACAGTGTAAATTACCCCATTGTGATGTAAGATTATCATTAAATGTGGCAAATAGCATTCTGAGATTATTTCCTAACTTTATCCTGCTAAACTCTAGTGTTTATCCATATTATTTATGAGCGCGTTCCGTACTAGTTATATTATACGCCTTATTTTTATTCTTTTCTTCACTACAGGTTTTTTTGGTCGTACCGCCTCTCAAAGTGAGGATAATTCGATGGCGGATTTCTTAATTCTCATTGAATCGTCTCCTAACGGATTGGCACTCACATGCGACAAAGGTTGTGCCTGGGAAAAACTATCTTTTTCTCTTTCTACAGGAAATGAACAAGTGGTGGATCAATTTGGTATAACTACTTTGGATACCTACAAAACAACTGAAGGTAGTGAACGGCCTGATTTTCTTTTTAGCATAAAGAAGATAAGTACTGGCCTCTTTCTACGAGGGATAAAAGGAACTGCATGGACAAGGTTATCTTTTAGCTGCTATGAAAATACTTGCTATCAGTATGTTGATCAAAGTGGAATGACATTAAAAGAATAGTAAGAAGTTATGCAAACAATAAAGAACGACATCGTATATAAGTATTTTATATTCTAATCCATTCCAATGAAAAAACTAAAATTGTCGGTGGTGGTTTTTGTATTTGCCTCTTTGCTGTGGGGTTGTCAAACAACCAATGAAACAGAAAAAGGGTTTAGCGTGCCTGTGGAATACTACAAATTGCCCAACGGCCTCAAAGTGATATTGTCGCAAGACAAAACAGCACCCACCGTGGTAGTAGCAGTCTATTACAACATCGGCTTTCGTATAGAGCCACAGGACCGAACAGGATTTGCTCACCTGTTTGAGCACATGATGTTTCAGGGTACCAAAAATATGCCCAAAGGGGAGTTCGATAAAATCATAGAACGCAACGGGGGCATCAACAATGGTTCTACCCGTTTTGATTTTACCAACTATTTCGAAATCATGCCGTCTCATATGCTCGAACCCATTCTTTGGGTGGAAGCCGATCGCATGACGGGACTGGATATTAATCAGGCAAGCCTTACCAATCAACAGGGGGTCGTTAAAAATGAGGTAAAAGTAAATGTTCTCAATCAACCCTATGGTGGTTTTCCCTGGCTCGACATGCCGCAGTATGCCAATGAAAATTGGTACAATGCACATAATTTTTATGGCGATCTGGCCGATCTCGACTCAGCCAAAATCGAAGATGTAGATTCATTTTTTAAAACCTTCTACGCACCCAACAATGCAGCACTTTCCATTGTAGGCGACTTTGAAATTGAAGATGCCAAGAAATGGATAGCGCAATACTTCAGTGGCATACCAAAATCAGAACTTCCTCCCAAAGCAGATATCAGTGAGCCGCGCCAGGAAAAAGAAAAACGATTTGTAAAAGAAGACAAACTGGCCAACAGGCCCGCGCTGGCAGTAGCCTACAAAATGCCGGAGCGCAATACACCCGAATATTTTGCCATGGGACTTATTGATCAATTGCTGGTTCAGGGGGAAGACAGTAAACTCTTTCAATCTCTGGCTCAGGAAAAAGGCTTCACCGCCAACGTGAATGGAGGCATCAACTACCTGGGTAACATGTTCAACTACAATGGCCCCATGATATGGATGGCTGATTTGATTTATGATAAATCAGTGTCACCCGATTCAATCCTGATAGAGTTTGATAAGGCGGTTGCTTCACTGGATAAGGTCACTCAGGAGGAACTTGACCTGGCACTGGTAAAGATCCGCTCGTCATTGTACGATGATATCGGTGGATTCTTCGGAGTGGGTCGGGCCGATTTGCTGGCTTGTTTCGCCTTGTTCGATGATGACCCCTCTCGCATCAATACGATTGAAAGTGAATTCCGAAAAGTTACTCCCGATCTCGTTCGCAAAACGGCTAAAGCCTTTTTACGCAATACGAATCGCACCATTTTGATTGTTGACCCTAAAGCAGAAAACCAATGAAATACATCAGGATACATTTGGCCATCGCAATGACAATCGCAGCATTGGCCACACTGGCGCAAAGGCAAACTCCACCGGCAGGAGGAACACCCAAAGATTTTAGCCTACCCGATAAAAGTGCCATTTCGTTGGAGAATGGCATGAAAGCGACCCTCGTCAAATATGGCGCTGTGCCCAAAGTAAATGTGAGCCTCATCATCAAAACGGGAAACGTTCATGAGAATGCCGATCAGGTTTGGCTTGCCGACCTCACCGGAAATCTTTTGAAAGAGGGAACAGCCACCATGAATTTTGCCGCGATATCAAAAAAGGTAGCTGCAATGGGTGGTTCCATCAACGTAAATGTGGGCATCGACCAAACCACCATTTCCGGTGCTGTACTCTCCGAATATGCAGGGGAACTGATTGCCGTAATGAGTGAGCTGGTGATGAACCCCGCTTTCCCCGCTTCCGAAATAGACAGACTGAAAAATGACTTGAAACGACAGCTGGCTGTTCAAAAAGCCCGTCCACAGGCACAGGCTGCTGAAAAGTTTTTTCAGACCATTTATCCCAATCACCCGTATGGTAGGTATTTTCCTTCTGAAGAAATGCTGGCCGCCTACACCGTAGACATGGTGAAGGATTTTTATCGAGACAATTTTGGCGCCCAACGCAGCACCCTCTATGTAGTAGGTAAGTTTGATGAAGCTGGAGTTACGGCTGCCATCAAAAAATCGTTTTCACCCTGGACTACCGGCCCTGCTATCAATTATCCTGAAGCTACCCCCAAACATACCAATGAGATCGTACAGGTAGACAGAAAAGGAGCTCCGCAAACTACCGTGCTGGTAGGGTTGCCTACACTCAGACCCAACGACCCCGACTACATCTCTCTGGAATTAACCAATTCATTATTGGGAGGTTCTTTCGGATCGCGCATTACACGAAACATCCGCGAAGACAAAGGGTATACCTACTCACCCCGAAGTGTCATCCAAAATCGGAAAAGCGGCTCCGTGTGGTACGAACAAGCCGATGTAACCACCGAACATACAGGGGCTTCACTCACAGAGATTGCCAAAGAGATCAATCGCTTGCAAAAAGAGATGCCCTCAAAAGAAGAAATGGATGGAATAAAAAATTATGAAGCAGGAATATTCGTGCTGAGAAATTCCACCCCGGGCGGAATAATCGGTCAGCTCAACTTTTTGGATCTTCACGGCCTGAAAGATGATTACCTGACCAACCGCGTGAAAAATATTTATGCAGTAACGCCAGAAAAGGTTTCGCAAATGGCCAAAGATCACCTCAAATATGAAGACATGACTTTGGTACTGATCGGTGATAAAGCGTCCATTGAAAAGCAAAAAAAATTACTGGAAGATTCAAGGAAGATACAATAGTACTTCCGCAACACGGTATCGGTTTCGGAAAATTCGACTTCAATCGGAAAAATGGGAATAAAATGAAACCGTCCTTGGAAAACTTGCGTACCAAAATTGGATCATGGGAAAAAGCTTAATAAATACCAACAGCGCGAAAAATACCTTCGCGCTGTTTTTCATTTAACCTGTTGAACTATCTTCATCCTTCGTAGATAATCCATGGATAATGCATAGATAGAGTGTACTTAATGGGTGGATGATGCCATCAATCCGCTGAGCTTCATCGGAGTCCTGAAACATAAATTTAAAGGAAAACATTATAAAATAATTCTTATCATTGCACTGTAATTGGTGCCTGTGCGTTCAACAGCTCACAGGCTTAATAGGGAATCCGGTGCGATGAAAATCAATTCCGGAGCAGTACCCGCTACTGTAAGCTCTTCAAAAAGCTTTCTGTCACCACGTCACTGAGGTAAATCTTGGGAAGACGCAGAAAGTGAGCAAGCCAGGAGACCTGCCCTTACAACGTTAATTAATCAGAGCTTCGGGTAAAAAGCGATGTGATTCATTGGAGTATGACGTTGGTGTTTACCGCCTCATACCCTCATCGATTCATTTTTAGCCTTTTACTCTTTTTTCAACCATTAACCTTTTTCAAAATGAAAAAAGAGAAATTAGTATGGGCAACAACTTTATTCGCCTTTGGGTGGCTGGCACCCAATCCAATCATAGCCCAGCAGGATTCTATCAAAACCACCCACCTCAATGAGGTAGTCATCTCAGCAACCAAATTTCCAAAAAGTCAGGGGGAGACGGGCAAAGTGCTTACCGTAATCGATGAACAGCAACTGCAAAGGAGTGTCGGCAAAGACCTGGCTCAGGTGCTCAACGAGCAGGTAGGACTGGTGATCAATGGCGCAGGAAGCAATCCCGGCAAAGACAAATCTGTTTTTCTGCGTGGGGCGGGAAGTCAATATATCCTAATACTTATGGATGGCGTTCCCGTCAACGATCCTTCCGGTGTTGGTGGTGCCTTCGACTTGCGCCTGCTGTCGGTAGACCAGGTGGCCCGGGTTGAAATTTTGAAAGGCAGTCAGTCTACTTTGTATGGATCGGATGCCATTGCCGGTGTGATCAACATCATCACCAAAAAGAAAGGGGACCGCCCCATCGGTGGGTTTGGATCCATCAGCTATGGCAGCTACAACACCCTTAAAGGTAATGCAGGGGTGGCTGGAAATAGTGGAAAGGTAGACTACAACCTGAGTTATTCCCGCTTTCAGACTGACGGTATCAGCGAGGCAACGGATGAATCAGGAACGGGCAACTTCGACAAAGATGGTTTCGATCAAAACGCTTTTCAACTGAACCTTGGCATCAGTCCGACACAAAAATTATCGGTTCGTCCTTTTGTGCGATATACCGATTTCAATGGACAATACGATGGTGGTGCTTTCTCGGATGACAAAACAGCCCTGTATACGGCTTCCGTTTTGAACTACGGTTTAACCGGACAATACACACTAAGGAAAGGGGCCATCAATTTACAATACGGTCGCAACGAAACCGAAAGGACTTTTGAAAGTGCTTTCGGAAACTATCCCTACAAAGGAAATTTCGATCATGCAGAAGTGTTTGTTAATCACGACCTGAAAAATAATTTTCAATTGCTGGCTGGAATCAACTTTCAAAACCTCAACATGGAAGATGAAAATGCAGTGAAGAAAAACCCGTCATTGACCATCACCAGTCCTTATGCTTCTTTTTTTGTTAAAAACCTGAATGGGTTTTCTGCTGAAGTTGGCGGTCGTTACAATCACCACGCTGTCTATGGCAGTACGTTTACCTATAGCATCAATCCTTCTTTTTGGATCAACAAAAGAATGAAGTTGTTTGCCAACTATTCTACGGGTTTTAAAGCACCTACGCTGAACGAATTGTATGGTCAGTTTGGCGCCAATGAGCAACTGCAACCTCAGGAAAGCAAAAGCACGGAAGGGGGTATGGCATTCTTTTCAAAAGACAATCAATATGAAATGCGCGCAACGGTCTTCTCCCGAATTATTGACCAGGTAATCGTGTATGGCAATACTGGCTTCGTCAACTTAAACAAACAGGATGATTATGGTTTCGAATTGGAGGGGACATGGAACGTCACTGACCAATTGTCCATCACGGCTTATTATGCTTTTGTAGATGGAGAAGTTACAGCAAAAACACCCACTGGCGCTGACACCACCTACAGCAACCTGCTGCGCAGACCAAAAAATTCAGTAGGTATTCATGTTGGGTATCAGATCAATAAAGCTTTCTTTGTGAGCGCCAACTTAAAAACTTTTGATCAACGCAGCGACTTGTTCTTTGACCTCAATAATTTCACCAACCAGTCTGTATCCCTGGCAGCCTACCAGCTGCTGGATGTGTATGCCGAATACAAATTAATGGATGGAAAACTGAGACTATTTGTTGACGCGAAGAATGTCCTCAACCAACGCTATTCTGAAATTCATGGTTACAATACTATGCCATTCAATGTCAACACTGGTTTGTCTTTTAGTTTATAAAATGACTGGTTCATGAAAAAGTGCATGGTCAGTTGGAGTGGAGGCAAGGACAGTTGCCTGGCGCTGATAAACGCCAGGGCCCAGGGTCATACGCCAGTGGTGCTCTTGAACATGATGAACGAAAATGGAAAGGTAAGTCGCAGCCATGCCATCCCTCAGGAAATTCTGCAGCAGCAGGGAAAGCTCATGGGTTTGCCTGTAGTAACAAAACCCGTGAGCTGGGAGCAGTATGAGGAGGTTTTCATCTCGACACTACAAGAGCTCAAAGAGAAGTACAGCATTGAAGCAGGTGTATTTGGCGATATTGATTTACAGGAACATCGCAACTGGGAAGAAATGGTGTGTACTCAATCGGGTCTTAAAGCCTTATTACCTTTGTGGCAACAAAACAGGAAGGCACTGGTGCTGGAAATGATCAACATTGGGATAGAAGCGCATATCGTATCTTGCAACGAAACCATGGGTGCAACCTACCTGGGTGAAAAAATCACCCCCATGCTGATTGATCAGCTGGAACAAATAGGGGTGGATGCCTGTGGGGAAAATGGAGAGTACCATACACTGGTGGTCAACGCACCGATGTTTAAAAACAAAATGCAAGTTCAATTTGGAAACAAAATACAAAACGGAAACTACTGGTTCATTGAAATGAAACTGCTTTGAAATCATTGCTTCATCAGGATTTTCACAAACACGAAACACGCATTTGTAAACGTTGTCAACAGCCCTTTGAATGCAAGATGGGCGATGTGAACAATTGTCAGTGTGCAAGTGTAATGTTAAGGGAAGAGACCAGACTGTTTTTGGAAAAAACAACATGGGGTTGTTTGTGTGCCCGTTGCTTGAAAGAGTTGGATGACAAATTAACCAGCCTGAAGGGACAGCCATTTCCTTTGCCGGGTGAAATGAAACCTGGCTTTCATTTTTATGTAGAGCACGGCTTGTTTGTGTTCACGGAGAACTATCACCTGCTTCGCGGCAATTGCTGCCAAAGTGGTTGCCGGCATTGTCCATATGGATATAATAAATGATTTATTATCTGTCAACGTAATAAACCATCCTTGTTTCTGCTTTTCCGCTTGCATTTATCACACGGGGATGAATGATAAAGTTACCCGTTGCAGCACCATTTCCGTGCAGTTGGAGAGGAGACCGCACAAATTGGCTGGCTCCGTTCCAATCAATAGCTGTGATATTTTGCCCATCAAAGATGGACGTCTTTCCGGCCAACCCGCCATACATTACTCCTTTGAAGGGAACAAATGTAGGAGAAAAACCTGTTGCAATATTGAAGTTTTGAGTTCCCTTGGACCAAGTACCTGAAGCAATGTTAAATACATGATTGCCACAATATATTTTTCCATTGTAAGCAAAGGAGTGATCTCCCACTATACCCTTAACGGGTTTCTTCGCCAACTCGGTCCATTCGTTACTTGCAGGGTCATACTCAAATAACCGATCCTGATTACCTATTCCAAAATATCCTTTACCACCTTCACTTACTCCTAATACTGGATACGCATATTCATCTCTGTTGTCGAAAGCACCAAGATTAAGGATAGTGGATACCAACACAGGCAAAGTCCCTTTGTCTATCCAGCTGTCGCTGTTGGAGTCATAAGCGTAAAGTTTGGAGTTGTTACCCACCAGGTATCCAATGTTGTTGATAGAAAAACCTGCAAAGGCATTGAAGCCTATCAGGTTGGGAATGGAAGCCCGCGGATTCCATTCAAACGTGGTGGTATCAAAACGATACCAGTTGTTGAACATGCCAAAGCCACTGTATACATCTCCGTCAATGGTCATAGTTACTTGCAGACGGGTAGCGCCTCCCGGAAATTCTTTATGATAAGTGTTCCACACGTGGTCCTTGTGTACCTTCACCTCTTTGCACAGTTCCGCAGAAGTACGATCGCGTGAGGTGAGTTGGACGCAAACCGTTCCACTGGAGATAAACTCAAAGGCAGCAGGTTGATCTGAAAGTGTGGATGGGGGTAATACATTGGTAAAACTGGTGGTGCCATTAAAGACTGCTTCTCCACTGTACCGCCAACTGGCATCAGTGGTGCCATCATCCGAACAGGTGCTGGACAAATACGTGATCTTTGGTGCGCCTACGCCTCTGTAAACGACATGTTCCGGTACGGTCAGGTTATCATTGGTCAAAGGCTCAGCTGTTACCTGACAGTCTTCTGGTTCTTCCATGCATGAGTGAATGCTCCAAGCAAGGCAAAAGATAAAAATACTTTTTAAAAGTGCTGGTATCGGTAGACGCATGATTCAATGTTTGAGTTAGATAAATGGATTACATCCTGAATTGACGGCAGTACCCTGATCGGATTGTTTGACAGTACCTTTATAATAAACAAAACGCCCGTTGGTATATTCAAAAGTGGTAGGACCATTGGGAGTTCCTGCCTTTAATGAAAAGGTACCCGAGATACAACCCGGCTTGCCCTGAGCTGGAGGATCAAAAACAAGTAACCGGATGAAGCCGGATTGTATGGGATCAGCTCCATACAGTTTACCGGTCTTAATTGGATAATCTGTATTCAATTCGATACCTTCCACTGGTATGGAAAACTCAGCTTCAATTTCCCGATCACCAACAAGCTCGTTACCCGCGGTAAACACAATCGTAGCGCTGTTAGTGTTGGGATAGAAATAGGTAACTTCCAGTTCAGAAAGACACACCGGTTCACCATTTTTGGTAGCAGTCACCCATTCATTATCATCACAGGGGTCGACTTTGGAAGGAGGCTCATCACATGAGAAGTGAATTAAAGACAAGCTGATTGCGATTATGAGGGTTGCTGGTTTTATAGGTAGTTTCATTATATTTTATTTCAAAGAGTTACAATCAAAGGTATCGTGAGCAAGTCCATAGTTGGTTTCATTGGCTCCGGTAACCATAACAATTGGATTTTTATTATTGGTATATTTTTCAAACTTGATCAAGTCCACCTCAAAGTGAATTGATTGTGTGGGATTTTGTCGTGTAATTGAAGGATCAATACCAAAATCAACATAAACCACCTTGGGTGCAGCTGAGATAAGCGCAACAGGAAAGGTGCGATCGTCTCGTTCAAATGCGGCTTCTTCTCCTTTGGCATAAAAAAGTACTTCATTGGGTACACGCCCGTTGCCTTGCATTCGTGAGAAAACTTCTTTTCCTTCTACCAAATAGGTGGATTTATCGGCACCATATACTGATGAAAGAATAGATGCATCTGGATTTGATTTGTAGGCAACTGATGCACTGATCTGACTATCACGTGAAGCACCACCATTCACCCCTGTCCATTGAAAGTCAAGGAGGGTAATGCCAATTGAAATTTCTGGATGATTCTCATTCTCAGTCTGACGTTGAATCAGGCGAACATCTTTTTTTGATTTCGGATTTTGAATATCAACAATCAGTACCCCGTTTTCCACTGTAACAGTTGCATCGGGATTGTTGATCTCCACGTCCCACTTTCCGCAATTCAAAGAGGGCGTATCTTCGACCACACATGAAATGAAAGTGCCAATGAAAAGGATAACAATTAAGTGATATTTCATAAGAAGATTTAAGAATTAAAACATAAAGCCAATGCCCAATTGTTGTCGTTTGATGCGGTTACCCCAGTCGTTGAGTCCATTGACAATTTCCAGGTTGAGGAAAATTTTGTTGTACCTCAGTTCAAACATTTGATTAAGTATTTCAGGCTGTTGGTCGGGTGCCACAGGTTGTTCACCAAATGTGAATGCATAGGAGCCTTCGTAATGCAAAACCATAGAAGTACCAGGAATGCTTAAATCCACAATGGCGAGGGGACCGTAGCCACCATAATAATAAATAGTGCCACTTGTGTTTTTATCTGATTTGCGGGAAGTGTGCAGTCCTTCTACACCATAATAATAGTCTCCTATGTGACCCCCAGCTGAAAATTGTATGTATTTAGTAGAGACCAGAGACAGTGCATAATTGTGCCATCCAAAAACGCTGCTAAGGGTAGGTGTCCCCGGATTAGGTTTTTCTGCAATGCCTGGTTTGGTATAGAGGAGGGCCATCACATCTCCCAGGATTTTGTATCGATGGCTGGATTGAAATTTAAAATTACTGTACTGCGATCGGCTGAAGCTAATATCCAACACAACAGCGTCAAATGTTTCGTTCTCTATTTTACCTGACCATTCATTGGTCATTTTACCATAGTATAGGGCTGTTCTGAAAATTTTTCCATCCGTGTAAGCTTCACTTAGCTGTGTCCACCCGTCAGATTGTTTAAAAAGGAAACCAAGTGTGAGACAAATTGCTCCACAAATTTTTGTCTTATTCATTATTGTCATTTAAGGATTTAAACCATTTACAATTGCATAGTTAAAGTGGATGAGTCTGCAACACCATACCATGACCATGGTATATTGAGATGTGGTAATACGTTAGGCTGATTTCTTTATTAACTTTGAGCGGCATAATATTGAACCAAATGAAACTCAGAGAGAGAAAGCCAGCATTATTACTGATTGATATTCAAAAAGGGTTTGAGGATGAGGATTACTGGGGAGGAAACAGGAACAACAAGGATGCAGAAATAAAGTCTGGACAAATTTTAAATCAATGGAGGGCATTGAATTTGCCAGTCTTTCACATTAGACATAGTTCACAAAACCCTAACTCCAAACTGCACGCCTCCCATAAGGGGTTTGAAATTCATGATAGTGTAAAACCCATTTCCGGAGAGCCTGTCATAACCAAAAATGTAAACAGTGCTTTCATTGGTACCGACTTGAAAGAACAACTGGATGAACAGGGTATTAATACACTGGTGATAGTGGGTTTAACCACCAACCATTGTGTATCCACGACCACACGAATGGCAGGCAACTATGGGTACCATACTATTTTGATTTCCGATGCAACTGCAACCTTTGACAGGATGGGAATCAATGGAGAAAAATATTCTTCCGAGATCATACACCTGACTACGTTGGCCAATTTGAAAGATGAGTTTGCCGAAATTCTCGATACAGATCAGTTGTTAAGGAATATATAATGGTGATTAATGCCAGCGCGCTGGACTTATTAAAATTGAAGTGAATTGGCTGTCCTGCTGGAGCTATTCAGATCATGGTGAGATAATTACAAGCTTTATGGAGTCAAAACGGCACTTTTACCATAAAAAGTATTACTACCCTTGTATAATAGTAATACTATCATTTATCTTTGTTTCTCCCAAAGATGAAAGTAAAGGCAAACATTAGTGTTTTATTAATTCTCCTGCTATTACAAATAGCTGAACTGCCTGCTTTAAATGCCATGAGCACTTCTTTATTAATGAAGGAACAATTGACGCAGGCTACGCTTCCTATGCCTGGAAATGAGAGCCTGCCTGATGTGATTGACAACCTTTTGGAAGATCATGAATCCTTCTTTGTGTATTCAGAGATAGTATTTTCTCACGTTGAGGAATTTACACGATTCCATGACTTGAACTTTTCTTTACAGTCGGGAGAAACTAATCCTCCATATACACCTCCCAAATTAACCGCTTCTTTCTGATCAAATCCCGGTTGATTTGATTGGTTGCCTATAGTCAGGTGTTTCAAATGTGAATGAGTTGATCTAAATATTTAATAATAAATGAAAACGCTATTTAAAGATTTTAAGCAGGATTTACCTGCAAGTATTGTTGTATTTTTTGTAGCCGTACCCTTGTGTTTGGGTATTGCGCTTGCATCGGGTGCCCCCTTGTTTGCCGGTATAATTGCCGGAATAGTAGGCGGTATAGTTGTAGGTATCGCCAGCGGCAGTCCCCTGGGGGTGAGTGGCCCTGCCGCAGGACTAGCAGTAATAGTACTGTCTTCCATTGCATCGTTAGGTTCTTGGCAAGCATTCCTAACGGCAGTGGTGCTAGCTGGAATTATTCAAATGATTTTAGGTTACGCCAAAGCAGGTTTTATTGCCTACTTTTTTCCTACCTCAGTGATCAAGGGCATGCTGACGGGAATTGGTTTGTTGATCATTCTGAAGCAAATACCGCATGCTTTGGGTTGGGACAAAGCCGAAGAGGGCAGTTTGTCTTTTATGCAAAGTGATGGTCAGAACACTTTTTCTGAAATAGGCAAAGCGCTGCAGTATTTTACTCCAGGAGCAGTGCTCATATCCGTACTATCATTAGCTGTACTTATTCTGTGGGATAAGGTACTCACCAAGAAGCATAAAATTTTTCAATTGTTGCAAGGACCTATCGTGGTTGTCGTACTGGGTATCGTGATGAACATGATGTTCCAGAACGGGATGCTCGATTTTACGCTGGCAGCAGATCAGGTGGTAAGAATACCTGTGCCGGAAGACTTTACTGGGTTTATAGGTCAGTTTACATTCCCGGATTTTTCAGTGTTAACCAATTTTGAAGTATATAAGATTGCAGTAGTGATTGCCATCGTGGCGAGTTTGGAAACACTGTTGTGTGTGGAAGCTACTGACAAGCTTGATCCCTATAAAAGAATAACGCCTACCAATAGAGAACTGAAAGCACAAGGACTTGGGAACATAGTATCAGGTTTGATTGGAGGTCTGCCAGTAACTCAGGTAATTGTTAGAAGCTCTGCCAACATTTCATTTGGCGGTAAAACAAAAATGTCGGCCATTTTACACGGTGTATTTTTGTTGATCAGTGCCATCACCATCGCCAGTGTACTGAACATGATTCCTTTGGCAAGCTTGGCTGCCATCCTGTTGATGGTGGGTTATAAGTTGGCTAAGCCCGCATTATTCAAACAGATGTACAAGCTAGGATGGGAACAATTTATTCCTTTTACTGCTACTGTAGTAGCTATTTTGGCAACTGACCTGTTGATAGGTATAACAGTAGGAATTCTTTTTGGCATTTTCTATACGCTGCGTCACAGCTATCGCAACTCTCACCATATGAAGGACCTGATTACTTCTGAAGGAGGTAAGCAGATACACCATATCACGCTGGCGGAAGAGGTTTCGTTTTTCAACAAAGCCAACGTGGTGAAGTCCCTGGATAGTATTCCTCCTAATTCGAAGGTGATCATCGATTGCTCTAAATCGAAATCAATCGCTTATGATGTGGTAGAACTGATCAAGGATTATGAGAGTAACGCCAAAAATAAAAACATAGAAGTTGAAATGATCAACTTTATCGAACCGGAAAAGACATATAAATTATAAATAGATAATCATGAGAACACTAACCAAGGAAGTAAGAGATAAGATCACCCCAATTGAAGCAATTGACCTTTTGAAAAAGGGCAATGAGCGATTTGTAAGTAACCTGAAAATGAACCGCAATTTGTTGCAGCAGGTCAACGAAACTTCAAGTGGTCAACATCCATTTGCCGTGATTCTAAGCTGCATTGACTCACGCACTTCTGCAGAGTTAATTTTTGACCAGGGACTGGGAGATGTATTCAGCGTACGTATCGCGGGAAATATCCTGAATGAAGATATCCTGGGCAGTATGGAGTTTTCATGCAAGGTAGCCGGTGCCAAAATTGTAGTCGTACTAGGACATACCCGATGCGGTGCGATAAAAGGGGCATGCGATCACGTACAAATGGGTAACCTTTCTGCATTGTTGGAAAAAGTAAAACCAGCCATTGATGCGGAAAAATCGATCAAAGAAAACAGAAATGCCAGCAATGAAGCATTTGTGGAAAAAGTCGCTTCTTTAAACGTTAGACATACAAAAAGACAAATTTTAAAGAACAGTCCTATCCTAAAAGAGATGATTGAAAATGGTGAGATTGCTTTGGTAGGCGGGATGTACGATGTAGAGACCGGGGTTGTTGATTTTTATGACGATGAAATCGTTACAGAAAAAACTGTGGCGAAAGCAGCACTAGCTATCTAACAAAGGGGCAGTTCTTTGGAGTTGTTGCAAATGAATGTTACAATTCAGGAGAACTGCCTATAACAAAAGATAAGTTGAAAATAGAGGATACACCTAATATTCTGATTAAAATTGATGAAAAGATCTTCACTAAAGATCCTACTTCATCTGAGCTTGGAAGAAATATTGTTCTGCATAGCATTGGATTAATCGATGAGTTGGGTTTTGAAGCTTTCACTTTTAAAAAGCTGGCTGACAAAATTCAATGTACGGAAGCCTCTATTTATCGCTATTTTGAAAACAAACACAAGCTGTTAATTTATCACCTCACCTGGTATTGGACTTGGATGGAGTACAGGCTTACTTTATCTACAGCCAACATTAAATCGCCAGAGCAAAGATTAAAAATTGCACTTCAACTTCTAACCTCGCCCCTGGAGCAGGAACCTCATGTACCCCAGGTAGATGAAGCTGCCCTTTATAGAATTGTTATCGTAGAATCACAGAAAGTTTATCTGACCAAAACGGTGGATGAGGAAAACAAACAAGGACTTTTTCTCAGTTATAAAAAACTTTGTAAAAAGGCTGCTTCCATTGTAAGTGAAATTAATCCCGATTACCGTTATCCAACGGCTTTGATCTCTACAGTAATCGAAACCTCCTACGACCAACGGTATTTTGCCAGGCACCTTCCGTCACTTACCGAAATTCCCAAAGAACAGGAGGAAGGAATCACTGAATATTTAACCGAACTGGTGCTTAAGGCAATTAAATAACCAATCAGTTTGAATATGAAGCTGGTCTACTTGGTAGCTTCTTCTGACTTTCCATCATTGACATAAAGCAAACTCACCTTTCTGGGTGAGCAATATCATTGCTGTACTTCCAAGTGTAGGGTATTTTTATAGGCAGGAGTGATAATATGTGAAGTTGTGTTGCACACATGGCATAAAAAAATACATACAATGAAAAAATTAAAAGATAAAGTGGCCTTGATAACTGGAGCTGGCTCCGGAATGGGAAAAGCAATTGCAATACTATTTGCAAAGGAAGGTGGTAAGGTGGTAGCTA
>DDTF01000035.1 GCA_002345965.1 Flammeovirgaceae bacterium UBA2371
GACCATCTACCTGGATCACCGCAAGACGAAGAACCATCATTGCCTTTTATCAACCCGCCCCCGGCAAACCCGTGGAAAGGTATTACATACAAAAGCATGGAATGCCGGGGTATAAAAGTGCCTGGACCCCCAAGGAGAATCCACCCAAGTGGTATGAAGATGATCAGTGGAATGCTTTGATCACTTTTATCGGAAGCAAAGATCCACAGAAAATTTCCCTTAACATTTCAGAGGACTTCAAACATGCTGATGGATTGTCGACCACCGAATACCGCAACCTGATGCAACGTTTGCCCAAAAAATACCAAAGCCGGATTGTTGAGGGCGGTGGACTGGCCGTGCGCTGGTTGGAAACCAGAACAGAACGGGAAATTGCATTGTATGAAACAGCGGGTAACATAGCGCACACCATTATTGCAGAGGCATTTTCACAGGAAGTGATTACACCGGGTGCTACTACTGTGACAGATGTGCGCTGGTGGATGCTGGAAAGAATCGGTGAACTCAAATTGACCACATGGTTCTTTCCTTCAGTCAGCATCCAACGGTACAACAAAGAAAAAAATGTAATCGAAAGTTACAGTAACAATGAAGAGGTCATTCAACATGGCGATATGTTGTGGTGTGATTTTGGGATTACCTATTTGGGTCTGAATACAGACACCCAGGAGAACGGTTATGTTTTGAGACCCGGAGAAACCGATGTACCCGACTACTTAAAGAAGGCACTCGCGGTGAGCAATCATTTACAGGATATCCAGGTCTCTACGTTTGCAACTGGAAAAACGGGGAATGATATGGTTTTGGAAGCATTGAAAATAATGAAGGCTGAAGGCATCGATGGAACACTTTATTCACACCCTATTGGATATCACGGTCACGGTGCAGGTCCTACCACTGCGTATGTGGAAAAGCAGGAGTTCGTAAAAGGTGAAGGAGAGTGGCCGCTCTTCGAAAACACGGCTTACTCGATTGAATTGAATGCGCAGGTACCCGTTCCTGAGTTGGGCAACCAGAAGCTGAGTGTATCCATGGAAGAAGATGCGATCTACACCAAGGATGGCATGAGGTTCATAGACGGACGAGCAAAGGATTGGATTTTAATTCCAAGAAGGAACAGCCACCTGGGCAAGTACTGGTTAGACAAGTAAGCAACTTTATCCTTATCCAAGGTTCGTGAGCGCACGAACCTTGGCAAGGGTTTTAGTTTTTTAATTCTGAATACTTAACAAACCACGCTTGATGCCTGCATGCACAAGTTCACAAAATAGCAAATTGCTTATTTCCATTTCAAGGCTTGAAAAAGCTTAGCTCAAAATAGGAGGGAAGAGATAGGTGTATAGTGTGAAGTATCCAGAGTTAGAGTGATCAGGCCACTGGTGTTAGAGATTTAGCCAATAGGTAAACTTAAATACCAATGCTCTGTTTTTGCTGCCCAAGGTGCCAGGCAGGTAATTCTCTGTGTAAACAATGAAAAAATCAGAAGCTGGCTGGTAACGCCATTGAAATCGGGCATTAAGATTTACATTATCTGCCAGGTTATTGTACTGAACAAAGGTGGTAAGGAAGAGTTTGTCAGTAAACGTTAGATCGAGACGGGGACCCAATAAGAAAAGTTTTTCCTGGCCATAATTATCCGGTAGTCGCAGATCATTGTAATCGTAACGGATGGATAAGCTTCCAAAAGGTTGATAACGGTAATTGAGCTGACCGTTTATATTCAGGTTGGTTCCATTATAAAAGCCCCCATAGGAACTTTGCAGTTGATAATTGATCAGCTTCCTTTGATCAGAGGAATACGACACCGAAAGACTTCCCCATTCATACGTTTCACCTTCCAGGTAACTGGTATATCGATCCTCATCGATCAAACTAAAATCGCTGGTAAGTCTTTGAAACGTCATGCCGTAACCAAAGCGCAAATTGGATGTATTTCTGAAACGAAAATCATAATTGAACATCACATTGCGATCGGTTATGGTACCATCGGGGATATGTGTATAGGTAACCATAACTCCTGGTGACATAACCACAACTGATTTTTCCTTAGGGTAAAACCTATGGGCAATGTTGCCAAACGTATTGAACTGTCCGGGGTATACACCGTAGCTGGGGACGAATCCAGCCTCCGAATTGTAGTTCTCCTCAACAAACGTCTCTCCTAGAAACACTTCCCAGTTTCGGTCAGCATAACGGCCAAACAAACCACCTGCTAACGAATGATCTGAACGCAGCACATCAAATGCCTTTCCCATGAAAGCACTCATATACCACTTGTTGTCTATGCTCAGCAAATCCGTATCAATGGCCAACACGCGGTTAAAGTCATTGAGTACCGCTTCCGATCTCTCATTGCGTTTGACCAGGTCTTTATAGAAGTATTTCATCGTATCACGAAGGTGAAGCCCAAGGGATTGTTTGTCCACGTAGGTAATGCCAACATTGGACTGCTTCCAGAAATTGCGTTGGATGGTAGCCACCGTATAATTCTGGCGTGGCAACCCCAGCGACAACTGCTCACGTGTTTGCATGTTCATGGCGCTGACCCTCCAATCCTTGGTGATGGAGCCGCTGATTCGTGCCCCAAACGCAATGGGAACTTTTTGAATATTACTGGAAGAGTCTCTAGCAAGCCCTATCCTACGTGAAAAAAAAGGTCGCGACTCAGGAAAACCCGCATTTCCAAAAAGATCGCTATTCTCCAAAAAAAACTGTCTGCGCTCCGGAAAGCGAAATTCGAAACGGGTTAGGTTGATTACCTGCCTGTCCACTTCTACCTGTGAGAAGTCGGGGTTAATCGTAAGGTCAAGATTCAAGGAAGGGGTAACAGCCACCTTGGCATCCAGTCCACCCTGAAAGTCCTGGTCGCGGTTTGTTGGTGTAGTCTCACGGTCAACTGAACTTGATCCGGCCACATAGGGAATCAACGAGATATTGGAGCCTGCCTTTGGGGGCGGGTCTTCCCAGACTAATTGTCCCGAATAGGCAAAAGAACCCTCGTCATACTGAATGGGTACCGCAACCCATGTACTTGATTGGTTGCGTTTGATATCCCATCTAACAAAATTGATATTCCATTCTCTTAAGTTGCTTTTGAAACGAAGGCTCTTGAAAGGAATGGCAAGTTCCGCAATCCATCGGTCTTCATACTTTACCACTTTGGAATACCATTTATTATCCCAGGTGGAATTGAAACTGTCTTCCCCAGTTCCACCCTGCGACACAGTGCCTTCCATCTGAACCCCCCGAGGAGTAACAACGAAGAAAAAGCCGTTAATCCGGTCGTTGTAAGGACCCAACGTTAGCCCAACATTGTCGTTGCTGCCGTAGTCAAAGTCGCGCCTTAACGATTGCACGATGTCGGGCGTTTGATCATCGTAACAGACGAACGAAACATACAAATTGTCTTCATCAAACGTGAGCCTCACTTCTGTCTGAAAAGGAGCCAAGGCGGTGTCCACCGGAAATTTTAAAAAGAAATCCTTTGCCACCATTGCCCTCTTCCAGTCTTCTTCGTCTAGCACGCCATCGATTTGGATGGCTCCGATTGCTTTTTTTATAGAGAGTGGTGTCTGTGGTTTATTTTGAGCCAACGTGGGATGCGTTTCCGCCAATCCAATCAGGCATAAAAATACAATGATATGTTTCTGAAGCATAGGCCCAAATCTAACAGTTACTCACATTCGATCTAAAACATCGAATCAACATTTGGGTGAAAAATGTTTAATTTCTTTCTGTTAGCCGTTAATTGTTCCTCGGATTGTCAGCGGTCAACGATACCCAACTACCTAAGTATCGAGTCCATATTGTTAAAGACTTTAATTCCACCACTTTTGAATCAACTCTAAACTACTACCGGGTTAAACATTGCGACCATATGATAGAATTATTTGAAATCCCACATAATGAAATTCGTGATTCTTAAATAATTTGTAAATTACAATAGCAAAATCCTATTATATATATGAATAGCATCTCGATTTCACGCTGGGTGCGCTTTGCCATCTTAACCGGCTTTTCCGCTTGCCTCTCCTATGGTTTGGCAGCATTCGCACCTCTGCCTGAGAAAATTGGGTTGCTTCTCGCTTTTACATTCGGCCCATTTTTCATGATGGCCTCCTATGGCACATTCCATATTATCAGGCACTGGAAGAACTCTATCGTTTTACAGGTAGGTGTGCTATTTAATATTGTCGGGACTGCATTGGTTACGCTTATGCTTGTGGTTCAACAAACTTCATTTGCATTTCATGAAGAGTTCAAAACTCAGGATCGGGGTTCAGTAACTGATGAACAGTTGAAATGGATTTTCCAGGAGGTAAATGCCATTCAGCTCGGAATCGACCTGACTTGGGATATTTTCATATCCACAGGCACAATTCTATTCTCTATTGCAATGTGGGGTCATCCAGTTTTTGGCAAAATATTTTCAATTTCTGGCATAGCGGTTGGATTACTACTTCTTTCATTCAACATGGCCTATTTTCCCGAACCCCCGGGAGAAGCTGGTTCAATTGACTTTGGGCCTTTGACTGCACTTTGGTACATGGTACTTACCTTTTGGATTCTTGTTAGAAGAAAGAAGTTTTCAGATTAATGAGCCTACTGAGAAAGACATTGCCTCCGGTGTTGAAAACTGTCAACGGTGCGAAGTCGACATCCTTTTGCCAGGATCGGAAAAACTTATCACAGAACATAGTCAGCCAACTATCAGCCTTGAGCGCTCGCTATGATTGGCTCTGCAGAGGATAAAGTTTCAACTTCAAATATTCACCCACCAGAATAGCTGCAGGAAAGTAAACTTCTTCTTCGGTTATGGCATGTTTATGAAGCGCCTTTTCAAAATCAATTACTTCCTGGTGGTTTTCCTGTATAGCCACTTTTTTTAGCTGTACCATTAATGCATTGATCATCTGATGTTCCAAAGTCATGTGCGCCAACTGTGATTTCAATTTCTCAGTCAATTGTATGACCTCTTTACTTTGTTCTGGTATTGTACCACTTGCTAATAAAGGTAACAGCCCTAAAGGGGGTAGTACAAAATCCTCTTCTTCAGCAAAATGATGCTGCATCAATTCTTCAACTTCAGTAGCTACAAGGCCCGTACTGTCTTGAAATAGGGTTATCGCATTAACTTGGCCAAGAAGAAATTCATGCTCTATATTTATTGTAGAAGGAACACCCGGCTTTCCAGGGAATAGGGTGATATAGCTTTCTTCTGCACGCGGGCGACAATGACTAAAGACCATAGTCAACGCCACCAGATAGAGGAGGTTCTTCATAAAATTTAATTAGTTGCGATCTTCATTATCGACAGTATCTATAAACCATAGCAATCTTCAAAATACAAAAAGAAATGCTGATAAAACACACGCTTTGAAATACGTAGTGGAGTCAAATCAGTCTAATATTATTTCCTTTCAGCTAGGGGTTATTTCTTTTCGATTGTAAAAGAATAGCAGCCAAGCAAAACTTCCTACATACATTATCCTTTGTATTATTCCGACATCCGAATGTATTAGTCCGAATAAAGCAGAGAGGCCAATCACAAAACAAAATGCGCTAAAATGAATTATTTTCAGGTTCCTGTTGGTTTCGGTAAACCCTTGTATTAAAAGTCCAACTGAAAATGCTATCCCTGCAATTTGTGCAGCATACGAATGGATTTGTGATTCAAGTTCTGAGTATTCTATTCCTGCTATAACTGGTTTTGTTGAATAAAGTCCGGAAACCAAAATTGCCAATCCGTATATTAGAATTGGTAATTCCTTCAAAAGTTTACCATTTCCATTAATAAGTTTATGTATAATTCCCATTGCTAAAATACTGCCAAACAGAATAAATCCGCTTTTCATTATCCAGCGATAGTGGTAATACTGTGAAGCTAGTTCGCTTATGGTATTATTTCTCCAATCGTATGGATTGGAAGTGAAGAAATGAGCAATAACTATAACACAAGCAAAAATTCCCACACTTGCCCAATTGTATTTTATTATTAGTCTTGTCATTAGTCTCATCAAATGGATTTGGCTTGTTGCCACCGCCAATGTAGGTGGCGAAATAATAAATTTACAAGATTTTAATTATTTCTGATCTGGTGCTTGAAACTTTTATAAGTTATCAGGAGGCACAATAATTTGACCTACTTTAACTATGAATGGAAACAACGATTGCACTGAATTGATCGTTAACATAACTAATTCATTTTTAACTCTTACCACCGAATCCATTTTTACAATATGAAACAAGTTAATTGGTTTGAAAGAAAGTTTGATTTCACTGTCACCAATCAGAATATTATGCCCGCAATTTTAGAAAGACTTGCGGGAACACCTTTGCGCATGGCGTTTAAAGTAAAGTTTCTTCGAGATGATGACTGTGCGATACGCATGAATAACAGTTGGTCCATTAAGGAACAGATAGGTCATTTATCTGACCTTGAACCATTGTGGTTAGGCAGAATTGAAGATATTCTTAGTAATCGAGAGGAATTAAGACATGCTGATCTTGAAAATACGAAGACAACAAACGCGAATCACAATGCTAAATCGTTAACACAATTAGTAAGCGATTTTGAAAAATCAAGGCAATCAACGCTTGATGCGCTTAAAAATTTGGGCGAGCAGGATGTCTTTAAATATGCCTTGCATCCAAGACTAAAAGTACCCATGAGATTGATCGATTTGGCATACTTTGTTGCAGAACATGATGATCACCATCTTTCTAAAATGAGCGAATTGGCAGGTGGTACAATCAATGGTAGTTCTATCCTATAAATTGATCTTTTTGTTATATTAAGTGCAGCATCTTAAACCGGGTAATAGCGTACAATAAGTAAAAATGTTTACTTATGTACCAGTTATCGGAAATCACAGACAACGTATATCGAATATCTATTTACGTTAAAGATTTTAATCTTCAGTTCAATCATTTTCTTATCAAAGATGATGAGCCCATGCTTTATCACGCAGGTTTACAACAAACTTTTCCAGTACTACTGGAAGCTGTTTCGAAATTAATTGATCCAAGACTGTTGCGGTGGATAGGTTTTAGTCATTTTGAAGTTGATGAATGTGGAGCGCTTAATAAATGGCTGGAAATAGCGCCACATGCCAGGCCAGTTTGTAGCGACATAGGGGCTTTGGTGAATATGTCTGACTTTGCTATACGGCCTGCTGTAGGCCTGGCGCACAGGGAGACTTTCTCAACGGGTAAATTTAAATTTCAATTTTTTAAAACACCCCATTTACCGCATGGTTGGGATGCAGGTGTTTTGTTTGAGCAGCACAACAGAACCCTTTTTTGTTCTGATCTGTTTTTCCACCACGGTAATGTGGAACCACTTACAAACAACGATATTCTTGGTATCCATCAAGCGTCACTGGAACAACAGCAGGCAGGTCCGCTTATTGATTATTCACCCTACTCAGATAAAACGCTTCCCATGCTTCAGGAATTATCGGGATTAGAACCTACTTTGTTAGCGACCATGCATGGGTCGTCATACAATGGGGATTGTAAACAAATGCTGTTAGACCTGGATTCGATTATGCGATCAACACTGTCCCAGCCTAGTATTTTATAATGAAACCCGGGAATTTGTAATTCCGTTAATAAACACCATGTTAACTGATTATCCTGCGTTTTTAAATCAGGAAATTCTTGATTTTTCGCCTTATGCAAGTCATGGCAAAAATCTTTTAGGTGTATGTAACTTTAAAAGGAGAGCCGAAGCCGAGTTATTATTTCCATACCCTTTATTAATTTACGTCTATTCGGGTAAGAAGGTAATAACCATTGATAAGGATAATTATCAGCTATCGGCTGGAGAAGGAATCCTTATTCCAAAGAATACATTTTTTTTCTGTGATGTATTATGGCAAGACGGGCAACTTAGGTGTATAAATATTGCATTATCACCGGAGGTATTTTCAGGTTACGCATTATTCTTAAATGCTACAGATCAGTTGGATGTAGTATCTCCAATTGTAATACGTAATCAATTTGTTACGGCTTACTTTAGTGCTTTTTCAGCGCTTTTAAAGAACAATCATTTTCCAGATGCCTATTTCGACTTTAAGCTTTATGAATTACTCTCTTTGTTGAGCGTTACTGTACCTCCAGAAAATTTTGTAAGGGAAGGAGTTCAGCTTAGCGATAGTACTAAAATGTACAGTTTGTTATCTCATAAGTTTGATGCCAATATCTCATTGGATCAACTAGCTTCTAATGCGGGAGTTAGTCTTTCTACATTTAAACGTGAGTTTAAAAAGCGATTTGACTCTTCAGCTCGTCAATATATTATCAAAACTCGCTTGAATAAAGCATCCAAGCTTTTATTGTACAGTGATAAGTCCATTAAGGAAGTTGCCTTTACCTGTGGGTTCAATGACCCATCTTATTTCATCAAAATGTTTAAACGTTATTTTGGGGCCACTCCCGAGGGCTATCGAAGGTTAGTTCGCTGACTGAAACACAGGACAGCCAGGTGGACTACATGAGCTATATCCGTTGTTGGTGGCAGTTATGCTTCACCTTCTCCAGTGCTTTTGGCAAAGTGGTTTTCATAAAGTTCAAATGTTCGTCAAGAACATCAATTTCAACACTAAGTATATTGTTGTTTGTTCCTTCGGTAAGCGTATAAGTTTCTATGGCGCCTGTCCATTTTTTTGTTTCATCATCAATGGGTTGCTCCTTTCCATTCACCACCTTTCCGATATGCCTAAACATCATAATTTGATTTGGAATGTGTTTTTCGATGATGCTGTAAATACCACTTTGATCTGGAGA
This sequence comes from Flammeovirgaceae bacterium UBA2371, assembly GCA_002345965.1. Classification (GTDB taxonomy): domain Bacteria; phylum Bacteroidota; class Bacteroidia; order Cytophagales; family Cyclobacteriaceae; genus ELB16-189. The sequence continues at coordinate 8,791 of DDTF01000035.1, forward strand.
AAGGAATAATACTTTGCTGCCTTCTTTCCAATTATCGGTGATGGCATAGGAACCTTCAAAAAATACGCCAGCCCAGTCCCGATAAGCGTTCTCGTTCCAAAGTGCATTCCAAATCTTGGTTTTCTCTGCTTTAATATCTATTGAAAATTGCAATTTGTTAATCTTCATGATTTGAGATAAAGCTGTAAGTTAGGGGGGAGAGGGCGAAACCAGGACAGCCAGGGAAAACAATTGGCGGAAACATTATGCTGTATGTTGGACACGACAACTAATTCTTAAAGTGCTTAGATTTTGGGATTCCCCTTCATCTTAAGTGAACTAATTCCATAAACGATTAGTCCAACAGCGCCAAGGAACTTTAGAGTTAAGCCAAGAATGTAGCCTGATGTAAACCCTACTTCATACGACTTATAGTCTGGAAAATTAATTATCAGTGAATAAATTATAGCAAGGGAAAAAATCAATCCCATAATTCCTAGAAAGCGCCTAATCTTAGTGTTTTTCATAATAAGCTACTTTAATGCGTCAATATTAGGTTAATATAAATAAAACCAGTCTTGCTTCCAACAACAATGTTTCCTCCCGCGTGACATCCCCGCTTCCGATTATAACGCTCCTATGATAAAACTATTGCCATTTATTTCCACTAGGAGCTGTTGTTGGCTGCTACGTATTGATGTTATCAGCTATATTCCTAACCTCCGCAAAATCACTTAAAATTATACCCAAAATGCAATCCTGGTTCAGGCGTCCATTTTGGCCACTTGTCATCTTTTTCTTTAAAACCATCAGGCATTTCAGTGAAATAAGGACGGCCTGCAACACCCAGAGATGGTTCTATAAAAAACCTATCCTTAAAGAGTTTAACGTGATAGCCAATTCGATAAGTGTTGAATATGATAAAACCATCACCCACTTTATTACCGTTGTCATTCTTATAGGTTTGCCACATAGGCGCTACATGTACTGCTGCGTAAAGACCTTTCCAGAAATACCTTTGATAAGCAAGACCAAAACCCCATTCTCTGATATGACCAGGATATTTCTCTTCAGGTGTTCCGTATGCCTTATTATAAAATGGGTTAATACCCAGTGGCCAGGAATGTTTCCAGGTTATTAGTTCGAGAGAAATTATATCTTTCCCTGTAATACGATAACCTACATTGAGTTGAGCGAAGCCAGGAGGATCTACGGTATCTAAATTACCCAATAGAAACAGCGTGCTCCCAACAAAATACTTTTTATAACTACTGTCTTGTTTGGCATATTGTGCCTTCACCTGTAAACTGTTTGCCAACACTAAGGCAAGTCCAATCCATAAACTTTTCATTTTCATTTCTTTTTTAATTGATGTTAAACGATTCATGCTGGTGCACACTTATAGATCTCGGTAAGAATTCTAAAACCTAAATCCAAAATCAAACCCGGGTTGAATAAAGTAGTTAGGCCATTTTACTTCTACTGATTTAAAAGATGCTGGAACATTGGTTCTTAGAGGCCAATAACTAATTCCAATAGCTGGTTCAAAAAAGAACCGGTCGTTAAAAAACTTAAACTGGTACCCTAAATAGAAGTCCAGGTACAACGTGTATCCATTTCCAATCTTTTTATTGTCCTCATCCAGATATTTTTCAAAAGCATTCAACGCTTGAACGGATGTATAGGCTCCTTTCCACCAAAACCGCTGGTATCCTAATGTAGGAGCAAGTATACGAGCATGTCCAGGATAGTTTTGTCCAGGCGCATCAAATGATGAAGATCCAAAAGGGATACCTATTGGCCAGGAGTAAATGGATCTTTTAAATCTAAAGGAAACAACATCTTTGGGTGTTATCCTATACCCAACATTGAGTTGTACGTACTCAGGGTTATTTACTTTATCAAAATTGCCTAATAAATAGAGCGTGCTGCCAACAAACCACCTTTTGTAGGCACCGTCTTGTTTCGTGTTTTGCGCATGCACCTGAAAACTGCTTGCCAATACTAAGGCAAGTCCAATCCCTAAAATCTTCTTTTGCATATGTTTTATTCATCGAGGTTAAACGATGCATCAAAAGTAGATGGCCGGGATACTATTACTTGTTCACTTAAGTTAAGAAATACGTTTAGCTCTTTTTTTCAAGAATCCTTGCTCTTAGTCTGCTTAAGGATTGAGGTTTGATGCCTAAATAGCTTGCTAGTTGGTGTTGTGGCACACGCTGAATAAGGTCCGGTCTTTTTTGTAGTAAGTTCAGGTATCGTTGTTCTGGAGATGAAGTCTTAAACTCGTCAAAGTCTATTCGTTGTTTGGCCAACAACTCCTCCGACAATTTTCTGCACATTAAATCAAACTTTGGAAATTTACTGTTTATTTCTGCTTCCATATCTGAATTGGAAATCAAAAGTATACTGTCCTCCACACAACTTACGTAATATTCAGACGGAGTTTTGCTTACTACGCAAGGGGGTGTCAAAGCCTCCATTTCTGTATAGAAAGCTGTTGTTTTTTCATCTCCGTCTATTATGTAATAAATCCGAATACAGCCTTCCAGCACAAAGTAGCTGTCCTTCGATTTCTGTCCTTTTTTGAGTATGGTTGTCCCTTTCTTTAAGGTACGAAATAGATCCAAAGAAACGATGGCGTTCTTCTCGGCTTCTGTCAGCGTAACGTATTTTGAGATAAAGTCAAATAGTAAATCTTGCATTCTTTTATGTTGTTACCGTCTGTTTTACTTGAATAAGAGGTTGATGAAGTTTGATTGGTGATTTTCTTACCCATTTATGAAAATACTATTAAGGGATACAATGATGCTATTTTTCATATATCTCTTACCTTTTTCTAATGCGTAAAGATACTTTTTCTTAACTCCGTTGTCTGCTTCTTTTTCACAAAGTGCCTCAATTTTAGGTAATAACATTTTGTTATTTTCAGTCTTAATTTTAGTCTTCATGGCACCCTAAGGAGAGTTTTAAATTATATTCTTTTTTTATTGATAAAGAATAAGCAACAATTTATCACCCATATATAAGCTATTCGCATTCATGGGTAGGGTACTTAAACCGCTATTGATAATGCATGTTGCTATGTAACAGTTTTCTATTTTTGGTATGCTCCAGATGAATAGGTCAATTCGTAGCTGTGCGTATAAATTTCAAATACAATACCAAATGGGTCTTGTACGTATACCATTTTATAGGGTTTTTCGTTGGGATAGTATTCTCTTATTGGCATTCTTTGTTTTCCGCCAGCCTCCACTATTTTTTTGGTCAAGTTCTCAATGTCTGGATCCTGTACACAAAAATGGAAAAGTCCCGTATTAAATGGATTGAATTCAGGTACTTCTTTTATTCCATGTGGAAAGGAAAACAATTCAATCCCAATTCCGTCAGAAGTTGACATATGAGCAATTTCAAACTCTTCCCAATTCTCTCCAAATACATCAATACACATTCGTCCAATGGCGGTTTCCGATTCCTTCTTAACAGTGGAGGGTGACATTATTACATACCAACCCATAACACTTTCATAAAATTCTACAGCCTTGTTAATATCTGGTACTGTTATTCCTATATGTGAAAAGGATTTTGGGTATTTAATTTCTTTCATTTTTTTGTTTTCAAAGTTACACACGTGCTTACTATTTATCTTTTAGTTTTTAACAATCAATATTTGAGCCCATTTAATTAATTATCTACATTGTTGTGCTGAGTTTATTTTACTCTTTTATTTGAATAAACAGTTCAATTGATTTGGCCGTATATTTATTCAGTATTTAAACTTACTTAACTCTGCTAGCAATCCAATCTTTAATTTGATCAAATGTTAATTCGCCTGAAGCAGCTTCAATGACAAAGGTGTATTTTTTATTTTCACCTTCAACTATATCCGTTTGATGCTCCATTAAAATCAATTTCAATTGGACAAACGCAGTTCTTTTATTGCCATCAATAAATGGATGATTTGTTATTAGATTTTCCAAAATTGCTGCAGCCTTATCAATAGGTTCCGGATACAGTTCTTTGGAGTCAAATGTTAGGTAAGGTCGATTTAGAGCGGACTCCAATGCGCCTTTGTCTCTAATTCCATTAGCACCACCATAGCGCTCTATTTGGATGTCGTGGATAATCTCGACCTTAGATTCATCAATTATATGCTAATATATGCCTATGGCTATTGAAAGCATAAATTAATTTTTCCATTGATTTAAATGTTGACGACTTTGACCTACCATTTGTCAATAACGTCTTACTAAAATGACAATACGCCCCAGTTGCCAGAAGCATGAAAACTTCTCTTTCGCATTACCATTTCAAATTGTCTAGTTCTGATTTTCATTTTAGTATTTGTTAGTAACATTTTTATTTTTCAAAAATCTGAATTCGGTTACCGTCAGGGTCAGTAATAATTACCATCCTTTTCCCAGTTATATCATCCGTTACAATACCTCCATAAAAATCTACTTTTTCATTAGTGAAATGGTCAATCCACTTATCGAAATCTTTAACCAAAAAACCTAATTTAAAAAAACCAATTAATCTCATTTTATTGTTGTAGTTCGGGACAATATCTTCAAGATTAAGTGCTTTGTCCAATTGGATTAGTTCAATCAATACATCTCCTCTTTTAAGGTTCGATTGTTTAAATCCTCTTTCTACTGACTCGACCCTACTAACTACTTCAAACCCTAAAGTTTTGGAATACCAGTGAATTGAAGAATCAAAATCACTAACAATCATTGCCGAAAAGTAGGCTTCCAAATCTTCAGTTGAATCATTCTGTGCATAACTCAAGAAGGGAATCCAGACATATAATGAGATTATGAATACTCTTTTCATTTTGTTGCCGCTAACGGTTTAGGGTATGAAACGTAGGGCGTTCGGAGCTGTAAACTTGTCCTCCGAGCCAAAGTTTGCTAAGAAGTTAAAATTTTCAGAAAGCGCCATTCGCCCTATGTTCTTTGCCCAATGTTAGTTAACGTTTGTTTTATTCATGCTTTCTTTCTTATACATGTAAAAGCCGATACAAACCAATGAAATAAATATCAGAGACATGGGTATCCAAATGATATCTGTCCATAGCCAGCGAACTCCTTCTTCATTACCCCTGAATGGCAAGCATAGAACTAACAGCAACATGGCGAAGTACAATAAATTACTTTTCATAAAACATCCATTTAAGTGAAAATTTATGAACGCAATTTCTCTATTGTTATCAGTTTGAACGAATAATTGGGGGTTGATAAAGGGTTGATTTTATATATCACACTGATTTTCAAGTTTTTATTTTCGACTTTAACTCTCTCCTGCTTCTGATGTCTAGTTTTCTATATATCTGGTTAATATGGGATTTCAGCGTGCTTTGCTCAATGAATAGCTCGGTCATTACCTCTTTATTTGTCTTTCCTGATATAATCAAGCCGTACACTTCCCTTTGTCTTTCTGTCAATCCATCAAGAAGAACATCTATTCTATCATCTTTAAATTGGGACTGCTCTTTTATTTGATTTGAAAGATTAGAAATTTTCTTTCTATTAATCTGAAAATAGATGGCAACTAAGAATAGGCTTACTGTTATCAATAAAGTTATTAGGGCAGGATAGTTATGTAAAACCAATTTAACTTCACCATTACTTCCTCTTATTGAAATCGCTATTGATGATAGTATAAGGGCTACTACCAGAAGATGCTTGTGATATTTTGAGAGGATGTTTTCCATTTTCATTAAAATGTTAGCTAAGCACCAATCTATCACCCCTACGCGTGATCTACCTCTGGAGATTACTCCACTAAGATAAAACTATTTATGGTCACCAGCCATGCATAAAAGCCTGTTCTTTCGACATAAGAGGGTGGGGTGGGACCGGCCGCTGCGAAAATGCAGGAAAGCCTGGGAGGTACAAGACGCATACATCATGTTGTGGCCTGTTGGGTTTATTCAGAAGTTACATTTCGTTTATGAAAAGAACAGTCCGAATTTATTAAGCTATATAATTTGGTATTTTTCAGGATTCATCGGGAATTTGTTCCTGTACCCATCTGGCCATTGGTGGCAAAACATTGCCCAATCTGGAGCATAGACTACCCACAATCCAAGGCAATGGCAAGAGCCCCCCCCCCCAAGAAATCTTTGAGTTGATTTCTGTGGTGGTACAATGCATCATTTGAATTAATTTGCGTCTGATGAGTGCAAATGATATTATTTTGGTTGTCATTAGTGGACTGGGTGTTCTCCATGGCTTATTTCTGGCCTTATTTCTCTGGGGTTACCGGAAAGGAAATTCGCTCTCCAACAAATTATTAAGTGCACTTCTAATTGTTCTATCCATCAGGGTTGGGAAATCGGTGTTTCTGGAATTCACCGATAGCATTGATATCAAAATCATTTTTGGGGGACTCAGCCTTATCATGGCTATTGGACCGCTGTATTACCTCTTTGCGCTCTCCTGCACGCGTAAATCATTTCGGCTGACTACGAAGCACTTTCTCCATTTCATCCCAGCAATCGTGGGCTTCGTCATTGGATTACAATTGGAGGAGCGTCACACGACAACTTTGCCGCTCGCATTATTCGTAACACTTTTTATTGGATACTACCTTCATTTTCTTGTTTATCTGTTGTTTAGTTATCGGTATGTCCTTCAGCAAAAAGATGCTGGTCTTAGCTTGGATACCTTTGCTTTATTGCGCTTGTTCTTTTACGGCCTTCTCGTCATTTGGGTGGCCTATGTACTAAACCTGTTTGACGATGTTATCCCTTATGTGATTGGACCTATTCTCTATTCTATTGTAGCATATGTAATAAGCTTTATTGTCATCAGCAAAGGGTACATTCCCAAGATTGACCATATAAAATACAAAACAACACCCGTCTCAGAGGAACAAAGCGACCATATCTATGCCAAAGCGTTAAAACTCATTGTGGATGAGAAGCAATTCCAAAACACCAACCTTTCCCTAAAATCATTGAGTGAATCGCTAAATGTAAGCCCACAGGTTCTGTCTCAGGTGATCAATCAAAAAAGTGGCAATAACTTCAATAGTTTTGTGAATGCATTCAGGATTGAGGAATCCAAACGATTGCTCCACCTTGAAGAGTTCAAAAACCAAACCATAGCTTCTATCGCTTATGAGGTCGGGTTTAACAGCATTTCCAGCTTCAACACTGCTTTTAAAAAGCAAACGGGCGAAACACCCATGACTTACCGTCAGCAACTGTCAAAATGATCTTTTTCTCTTTCGAAATGATCATTTGAAGAGCCTTTGACATCGGATAGACCCACTTTTGCCCCATAAACAAACAACAAAGTTATGTCTGGTAAAAGAAAAATTATCAAGTGGTCACTGATCGTATTGGCAGGATCGATTGTATCCATCGTTTTGTTCGGGGTATGGTTCATGAGCTTGCTTCCTCCGTTACCCGAATCGGCAAAGGATATCAAGGCTATTTCTCCTTCTGATCTCCCCTTTCTTACAGAAAACATTGTTCCCTACCGCGGTAAAATATTGGCAGTGGTTACAAGCACCAGCCAGATGGGCAGCAGTGGTAAAAGCACAGGGTTTGAATTGACAGAGTTGTCCCGCGCCTATTATGTATTTCAGGCCAATGGTTTTGAGGTGGATGTGGCCAGCCCGCTGGGTGGCGCACCACCCGTAGTCATCGATGGCGATGATATGAATGAATATGATTACGCTTTTTTGAATGACGCCAATGCGCAAGCAAAAGTAAAGGAGAGCTTTGCAATAAAGGATGTGGATGCAAAGGCTTATCAGGCGATATATTTTGTGGGTGGCAAAGGTGCCATGTTCGACTTTCCGGACAATGAATACATTCAATCGCTCATCAGAGAATATTATGAGTCTGGTAAAATAGTGAGCGCGGTATGCCATGGTCCTGCTGCACTTGTAAACGTTAGGCTCAGTAACGGAGAATTACTAATAGCGAATCGTCAAGTCAGCAGTTTTACAGACAAAGAAGAGTTGTTGCTTATCCCGGATGCTGCCGAAATATTTCCTTTTCTGCTGCAAGACAAACTCATCCAAAATGGTGCAAGCTTTAATGAAGGTTTTATGTACCTGAACAAAGTGAGTATAGATGGAAATCTGGTAACGGGGCAAAATCCATGGTCAACCTGGGGGGTGGCGGAGTCGGTAATCGAACAGATGGGATTCGAACCTAAAAAACGAAACATTACAATAGAAGAAAACACAATTTCTGTTTTAGAAAAACTGGAAGCAGAAGGCTATCGCGAGGCAAAAGTTGCTATTGATGATTTTTGTACACGCGATGCAATGTCCATTGACAGGCGGTTGGTTGCGATGCATAGCATTGTAGCAGCGATGGACTTCGAGTTAAAAAAGGCGGTGAACCTGACTCGATTGTTAACGTACAGTAATGGATACCTGTAAAAGCCATGGTTCGCAAGGACACGAATCATGGTTTGAAACATAAATGATTGGGATTACCTTACTCATTATGAAGAAGGAGGATCTAAATCTTGGGACAATTTTCTAACAAGTGACAAAATAACAGCATTGACCCTTGACTTAGGAGTTTGTTTCGTAGAAACCAAAAGTGTTATAAAGGCTTTGTGAAATGACAGCACCTAAGTTGCACACATTACCTGGCCACACGTACCACGCACATCCATGACTTGGCTAAGGCGTTTGAAGCGCTTCAATTGCTAATATTTTTTCTTTCATAATTTTCAGCTTGTGATTTCAAATTCTAAGACTTATATAATTGGCGTTATGAACAGCCTTCCAATCGCAACAAACAAGGCGAGAAGCATCAAAACCATGTTTGTTATGACCTTGCTTTTTTCTGTTCGTTGATAGTGAAGTTTCATTGCTCCAACCATGGTCATAGCAAGCCCCATTGCAGCTAGAGGGGTTAATATTGGGAAGACACCAATAGCCATTGGCAAGATGATGCCTATAGCTCCTAACTGCTCTAATAATCCTATTAATCTAATGCTGATGTTAGAATATTGGTCCACCCAATCACCCAATTTATCACTCAGTTCTTTTTTGGATTTGAAGAGCTTTATTCCACCGGCCATTAAAAATATGAGAGCCAATAAACCTTGGACTATCCATAGTACTACATTCATTTCTTCTGATTTTAATCGTTTAAATCTTTATTACGATACAAAGATCAGAAGGAAAGAATGGCTACACATTAATGTAGATTAAGAAAACGGATTAGACTATTTTCGAGGCTTTAGGCGCTGACTTTTAGCAGCACTCAATGCTTCAGGGGTAATCCCCAGATAGGATGCAATCATGTATTGAGGTACTCTTTGTACGATGGTAGGGTAAGTTAAAATAAAGTGGTTGTAGCGATCAATTGCAGATTCGCTCATTAGCATAACAATTCTCCTTTGTAGTACCCTCATTCGCTTCATGATTTTTTTGAGGTCGATTTCTAACTCGGAGTTTTTTTCAATTTGGATAACCACTGAATCTTCTAAGGCATCAATATACAAATCGCAAGGTTCATCTGCTGCTGCATAGTCAGTAACTATCCAACCCTCAGGGCCGAACATAAAAATATGCTCCTTCCCATTTCCATCAATGGTATAACTTCTAAGCAAACCAGACTCTACAATATAACCTTTGCTTTGCAGGCTGCCCTTTCTTTGCAGAACTTGCTTCTTTTTCACATTGATTTTATCCATCTGATATCCGTCTCAAAGTGTGATTTTGAGATTTAATGGCACACAACGTCTATACATTTGATCGTGTGTCTTAAGTCAATACCAAAATAGCGCCTTTTAGGTTTCCCTCCAAGACCGGATAACTTATAGGGCCCAGGCGAGCCGCTAAAAATAAGTACTTTCCATCAGGTGATACACTGGGACACATTTCACATTGGTCCGTATTGATCATAGCCCCTAGATTTTGAGATTCCGTCCAGGCACCATTTATGTTAATTCGTCCATTTCCGGACTGAAAGTGATTGCGAATTCTTTATGCTCAGTTGAAATAATATCTTGTCCAAAAACCAAGGAGGTATCTGTTGGGATTTGGTCACTGAACAACGTAAGATTTGAATTTTCAATATGCTGACATGCGACAAAAGCAACAAGCAGAAAAATTGACATCACCAAGGTTTTTATAAACTCCATTATATTCTTACTTGATACGCTATTAACAGACAACTTGATATGACTAAAATGTTGATTACAGCTCGCGCCATCCATGGAAATCTTGAGTAATCAATTTTCGCATAGTCGCCTAAAATCACACTGAGACCCATAAATAAAAACCATGGAGTTAGGAGTAAGGTAAATTTCAACTTTAATAACATGATGGCCAGGTCATGTATAAATCCACAGACAACAAAAGTTATTATCAGTGATAATGCTGAGGGAAAGATAAATTTAAGTGGTTTGAAAATATATTTCCCCAGATAATATCCCCAGATCGGATTCCAGTATTGCCAGAATATCGAAAACTTTCCAGCTCCCAGGGAACGGTTTAACATATTGCTAAGGGAATCACTGTTACCTAAGGGTACACCGTTTCTTCTTTTTACGTAATCAGATAAAGTCAAATTTATATTTTCTGTTATTCCTCTTTTGCCGGATATGCTATATATTCTTTTGTACTTATAGTCTATGACAAGTCAAGAATTGTAAGTCCTGACTTGTCAGAAAATAATTTAAAAATTCCACCCTAAGTAAATCTGTGGCTCAAGAAGAAAGTAGTTTCTCCACTTATCATCCAACTCCTTAAATCCATCAGGAGCATTTTTGTCAGACGTCCAGAGCATACAATTAATCTGTGGTTCTATGAAAAAATGTTTTTTCTTACCAAAAGCGATATGGTAGCCCAAATGATACGAAGTATAAAGTTTAAAACCATTTTCAATTTTATTACCGTTTAAATCCAAATAGGTTTGAAATTGCGGTAGCACTTCAGCAGTTGCAAATAACCCTTTCCATAGCATACGTTGGTACGTGATGCCTACACCTGCTGTTCGCACATGTCCCGGATAGTATTCACTTTCCGATTCTATCTTATCCAAAAGACCATCCCACCATGTGATTCCCATTGGCTGGAACAATCGAAAGTGGGCAAACTTCAGTCCTATGATGTTCTTATTATCCAGGTTGCGTTTTACATGAAGCTCTAAGTGTTGTGTACTTGTTCGATCGTGCCAGGAACTTACAATAAGTCCTTCAGGAACAAAATAAGGTATACTTACTCTGTACTTATACTTTACTTCAGTTGTAGTACCCTCTGGGGAGCTTTTTTGAGCTAAAGCACTGAGTGTGCATGAGAGTAAAAGAATGGTAAATAGATTTTTCATGATAATTACATTTTTTTTAAAATTCCGTTTGCTACAAAGCAAATCATCCAATGATTAATTACTCTGCTTTATCAATTTGATAATGCAAAAATGGAGTAGAAAGGAAGGCAAATCGTTCTGAAATGTAATTCCGAACTTAATAATAAGATTTGGGTCTTTTAAACTGGCTTAATTTTGATTAGACCTCAACCAAGCTTTCGGTGTCATCCCTTCAATTTTTTTAAAGAAGGCATTGAATACCGTTTTAGAATTAAAGCCGCTTTCATAAGCTATCGCTAAAAGGGTAAGGTGGCTATTGGAAGGATTTAGGGCATTCTCTTTGAAGTTCTCCAAACGAAAACTATTGATGTATTCATTGAAGTTTTGGCCAATTCGTTCATTTAGTAACCAAGAAAGCTTGTTACTGCTAATATTCACGTTTTCGGCTAGCTCGCGTAAAGATAAAGATGAGTTTCGAAACCACTTTTCTTCCTTCATTCCTTTTTCAATCATCTCTAAAACCATGTCGATTTCAGTATCAGACATTAAGGCTTTGGGAGGGGCAATTCGTATTTGTTTTTCGGAATCAATGGGTAATAGCTCCTTACGGAAAGCGGTTTGCAGTAAATCCTGGAACCTCTGATGCCCACGTAAAGGTTTAAGCAGCGGAATATTCATAAAGTTGATGATTTGACCGGTACGCATCCTGATGTTTTCTTCCAAAAAGTCCAATGCCATTTCGTGTTTGTCCAAATGGACCAACAAAAAAAGTTGCCAGGGAAAAAGCGTTCCTCCTGAATCTTCTTTTATCATTGAGCTCACCCTGCTGATATCAATATCGATATTATCTTCCGGATTGACCAATTGGTACAATACCCTGCATTCTTCTGGTCTCTCGGCCAAAGGGGTTTGACTTAAGAAGTCATTTAGTTTTTCGTAATCTTTCGTAAGAATTAGGCAAAGTTGTTTTAATGCGATGGGATGTGTGAAATCCGGATTGATGCTTAAGGAGGTCTCTATACAATCCAGGGCTTTGGTGTAGTCCTCGTTTAAATAATGAATATTGGCTTTAGTAAAATAATGATTCGGAGCCAAAGGGTTGATTTTTAAAATATTATCAGCATGCCAGAGTGCTTTTTCGAAATACCCCACTGCTGTATACAATTCGCATAACCCTTCTTCTGCTTCCGTGTAGGATGGATTAAGTGCTATTGCTTTTTGAAAATATTTATGGCCCTTGATGAAATCCCATTGACCCCAAAAGGACAATGTCGCTTTACTAAAATACCCTACAAAGGATTGTTTGTCCAGCTTAAAACCTTTGCTGAGCTTCTCTTCAGATAGCTGCAATAAGCCTTTATTATTTCCCCAGGATCCGGCCATGGCATAACAATATGCCAAACCAAAGTAAGGCAAAGCAAATGAGGGGTCTATGGCTACACATTGTTCATAGAGTGCTATGGCATTTGCGATCCCTTGTCCATCCCACATTAAATGCTGATACCGACCTTTAAGATAAAGGTTGTAGGCCTCCATATTTTGTGTGGGCGCTTCAATCAGATGTTCCTGAATATTGAGGTGACCAAAATTTTCCCGTATCTGGTCAGCAATGTGTAAACTTATTTCATCTTGCAGTGCAAATATATCTTCCAAATCACGATCGAAATTCTTTGACCAGAAGTGAGTGCCGTCATTAGTACTGACTAACTGCACTGTAATACGAACCTTGTTTTTGGCTTTCCGGACGCTCCCCTCCAAAATAGTACTTACCCCTAACTGATCACCAATGGTTCGCACATCTATATTTTTATTTTTAAATGCAAAAGAGGATGTGCGCGCAATGACTTTCAAGCCCTTCACGGTGGTGAGGGCGTTGATTATTTCTTCCGTAATACCATCGCTGAAGTATTCGTTCTCAGGGTCGGCACTCATATTAACAAAAGGGAGAACAGCAATAGACTTATTGGAGGATGATATAGGAAGGTGTTCGCTCATTTCACTCCAAAATAGCGCTTTTTGTGTTTCCTTTCAAGATCGGAAAGACTTAGCAAAACATAGGGGGCCCAAGCGAGACGCTTGTGCTAGTTGGGAACACTTTGTTGGTCAAGAAAGACCAACATAGGCAACAGCAATTAATCATACACTGTGTTGGCAGTTGTTTTTATATAATTGTCGGTCAATCTGTAGGTTGCATCAATCAAATTGGGTTCATTTTCAAACAGGCTATTGGAATTCATGAAGATGGCAATAGTAAGAGGTCTGTTAAATTCAAAAACAACAAAGGATTGTGCTCCAAATGTTTCTCCTCCGTGGACAGCCATTGTATCATTAAGCTCCCAACCCAATCCATAAAAGGAGCCTGATTCCTTTATGATATAGAAATCACGATCTGCAAGCCCCTTAACTGCAATCATGGGTTGGAACAGAAGAGAATCAATCTTTGTATTTAATATTGTTCGCTGTCGAAGGGCCTTGGAATACTTGGCAAAGTCATTTAGGTTAGTGTAAAGACAACCAGCTCCAACTATTCCATTAAGATAATGACCATCCACTTTATTCCAAATTCCTGTGCTGTCCCTTTCATAACAAAAGGCCCTTTCCGGTATGTGAGTAGGTCTTGATAAATTGTAAAACAAACTTGATTGCATATCTGCTTTGTCGAGCACATTTTCCTTGATGTATTCCGAAAACTCTTTCCCACTAATCTCTTCTATTAACGAAGCAAGCAGTTCGTAGGCTGCATTGTTATATTCGAATTTTTCTCCAGGATTAAAATCTTTCCGGTCATGTTTCCGATACCATTCAATGATGTCGTTATTCGTTGCTGGTCTATCAAGAGTCCATTTTTTCCAAAATTCGGTATCAGCATCAACTATACCCGATGTATGTGTTAGCATTTGTTTTATTGTAACTCCTTCCAGACTTTTATAGGGATAGAATTTATAAATGCTGTCATTCAGGTTAAGAAGGCCTTCTTCAACCAAAGATAAAATGCCTAGTGCGGTGAACTGTTTACTGACCGATCCAATCCTCAAATTAGTTGATGGTGTGATAGGAGCTTTTGTTGATAAATCTCTTAAGCCAAAACCTTTTGAGAATAACACTGAATCGCCATAGCTTATTAATACTGCCGCTCCAGGTTGATCGTCTGTAATGACTGAATTAAATAGAGAATCGATTTGTGACTGAAAGTCTGCCAAGATGACTTCCGGTAAATCATTTGGTTTCTTTTCTTCAGTTTTGCATGAAAAGAATAGTATTAGAAATAGTAATAGGATTGTTCTCATTTTAAATAACTGCCTACGCCAATGTATGCGCTTTGTGCCTGCCTGCAGTAGGCAGGTGCCACAATACATAAGTCACTCCAAAATAGCGTTTTTTGTGTTTCCTTTCAAGATCAGAATAATTGTACGAAAGGTTTAGAGATATGGCTTAAGTTACAAACTTAAGCCAGGCTTGGGGTAAGTGCGATCGTTTTGTCAAACTTGTACTTGTCTAGTGCTTCCAAGAATTTTGCCTA
>DDTF01000065.1:0-1354 GCA_002345965.1 Flammeovirgaceae bacterium UBA2371
GCGGTAAGACGCACGCCCTTTCAGGTACGCAGTGAAGCACATGACACATACATAATGTTAGCGGCTGGCCGAATCACAAGTCCACGGTCTGTCGTTTAAACTTCTCCTCCATTTGTTCCACATCCCACTTTAAGTAGTAGAACTGAGAGTTCAAATTAACTACAATATAAAAATACAAGGTTACGATAATGATGAATGGTAGTAGAAGGCCAATTTCAGGGAAAGCATATAAGAAGAATCCAACTAACAATATGGCTACCAAACCATAAAGTATCATCCGTTGCAGCGGTACTTTGAAATCAATTGCAGTTTTGGAGCTATTCGTTGGATCAGGGGTTATTGTAAGTTCGTTCGCGAAAGTTGTTAAATAGCCCATTCGAGCATAAAAGGTGTCGCGGTATGCATAGAATGCACTCATTTTATTGTCGTCATGTTTGATTACCTGGAATCTTTCACCCCTGCTTGATTTCCACTTAACATATTTAATGATCGTTGAGACTGGCACTTCAACTTTGATCTTGTCTCGCAAAAGTATTATTGTCCAACTCATAGTTTCAGTGCCGCTTAGGCTTGCCGCTAACGCCCATGTATGCGCTGTGTGCCTCCATACATAAGTCACTACCAAAATAGCGCTTTTTGTGTTTCCGTTCAAGTTCCGGAAAAACTTAGCCAAGAACTTATTACATTTAAGGATGCGGAGCCTGCGCGAAGCCAGAGAAGCAAGTGGCTCCGGAAAGAACTTCTTCCCTATCCAAAATAGAGAAACACAAAAAGCAGCGGTAAGACGCACACACTTTCAGATACGCAGTGAAGCACATGGCGCATACATAATGTTGTAAGCCGTGCGTTTCAACGATTATATTTTTTGTTAAAGGCTTCGCTGGCAATATTGATCATTTCTTGCGGTACATTTTCAATGGCAAAAAACTTTTGATTTTCATCAATAGTCCATGCGTAAGTTCCTATGTCCTGACTATAAAGGATAATTGTGTTTTTGTCTACCCATGTCACCGACCATTTCATCACATCTGAAGCACCTGTTCTTAAGTGGTCTAACTCCTCACCTGCCCGATCCCTTAATTTGAACATAAGAATATATCTGTCACTCGGGTTATCTTTATTTCCAAGTTCAACGTCCAAGGAATATAGTCCAGATGGTGAAGCAAATCGTCCGAGATTTCGATCTCCGCAACTTAGAAGTCCAACGACTATCAGAATTAATATTGTGTTTTTCATTACCGAGACAGCATGGCTTACAACGCCTATGTATGTGGTCGTGTGCCACCTTTCATAAGTCACTACTAAAATAGCGCCTTTTGTGTTTCCCTCCAAGATCGGAAAAACTTAGCGAAGA
>DDTF01000065.1:1376-4350 GCA_002345965.1 Flammeovirgaceae bacterium UBA2371
ACATGACACATACATCATGTTGTGCGTAGTTTTTTACAACTCTATTTTTCCTTTGCTTATCAATTCTTTCTTAATCCGGACATATTCATCATTTGCCAAATGCTCGATGTCTTTGAATGGCACATTTCCAAATTTTAAGTCCGCAAGTCGAGTAATGCTTTTTTGTCTCTCTTTCAATATTGTCTTTCCATTTTTAAATTTAATCATTCTTTCTGTCACTATGTATAATGTATTCCCGTCACTAACATCCCATTCAACGCTAAATTCTCTTACATTGGTAACAGAGTCTTTCTTTGTCAAATATTGGTTGTTACCAAATCCGTAGTCACCACAATCGTACTTGTCAATCGTCAGAATTGATTTGCTGTTTTTTAGATTATAAGTTCTGTACGCCCCATCACAGTCCCCACCTCCATACTCATGCCTTCTTAATAGTTGTCCATTGGCAATGAAATTTAGTAGAAAGCTATCCACAATTTCCTTGTCGATCATAAGACTGTCTGAGTCCAGAGACCTGTAAATTGTCGAAGCCACATAGTCATCTTGAGGAGAAAATCCTAAAGAGTCGACTATAATACTAGAACTCTGAGATTCTCTTTTCCGGCTGCAACTAGAGAGTCCGATAATCAATGTAAGTAAGAGAATTGTTCTCATAAAAAATTGCGCACAACGCCCATGTATGCGCTGTGTGCCACAATACATAAGTCACTACCAAAATAGCGCTTTTTGTGTTTCTGTTCAAATTTCGGAAAAACTTAGCAAAGAACTTATTACATTTAATGATGGCGGAGCCTGCGCGAAGCCAGTGAAGCAAGTGGCTCCGGAAAGAACTTCTACCCTATCCAAGAAAGGGAAACACAAAAAGCAGCGGTGAGCAGCACGCACTGTCAGATACGCAGTGAAGCACATGGCGCATACATAATGTTAGCGCCAGTGCGATTCTATCTGTCTTGCGAGTTCGTTGTCAGACGAAACAATTGTCAATCTCGTTCCATCAGAAAGATAAATATAAGGTTTGTGCTTCTCTACTTCAGTCCAGAAACGAGTTACATCATCTGAGTCCTCCGACAAATCTAAGTTAAAGTAGTTTACGAATTTTTCTTCAATGACAAACTTCATAGGTACACTATCAAATATGTACCACTCATCGAAGCCCGCAGTTGGAATGTTAGTGTTACTCTTTAACCCAGGTGAGATTGCTATTCCATGTAATGTTTTCCAACCCTCATTCTTTTCTTGAGGTGAAATCGTGAGAGGTCCACTGTCAAAAGTTGTTACACATATATACTTTCCAAGTAGATACGATTCAAATTTTCGTCTAAAGTCATCTATATTGAAATTTGCCTCAGATAACTGAAACCAATTATACTCATTTCGGTATCCTCTCTCCATAAAGCATTGGCGCTAACGCCCATGTATGCGCTGTGTGCCTCCATACATAAGTTACTACCAAAATAGCGCTTTTTGTGTTTTCGTTCAAATTCCGGAAAAACTTAGCAAAGAACTTATTACAATTAGGGATGCGGAGCCTGCGCGAAGCCAGTGAAGCTAGAAGCTCCGGGAAGGACTTCCACCCTATCCAAGAAAGAGAAACACAAAAAGCAGCGGGCAAGCAGCACGCACTTTCAGATACGCAGTGAAGCACATGGCGCATACATAATGTTGGGCGATCGTGCTTATCCCTTCACCTTCTTTTTTGTTGTTGTCTGATTCTCCATGTCTGAAAACCACTTGTGATACTCCCTTGTCGCTTTGTCAAAGTCGCTATCTGTAATTTCGGTTCCTATTTTAGTCATTTGCTTCTCAACAGTACCATAGGTCTTGTTTAGATACTTTAATATTTCATCCATTCCTTTATGGACTCCAATTTTTCTCTTTCCGTCAAACTTTTTTGTCCACCATTCTTTTAAATGGTCCGTTGTCAAAAGTCGTTTGTTCCGCTCGGTAACCAGTCCAATACTCTTTAACTTATTTACCCCAGTTGAAAACTCTGAATAAGTCATTATTGCACGGTTAGTGTAGTCAGCAACCTTTACAATATCAATTAAAGTCGCTCCCTTGTCATCATGCTCAGAGAGTCGAATGGCTTGAAGTAACCATGAGTCAGAATATTCGAATGTCATTAGTCCGAATTTAATTAAAGCATGACGCCCAACGCCTATGTATGTGGTCGTGTGCCACCTTTCATAAGTCACCACTAAAATAGCGCCTTTTGTGTTTCCCTCCAACATCGGAAAAACTTAGAGAAGAACTTAATGCAATCTCAGATGCCGAGTCTGCTCGAGGCTAGATGAGAGAACCTCCGGAAAGAGCTTCCATCCTAACCTATCTTGAAAAACACAAAAGGCGCGGTAAGTCGTACACTCTTTCAGATACGCAGTGAAGCACATGACACATACATCATGTTAGCGCCTGTTACTTTCCAATGTTCTTTTTGCAAACTCTATTATTTCATCTTTAAAGTCGATAAAATTGTCGTCTGGCGATACATTATAATAGTCAATCTGCGTCTGCTGCCCAGCCTCTACTAACTCAAGCAAATAATAAGTTCCTCCTAGTTTATTGTCCGCGTCCAAAGTCCTAGAATTCTTCCATTTCGATTTGAACTTATTACTAAGTTGTTCGTGCGCACTTTTGTCTATTTGAAAGTTATACGACTTGATATTATCAGCGTTTTTAAACCAACTATGTCGATGAATGACTAATTGCCCAATGTTATTTATTTCGATAGAAACGTCTATTGATGGATCATTATAGAATTTATATCTAATAAGCTTTACTGAGTCAATAGAGGCTGTTGGTGTTGATGCACTTTGAAGTTGGTCAATTCTCTTTTGAAGCCAATACTCTGTATAGAATTTGTCTTCATTGAAGAAGTAAATTATTGCTAGAAGTAATAGCCCTGCTACCGAAGATAGAAATATTAATAGTCCTTTTTTATAGTTCATTTATCCAACAGTAATTGGCGCTAACG
>DDTF01000019.1 GCA_002345965.1 Flammeovirgaceae bacterium UBA2371
CATTTATATTCAATATATTTTTATTGTACAAACAAATTATGGGCTTAGTTTGATGCCTATAGAATGGGTCAGAATGGTTAACAACACCCCTTGCATGGCTCGTACACACCTTAGTAAACCATGTGCTAACGCGAAAAACTCAATAAAGCGTGGTGGGCGTAGCGCTTTCAGGCAAGCAATTAAGTACAACATCTATCGAACCATGCAATAATTCTTTGCTAGCTAAATTGATTAGAAAATAGAATTATGGGAACAAAAAAATCTGATTTCAGCAATGCGCAGTTATATGTTGGTATAGATGTACACAAAAAGCAGTGGACTATAACCATCCTCACCAAGGATGTTCATCATCGAACTTTTAGTCAGCCACCTAAGCCTGAAGCACTAAAAATATATTTAGACAGATGGTTTCCTGGTGCCAAAGTATCATGTGCCTATGAAGCCTCCAAATTTGGTTTTTGGATTTGTCGTGAACTCTTATCGTATGGGTATCAATGCATTGTTATTAACCCTGCCGATATCCCTACCAGCAGTGAAGAAAGGACCAATAAAACGGACTCGCGAGACAGCAGAAAAATTGCGAGGCTATTAAAGTCGGGATTACTACGTGCCATCCACTTACCGAATCAACAGACCGAGACCGACAGACAACTCTTTAGGTTTCGGAAAAAATTATGGGGTGACTTGGTGCGTGTGAAGAATCGCATTAAAGATAAGTTTATCTTTTCCGGCATTCCTATACCTGCTAAATTCGATAATAGCTATTGGGCGAAAGCTTTCCTTCATTGGCTTAAAACGGTTGAATTACCCAATACCCAACTACGAATTACTTTGAATTCACTTCTGGAACAATATCATTTCTTATACCGCCATTTCCTCAAGACCTCCATCGAGGTGCGAAAATTACAAAAAGTGGAACGGTATAAGACCAATGCAAAGCTACTCAGAACAATCCCTGGCATTGGGCCACTTACAACTGTCCAACTTTTGACTGAATTACAGGACATCAATCGATTTAAGAATTTCAAAAAACTGAACAGTTTCATTGGATTCAAGCCAATGATACATGCGAGCGGTGAGCACGATTGGCGTGGTAGAATGACTTATCGCAGGCACAATGCCTTGCGCAGTGCGTTGGTAGAATGTGCCTGGACTTCGATTGTCAAAGATCCTGTTATGCAACAGCGCTACGAAGAACTGAAGAAGAGGCATATTCCAAAAAGAGCGATTATCATTATTGCCAGAAAGTTACTGTCAAGAATATATTTTGTATTAAAAAACCAGCAACCTTATAAACTAGGCACTGGTTAAATTATTGAATTTAAAGATTATCAAATTTCAGAGGTTGTTTAAAGTAAATGAACCCAGGACCACTAAACATCATGTGAGACTTGTTCTCTTCACTTATAATATGTGGCCTGGGTTTATTTCTTATTGTAAACTTTGACCGAGTATACCGGTATCATTAATTGAAGCACGATTGTTGAGGAATTATTAATTGAACATGAAGTTACCTGCAGTGCTTATAGTTTTATTATTTGCCCTATTTCTGGAACAATGCAATTTATCTTACTTTTCTTGCTCAATTTCAAGCAGAATATACCTGGGTTTTGGCCAAGATGATGAATTGGAATTACAATTCGTGGATTAATTACTAAAGTCGCTCTTATCGCTTCTTCAATGTTCATAGTAAATTTTCCTCCGATTGGAACAAATGCAATATCAATGTTTTTTAATTCTTTCATGCTGGAAATAAAATCAGTGTCCCCTGCGTGATAAACTACCAATGAACCTATGGTCAGGATATATCCAACGCCTTTGCCTTTCTTGTGTTGTTTTCTTGTCGAACTGCCCGTATCAGTATTATAGGCATCGATAACGTTTATTGATATTTTAGAATCAAGATCAAGAATATCTCCAGCTTTAACTGTTTGAAAAGATGCCCCAAGTTCCTTTTTGCATGAAATGGGAGCATACATTTTTGTTTTGAGTTTTAGAAGTCTATCTGACGTTACTTTCTTGCAATGGTCTTTATGATGATGGGTTATAAAAATAAAGTCAGCCTTTTCAAGGCCGTTTGGGAGTCCATCGATTGGATCCGGCCATTTTGTAAATTCAGTTTTGTCTACATACTTTGAAAAGCAGGTCGTCAGGTAGGCCGGGTCAAAATAGATAATCTTATTCTTTGTTCTCAATCGAATCCAAGAATTAGGAAACCAAGTGATGTCTAACTTTCCTTTAAGCATTGCAGGTCTTGCTTACTGTGGTCATATGCCACCATTAATAGGTCACTACCAAAGTAACGCCTTTTTTGTTTCCTACCAAGATCGAAAAACTTAGCGAAGAACTTATTGCAATCTTAGATGCCGAGTCTGCACGAGTTAGATAAAATAACCTCCGGAAAGCCATTCTTCCCTATCCCATCTTGAAAAACACAAAAGGCGCGGTAAGTCGCACGCCCTCTCAGATACGCAGTGAAGCACATGACACATAAATCTTGTTGGCGTTTCGTACCAACTAGTCTAAATCCAGAACTACCCTTAAGTTTTCTCTAATCTTGTCTGCGATGTAACTGTCCACTTCGCCAATTCTTTTTGTAAGTCGTTTATTGTCAATTGCCCTTACTTGGTCAATCATTACATCACAATCTTCCTTTAGTCCAAATTTTGACTTCTTTAAATGAACTCTCAGTATCTCAGAGTCAAGCTTTACATTTGTTGTTATTGGGCAGATAATAGTTGAAGGATGCTCCTTATTAAGTAAGTCGGTCTGAACAACAAGTACAGGTCTGATTTTTCCGGCCTCTGTCCCAATTCTTGGATTTAGGTCAGCCACCCAGATTTCAAATTGTTTAATTCTCATCGTTCAACTTTTCAAACTCAGCCAAAATTTCCAATGAATCCTTGGAAACAATTTTTGATTCCTTACTTAGTTGTTTTGACAGAAGTCTTCTTCTATGAAGTCGATTGTAGAGTTCAATAGCCTCGTTTATATACCTATTCCGGTTCTTTTTAACCTTTGTAACTATTTTCTCAGTCTCCTGGAAAATGTCATCATCAAGCTTTAATGATAGATTTTTCATGGTATTACCTTTTTACAAAGGTATATACTTTTTAGATATACTACAAATTTACATGGATGTTCAAAGGCATGAACGCTAACGCCCGTGTATGAAACGTGGCTGGGCCTACGAAGCTGTGTCATGTCCCACGTGACCAAACGTAATTCTGAACCCAGCCATGTTTATACATCATGTTGGCAGCTGGCCAATAAGTCCTGCCATAAAAAATTATTCTTGGATTGACTTTAGGTATCCTTCAAGATACATTTTCATATCTAAAAGAATTCTATCAAACTCCGAGTCCATAACTTGAAGCCCAAATACGTAAGGATCAATCTTCTTGCTAGAATGCTTTTCCACCAAGTTTCTCCTTCTTTTCGCTATTTTCTGCTCCGAATTTTAATTCAGCAACAGTAATCTCTGAAACAAAACAGTTTTCGACTTCCGCCTTTTCAAATCTCTTGTCGAGTTCAAATTGTCCTTTCAAGAAATAAATGCAGATGTTCGTGTCAAGAAGATATTTTTTCAAAATTCCTCAGTCTTTCTGTTAAAATGTCTGCTGTCCTTGAGGAAGGTAATGATTTCGTCAGCAGATTTCTTTGAAATGAAAGCACCATATAAATCACCAATTGACTTATTGATGGGCTTCTTTGAGCCTTTTAAGGAGTCAGAAAGCTTAGAGATTAACTCAAGCTTGCTGTCTGGACTTAAATTGCGTAAAAGCCCCAAATAGCTCTCAATCAGGTTAAATTTCAGGTCTGTTACTTTCATTTTAATCTAAATATCAACCAAAAATACACAATTTTTCGTGAAACTTTATCGTCCCAGGGCATGAGCCACAACGCCCATGTATGCGCTGTGTGCCTCCATACATAAGTCACTACCAAAATAGCGCTTTTTGTGTTTCCGTTCAAGTTCCGGAAAAACTTAGCAAAGAACTTATTACATTTAATGATGCGGAGCCTGCGCGTAGCCAGTGAAGCAAGTGGCTCCGGAAAGAACTTCTACCCTATCCAAGACAGGGAAACACAAAAAGCAGCGGTGAGCAGCACACACTTTCAGATACGCAGTGAAGCACATGGCGCATACATGATGTTGGCAACCGTTTTCTTCATTCCCTTATCACTCGCGTTCCAGAAAGTCGGTCATGAATTCCACTCATAGATACAAAGTAGGATAGATATTCAAAAGGAATACTTCTGCTCAATGTCCGCCCGAGTATTTGCAAGAAAGTTGGCTTATCTCCAGATATTGTTACAACCTTAGTCTTAGTTAACAACTTACCAATTGTCCGCTGCCATAGAAACTCGCTCAATATATAATAACACCAAAATGTGGGAACAGCGATTATCGTAGAGATAACTGGAATTTTAGCTCCTTTTTCGTCCGTGTATATATTCTCTAGTCCTAACAACATTAGTATTAGGCACAACAGAAACCAAATGAGAAAAATTGAAATCATGTCCACAACACTGTTTAAAAACCGAAGTTCCTGTTTCGCTAGGTGCAGTGTGGAATCCTCCATGCTCATCTATTATTCTTAAGTAGGGATAATGGTTGCCAACGCCTATGTATGTGGTCGTGTGCCACCTTTCATAAGTCACTACTAAAATAGCGCCTTTTGTGTTTCCTTCCAACATCGGAAAAACTTAGCGAAGAACTTATTGCAATTTTAGATGCCGAATCTGCTTGAGGCCAGATAAAAGAACCACCGGCAAGACCTCCCGCATATCCTATCTTGAAAAACACAAAAGNNGCGCGGTAAGACGCACACACTTTCAGATACGCAGTGAAGCACATGACACATACATGTTGTTGTGTGTAGTTTTTTTATACCTCTGTTTGTGTCGCAAGAGATTCCAAGTCAAGTTGACTGCTCGTGACATTCTCTCCGAATTTGAAGCGCACTATTTTCGCTCCAAGATTCACAGCCATATCACGAAATGCCATTTTTTCAATGTCAGTGAATTCAGAAATGTTCGGGTGATATGGATTAATTACAAGCGTTCTGGAAATAGTGATTAGATTATCAGATGACAGCTTATTTATCAGTTGTCTAAGAGTTTGTTCAGGTTCGTTTGTATCAGTTAATAAAAGCCTATCATTTCCAAATACTAATGCGTCCTCTGATTCGAGAGATTCTCGAGTAATAAGGTTCTCGACTCTAACTTTGTTCGGTCGAATATTAATAAGAAAATGTTCTTTTAGTGCTATCATAAATTACACACAACGCCTATGTATGTGGTCGTGTGCCACCCTACATAAGTCACTACTAAAATAGCGCCTTTTGTGTTTCTCTCCAACATCGGAAAAACTTAGCG
>DDTF01000067.1 GCA_002345965.1 Flammeovirgaceae bacterium UBA2371
CAGATGCCTGGAATTGCATACAACGCCCGTGTATGTGGTCGTGTGCCACCCTACATAGGTCACCACTAAAATAGCGCCTTTTATGTTTCCATCCAAGATCGGAAAAACTTAGCGAAGAACTTTTTGCCATCTTAGATGCCGAAACTGCTTGAGGTCAGATAAGATAACTTCTGGCAAGACCTTCTTCCCTAACCTATCTTGAAAACATAAAAGGCGCGGTAAGACGCACACTCTTTCAAGTACGCAGTGAAGCACATGACACATACACAATGTTATCGTGCGTTTTTTTCGTTAAAGTCAACCTACAAAGTGCGCAAGTGAAATTCTAGCTCAAATCGATTTCGGTGAGCGTCCAACGATATGAAAAGCAAATGTTCGTCCGATGAAAATGGTGTTGAACTTTGAAGTTCGCAGAAATATTCCCGATGTTTTTAGTCCGCACAAATGCACGATAACGCCTGTGTATGTGTTCGTGTGCCACCTTACATAGGTCACCACCAATCTAGCGCTTTTTGTGCTTCCGTTCAAGTCCGGAAAAACTTCGCGAGGAAGTCCAGGCACACGAAGATGCGGAGCCTGCGCGGAGCCAGCGAAAAAAGAAGCTCCGGTAAGTGCTTCAAAACTAAGCTATCTTGAGAAGCACAAAAAGCAGCGGCAAGACCTACGCTCTTTTTAGATACGCAGTGAAGCACATGACACATACATAATGTTGTGTGTAGTTTCTATACTTCTGTTTGTGAAGCAAGAGATCCCATGTCAAGCTGTTTGCTGGTCACATTCTCCCCGAATTTGAATCGCACTATCTTTGCCCCGAGATTTACAGCCATATCACGAAATGTCATTTTCTCCAAGTCTGTGAATTCAGAAATGTTAGGGTGAAATGGATTTATCACAAGCGTTCTGGAAAGAGTAATTAGGCTATCAGATGATAGTTTATTTATCAGTTGTCTGAGAGTTTGCTCAGGTTCGTTCGTATCAGTGATTAAAAGTCTATTATTTCCAAATACTAATTCTTCTCCTGATTCAAGAGATTCCCGAGTACTAAGGTTCTCGACTCTAACTTTGTTCGGCCGAATACTAATGAGAAAATGTTCTTTTAGAGCTATCATAAATTACACACAACGCCCATGTATGCGCTGTGTGCCTCCATACATAAGTCACTACCAAAATAGCGCTTTTTGTGTTTCCGTTCAAGTTCCGGAAAAACTTAGCAAAGAACTTATTACATTTAAGGATGCGGAGCCTGCGCGAAGCCAGTGAAGCTAGAAGCTCCGGGAAGTACTTCCATCCTATCCGAGACAGGGAAACACAAAAAGCAGCGGTAATCAGCACGCACTTTCAGATACGCAGTGAAGCACATGGCGCATACATATTGTTGGCTGCTGGCCGCCCAATTATGATAATCTCCTTTTCAGCTTCTCGGGGTCTTGGTGACTGTCCCAAATTGAGTGAATGTAAATCTTTGAATCAGTTACCTCATAAATCATAAGGTAGTTCCTTATAATCTTCACTCTGATGTTTTCCCAATCTGTTGGCTTACCAATTTGTGGATGCTCGATGATTAACTTAACTGCAGTCTTAAAGAGGGAGTTCAGTTTCTTGCTGTAGGTGTTCGACTTGTTGTGGTTAATCCAGAATTGTAAAATCTTTTTTCGGTCCTCGAGAGCTCGAATTGACCAAACTACTTCCCTAACCATTCGTCCGAGTCATTATTTACTTGCTCATTAGTCAGAAACTGCCCGTTTTTTATTTGTTCTCGTGATTCATTAATCGCCTTCTTCTGGTTCTCAGTTAGTTTATAGGTTTCAAAATCATCTGTTTCCATTTCCAGTAGTCGATAAGCCTCCTCGAGAAGTTTTTCGTTTTCGGTCTCTTTTATTCGTTCGATCAATTTCTTTCTAAGCTCTATACTTGACATAATGGTAAGTTTTCTAAGTGCAAATTAGTGAAATTTTGCTTAAAAATTCAGAGAATATGCCCAAGGGCGGCTTGCAGCCAACGCCTATGTATGTGGTCGTGTGCCACTTTTCATAAGTCACTACCAAAATAGCGCTTTTTGTGTTTCCCTCCAAGATCGGAAAAACTTAGCAAAGAACTTATTGCTATCTCAGATGCCGAATCTGCTTGAGGCCAGGTGAAATAACTTCTGGAGAGTCATTCATAAATATGCTATCTTGAAAAACACAAAAAGCAGCGGTAAGACCTACACACTTTCAGATACGCAGTGAAGCACATGACACATACATATTGTTACCAGCCGTTTTTCCAGTCCAAGGATATCCAAGTTTGTGTCGATCAGATACAACCGATTGAACAATTGCCGATGAACGAGCACTTTTCTTCCAAATCGTTTGCGCATGAACAAATTAGATACTCCTCAGTTTGGCTCTATCTTCAGAATGAATGTTCAAGTACCTTCAAAGAAAAGTGCGTATAGATCAATTCACTAGTAGCTGTCCATTCCTCGATGCAACAAAAAGTTCACGCACTTGAAGCGACTGGGTATGATCGAATATAGAAGAATTTTAATGGCTGGTAACGCCCGTGTATGTGTTCGTGTGCCACCCTACACAAGTCACCACCAATCTAGCGCTTTTTGTGTTTCCGTTCAAGTTCCGGAAAAACTTAGCAAAGAACTTTTTGCAATTTTAGCATGCCGAGCTTGAGTGAGGCCAAAGTGATAAAAGAACTTTCAGGGAGAGCTTCTACCCTATCCAAGACAGGGAAACACAAAAGGCAGCGGTAAGACCTACGCACTTTCAGATACGCAGTGAAGCACATGACACATACATGATGTTGGCGACTGTGCTTAGTTTGCAAAGATTTTAGTAAGTCCCCAAATAAGTACACCAATTCCTCCATATCTATATAAGTTCTTGAATTTGCTATAGACTTCTTCACCCTTCTCACCCTTAAATGGTTTATAAATTCTGAATCCTATTAGAATCATTACTGTCCCAAGGATAACGTTGAAATAACCATAAAAGTGATCTAGTTGCTCCATGGGATAATTCTTAAGTTAACCTAACAAATAATTTTCGAAAAGCATTGGCGCCAACGCCTGTGTATGTGTTCGTGTGCCACCTTACATAGGTCACCACCAATCTAGCGCTTTTTGTGCTTCCGTTCAAGTCCGGAAAAACTACGCGAGGAAGTTCAGGCACACGAAGGATGCGGAGCCTGCGCGGAGCCAGCGAATAAAGAAGCTACGGCAAGTACTTCTTAACTAAGCTATCTTGAGAAGCAACAAAAAGCAGCGGCAAGACCTACGCACTTCCTAGATACGCAGTGAAGCACATGACACATACACGATGTTGTGCGCTGGTTTTTTTAACTCTTCTCTAAATATGCCATATATCCGTCAACGAAGTTTTGTACCAAGTCTTCATCAATTTCGTATTTCCTTAAATTGTTTTTGTCAACACCATTCAATTGATTCCAATTGGATTTGAGTCCGTCCCATTTCTGTTTGATGTATTGTAAGTCGTCCACTGAAAACTCAAATTCCTGTTCCTCCAAAACTGTCAAGATACCAGATTGTACTTCCCAATTCTTTGTCGCTGCAAATAAGATGTCAAAAAGCTCGCGAAGTTTTTGACTACAGTCCAAAGCGTTAAGTGCGTAGACCAATGACCCGCGTGAATTAACATACTCTGCCTTATTTATAGAAATAAGTAAAGGTTCTAAGGCATCGTTGAACTTGTTATCCATGAATGTCATAGCAACCACGTTTCTCACTAAACTATTCTCTTGGTCAAGAAGTCCAATCAAGTAGTCAATATTCTCCTGTCCACCGATTTCAAATAGTCGGCTTGATGAAGCCTTTCTCTTGTCCCACTCGTCAGCAGTGAAAAGGTCAGACTTTAGTTGCTTTATCTCTTGCTCTCTTGTCATTAAAAACTTGCGCACAACGCCTGTGTATGCGCTGTGTGCCGTACTT
>DDTF01000013.1:0-11317 GCA_002345965.1 Flammeovirgaceae bacterium UBA2371
CCGTTTACATTCAGGTATACTTTGGGTGACGGGTAATAACGCAAGGCACACGTGACCATAAACGCAAGGCACGGACCTTGGCGCAAGCCAGCCCACAACATACGCGCCAGTTGCGGGGGCCAGTTGCGGAATGAGACTCTTCGCTTACGCTCAGAGTGACGGGAGCTTCGGGCTAAAAAATGATTACCATATTTTTATCCTGTCTTTTTCTTCTCGAAAAAGTTCATCGCCTGGCTTCAGGTCAAAAGCCTCATAAAAGGATTTGGCGTTGGTAACCGGACCATTGGCCCTGTACCTATTGGGAGCATGAGGGTCTGTATTCACCTGTGTTCGCAGGCTTTCGTCTTTTTCTTTCGATCTCCATATCGTTGCCCAGGAAATGAAAAATCTTTGGTCCGGAGTATATCCATCGATCAATCCGGGGTTACCATTTTCTCTCAGAAAACGCTGCAAACCTTCATAGGCGACATTCACTCCGCCCAGATCGCCAATGTTCTCTCCCAACGTAAACTTGCCCTGCACAAAAACTCCCGGCAATGGTTCATAGGCATCGAATTGTCTGGCCAGCGCATTCCCTTTTTCCTTGAAACGCTTTAAGTCTGCGTCTCCCCACCAATTTTTTAAGTTGCCCTCCTCATCAAACTGGCTTCCTGTATCATCGAAGCCGTGAGAAATTTCATGTCCGATCACCGCACCTATTCCACCATAGTTGACCGCTTCGTCAGCCTGATAATTGTAAAACGGAGGCTGTAAAATACCGGCAGGAAATACGATCTCATTAAAAAGTGGATTATAATAGGCATTAACCGTTTGCGGTGTCATTTGCCATTCTTGCCTGTCCACTGGTTTGCCCAGTTTATCGATCTGCCTGCGAACGGACCACCTGGATGCATTCACCACATTCTGATAATAGGATTTAGATTCAGGGGATTTGTCTATCACAAGGCCCGCATAACTTTTCCATTCATCCGGATAACCAATTTTCACCTGAAAAGTACTCAGCTTTTTCAGCGCCCTGCGTTTGGTCGAATCCGTCATCCAATCCAGCTCTTTAATTCGATCTGCCATGGCCAGTTTGATGTTATCCACCATCTCCAGCGCTTTTCTTTTGGCTTCAGGGGGAAAAGCTTTCGCTACATAAAGCTGACCGGTGGCATCCCCCAGGTAATTGTCGGTTGTACCAAGTACCCGTTTCCATCTCGGTCGCAGGGCTTCGGTTCCGCGCAGGTACTTGCTGTTGAACTCAAAAGACTCTTTGACGAATGCGTGGCTCAAATACGGAGCCGCACCTCTTATGGCTGACCACTTCAGGTAAGCCTGAATGTCGCCCCATCTTCCACTGTCGAAAATGCGCTGACATTCTTTGATGAACTCGGGCTCTGTAACAATGAGTGTATCGATGGTGACACCCAAGCCATCCAAATAATTTTTCCAATTGATGTCCCCTGCCAATACCTGCAACTGGGCGATCGATTTTTTGTTGTACAATTTGGATGGATCCCTGCGCTCTTCCTTCGTCAGCGTTGCTTTAGCCAATTGTGTTTCTATTGCCAACACTTTGTCTGCCCACCTTTTTGATTGCTCCGCACTTTCACCTGTCAATTGTAACATTTTGGCGATGTGCGTTTCATATTGCTCTCTCGTCTCTTTTGATTTTTCATCCCCCTTGAGGTAATAATCTCTTTCAGGCAAACCCAGGCCACCCGAACCCAGGTAGGCCGCATTGACTTTTGAGTCTTTGAGATCTGAGATCACAAAAAAGCCAAAAAATGCTCCTCCCCCTTCCAGCTCCTGTTCTATCAGGTATTGCTGCAATGTGGTGGGATTGTTGATGCGATTGATTTTATCGAACACGGGTTTCAATACCGAGGCGCCCACTTTTTCTGCCAGCAGGGAGTCCATGCCTATGCTATAAAAATCTGCTGCTTTGCGCTGATCCGTTCCTTCGATGTAGTTGGGGTTTTGCGCTGCTTCAGTGAGTACTTCCAGTAGTATGGCATTGTTGCGCTCATACAGCTCGCTAAAGCTGTTCCAACTTCCGCGGTCGGGAGGAATTTGTGTGCGCGCCAGCCAGCCACCATTGGCAAACCGGAACAAATCGTCCTGCGGGCGAACAGTGGTGTCCATATCGGATAATTCTATCCCTATGGCTTTGGGCTTTTCGGTTTTGGTTTCGCAAGCGAGAAGTGTTAAAAAAATTATTCCAATTGCAAACGTTCTCATGATGATCATTTTGGAGTCTGACTTAAAGCGATCAAGTGTTCAAAGGCAAAAGTAGTTTAAATACTGTTCCTCCAACAGGGTTGGGTGCAGCATCAATTTCACCGTTCAGTTTTTCCACTGCTTTTTTAACAATGTACAGTCCCAGCCCGCTGCCCTTGGATTGCTCATGGCCTTTGAAGAACATTTCAAATATCCTATCCTGAATCTCTTTTGTAATG
The DNA here is from genome assembly GCA_002345965.1 of Flammeovirgaceae bacterium UBA2371. GTDB lineage: Bacteria > Bacteroidota > Bacteroidia > Cytophagales > Cyclobacteriaceae > ELB16-189. The sequence goes on from DDTF01000013.1 coordinate 2,442, forward strand.
CCGATTGCATCGTCTGTGTAGGTGAAGCCGTGGTACTTGTCGTGTTTTTTATAGGTTACTTCAACGTTTACCTGCTCATGACTGGCAAACTGCGCGCTGTTTTGCATTAATCTGGAGAAGATGAGCTGCAGAAAATAGGGATCTGATTTTATTTTTAAGTTCGCGGCCCCTTTCACAGTAAGGTTCACCTGGTCTGTTGCACATGCTTTAAGTATTGCAAAAGGTTCAACGGGTTCTATGGCAGGATCCAGTTCATTGATTTTCACGACTTGAAGCAGTGATTCATTTTGAGTTTTCAACTGGCGCACCGTTTCCTCCAAATATTGAAAGGTATCTCCTTTCGCTGCTTCGGGGTTCTCCACTTTCAGAATATACAATAATCCCTCCAGCGTTTTGATGGGTGACTTCAGATCGTGAGAGGCTTTATAAAAGAGCGTATCCAGCTCTTTGTTCTTGTAAAGTATTTCGTTCTGATATCTTTTGGTCTCATCAACGTCCTGAATCAAAGCCACCAGGTGGGAGAACTCTCCATTTATCATTGCTCCGGCAACCGTCAATCTCGCCCAAATGACTCTGCCATCTTTTCTTACGTATCTTTTTTCGAAACTGTATTCCTTGATTTCCCCCCTTTTTAGTTGCTCGTACAGCTCTTTGTTTTGATCCCGATCTTCTTTATAGGTGATGTCTAGGAAAGTTTTACCCAAAAGTTCTTTTTTTTGATAGCCAATGATTTCGCAAAATCTCTTATTGACCACCCTCCACCTGAACACCTTATCGATGATGACAATGCCGATGGGTGCATATTCTATAATTCGCTTGAAATTGTCTTCACTATAAACGTTTTCCTCCACGGTCATACGAACAAAGTCTTGATTTACCTGTTTTATAATCAACTATAATTGGTTAAAATAGAGAAATAAAATGGCAAAGCCGAGTTTAAAAATCATCCAGGTTCTGCGCAACACTGCCAAAAAGCTGGAGCAGTCTGCTTCCTACCAGTGGGGTCATATGGGTGCCTGCAATTGTGGTTTTCTTGCACAGGAAGTTACTGCCCTTACGCAACGAGAGATTCACAGTCGCGCCATGGAGCGTTACGGTGACTGGAACGAGCAGCTCAACGACTATTGCCCTACCAGTGGACTACTGATGGACGATCTCATCAGTGAGTTACTTCAGTTTGGATTTGATGTGGATGACCTTAAGCACCTTGAAAAATTGAGTGATCCCAAGGTATTGCAGAAGATGGCCGACCATCGCCCCTATCCCAAACACAATAACAAAGCAGATGTAGTGGCCTACCTAAGGGCCATGGCCTCTATGCTGGAGGGAGAGTTGTTAGCGGAAGTACAGCTCCCGAATTATACCAAAGATGTGTATATTCAAGCTCCTGTTATTGTTTCCATCTAAATCCTGCTCATGAAATGCATTATTTATTGTTTTATTGCCTTGCCACTGGGATTATTTGCGCAATATCAGGTAATGTCTGTAGCCGGTGTTGAGCCCAATCAAACTATCGTGACGCGTTATGACAAGGGGTTCGTCATTAAAAACTCCGGTGAGCGCATGGAGGGTAATATCCAATTAAAAGTAAAAAAGTCTGACACCGTTGAAGTTCGATTTAAAGGTGAAGATGGTAAAAAGGTATTCAGCAGGAATACCCTAAAAGCCTTTGGGTTGCTCAAAACCGCCAGTGATTATCGCGAAGCTAAAACTCCTGGTAAAAATTTTCATCCCGGGACTATTGTTCTCAAAAACGGGAAGCAGTTGAATGGACGAATAGCCATACGAGGATTGACCGATGCCGAGGAATACAGTTTTTTCTACTCCTCCATATTACTTGAGAAGGCCGATAAGTTTGTAAGCATCATACCCGCAGAAAAAATTAAAAAAGTACAACAGCACATCAATGGCAAAACCCTAGTGTATGAGAATTATAAAAACGGCATTTTACAGCGCATTGTAGACGGCCCGATGATTGTGATGAGAAACCCTTTTCCTACCACAGCAAGATCCGGTCTCAACAACCTGGTTAATCAGGCTGCTGATTCAGTTGCAAAAGAGATGGCAGAAAGAAGCCTTGAGCGCCATCTTGGCGATGCGGTAAGTGGTGATGCGGAAGCCCAGGATCAAATTGCTGAAGATCTTGAGAACGCCAGGGAACTCTCCAATACAGATGCACGGTTTATGCAAAATGAATACCTTATCAAAACCAGAGCCGGTGATGGAGTGACTATTATCCAACCCGACAATTTTGACAGTTGGGTAGCCGGACTAAAAGCGAATTGTGCGGCCTTGTCGGATCGCAGGGACTTGATGAAGTATAACAAGATTTACGCCCTTGTTCGATTCTACAACACCAGTTGTCATTAGAACAAAAATCCTAACCTAAAATAACCCAGCGTTCCTTCCACAGAATGCGCTGCTTCGATGGAAACCACTGCCATGTTGAAGGGCGTGAGCCATATTCCTCCACCGTATCCTTTGTGCCACACACTGGATTGACCCGACAAGGTTGATGGATCTATGCCATTGCTGTCTTCGTACCAAACGCGACCCACATCATAAAAACCCAATATCCCAATGTTAGCCGGAAGGATGTAAGAACGGATGCTTCCCAGCTTCAGTCGCATCTCATTGTTGAAGACCAGTTTACTATCTCCATAAAATCGGGTTTTTCTAAAACCCCTAAGCTCTGTTCTTCCATCCAATATCTGCGCCTGGTAGATTTGATAGTCGCCATTGGTAATGCCCCCCGTTACTCTTGCCGCCAATGTAAGAATGGCCGGAAACTTAAAAGACTGGTAAAACGCAAGGGAAGCCTGGTGCGCGTTGAACGAGCCACTTTCACTGTTTGTCCAGTCCTTCATCAATGCGGAAGATTGTTCGAAGTACATGCCCCTGGTTGTAAAAACGGAATTGTTTCTGTTGTCGATGCCCCAACTGTAGTTGGCCCCGGCAAAAGTTTTGGTTTTTTCCAGTATGGGTGCTGCCAGGGTGGCCTCATAATCTTTAATCAGCCTGTTGGCCTCAGGCCTTTCGAGCTCCACCACTTGCAACGAAGGACCCAGCTTAAGAAATCCAGCAGACCCCACTTTGCGCGAGAGTGAGAGATTCAATGACCACTGCTTAAAACGCAGCCGGTAATAATCGATGGAGCGCTCCAAATTCAGGGCGGGATTGTCATCAATATTTTTGTCAAAAACCGATTCATTGCCTAAACCGAAAAAGTTGTTCACAAAATTGGGTGACTTTACATCGAGGTCAACTTCACCATTCCATTGCCGGATCAGTTGCGTGTACTGGCCATTGTATTTGAAATTGAAAGAGCTGGTATTGATGGCATAGCTTCCCAAAAACAAATGCCTTGTCTTGAATGGGTCTTTTCTGAAACCATGTGTGGTAGCTAAAAAACCTCCTCCTAAAAACATTCCATCATCGATGTTGTAATTGGCGGTAATCAATGGTGCCAGCAGGTTGTATTTGAATTCCTTTCTGTTGTATTCGTTGACGGCAGGATCATCTGATCGCTTGTCTTTGAATCTGCTCTGTGCTTCAATGGTTATTCCCTCCCGATTATCATAAACAAGCGGTTTGTTGCCCGCCACCGATGACAATAAATCCTTGCCTTCGCCACTGATCACACGGACCTTGATCTTACTGGGATTGTCCCCACTGAATTTAAATGCATCGTTTCCATCCAGCCCATAAAGTCTCACTTCCCTGGTTTCACCGTTTACAAATTTTCTTTCAAATATTTTTTTGTCGATGGTTCCCTCTTTTTTGGTTTTAAACACCGTCACTTTTACGTCACCCTTTTCCATGTACTCCACTTCGAACAGTTCGTGTTTGTTGGATCCTACAACATTGACTGCTTCAGACAGAAAATAATAATGGTTCAAAGCGTAGTCTGTCAATTTTTCGCGCCTTGCCTTTAGCTTTTTGATGATCTCCTCACCGTGTAAACCGGCAATCTCCTGTGGCCATTGGTTAATGGCGGATTCAATCACTTCATCTGTCAAGGCTGACTGCAGGAAATTCGCTTCCCTGATCCAGTCTGACTTTTCCATTGCGGTGAGGAAGCTTCTGTCGAAGTAGCGCGCATTGAACATGAATCCCGCTGGCCACTTTAATTCATAGTCGAAACCCTGGAGCTTGGGGAGCGCCCATTTTTTGCTTACCAGCCGCGGGATTCTTCCTTCATTGACAAAAAATGCCTGATCCCTGTCGCGCGGGATGGGTCTGTACATTTTCCCTCCCTTTTTATCGAACTCTGCCCAACGCCATTGATCATCGTGCCTGTCCCAATCCCCAATCCACAAATCAAACAGGCGTGAGCGAAGGACAAATGATTGGTCTACATAATTGTCGTTGTCTTTGGTCAACTGGTCGAGCACTTTGAATGTACTTTCTATGTCATCGGCATTGCCAAAGAAATCCATGTCCTTCGCTTTACCGTTGGGACGTTCTTCGAAGAGCATCAATCGGTTACCGAATGTTTTTCTGTAGCTACCCAACCGCGGGTCATCTGCCAGCCACACCACTTTGGGGTTGGTGTGGTAGATGCCTGCCGCCTCTGCCAGGTAGGGTATTACCAGTGCTCCGTAGGGATGCGCTGCCGATATCTGATCCTGCACGATGTCTTTGGCGAATGTTTCCCGAAACGCTTCGGGTATGGCTTTCTCAGGGTATTTTTCAATTGACCTCAGCGTGTATTGTTTACCCTCCGGATCTTCCAATCGCAGCGACAATGTTTGCTGTCCTCCTCCCCGCTGAACAATTTTTAATTCACCGTTGCCGGATTTAAAATCAAAAACAGGCGCCTTAATTTCCTGCGCCCACACATCACGGTAGTTGGCACCCATCCATTTTTTTCTCGATTTACCGGCTGCGTATTGATTGCTTGCACGTGCCGTCACCCATTTCAAGTCCGCCATTGCACCCAGGTCATCCGTTGGTTTTTTCTGAATCTCGAATTCTTTGGTAAAGACAGGAATCGGATTGTTCGTATAATATTCAATGCGCACCTTGCCTGAACTTTTCACTACTACCCGCGCAAACCCCAATTCTTCCTGTACAAATTCGGCATAACCTTTTTGTTTGACGTGTGTCTTTTTTACACCTGATCCACTTACCACATAATGCACGCTGTCTTTGGTGCTGTACTGCAGGTTGTGTTCATGGCCTGCTGCATATATGGTACCCGGATATTGCTCCATCAAAGAAGAGATGGCACTCGTCCATTCCTTGTAAGCCGGATGCGCCACATCCTGAATGTTTCCAAATACTTTGCGGTACAGCGGATAGATTGATCCCAGTACAGGCAACGGAAGGTATAAACTTTTGCTCACCGCTGTAAGAGGAAAAATATGATCTTTTAAAGTATATACTCCCCCATGCTCGCCATAGGTGAACACCGGATGATGCGCTGTAATGACCACCTGCTTGCCCTGGTTGCGCTGAAGTATATCTTCCACTTCCCCCATTACCTCCTGCCTGGTTTTGAAGTCGCACAGGCTGTTCTCGCCTTCCTCTTTTTCCCACGGATGCAGCCACCATTGCGTATCCAGTATTACCAATGTCAATTTTTCACCGAGTGCAATTTCTACCGGCCCCGGACATCCATTTTTTGGAAGCAGTTGGATGTTCTCCTTGTTCAAAGAATCAATCCATGCCTGTTGATGAAGGATTTGCCGGTTCCCATTCCTTTTTCCCTTTTTCCAGTCGTGGTTGCCAGGAACAAAAAACACGTTGCTCTTTTCGCTGGCTATGTTGATTTGCGCCATCAATATTTTCTCCCCTTCCAATCTCCACGGATGGCCTGCCGCTTCCAAACCTCTGGGATAAATGTTGTCGCCCATGAATACGACAGAAGAAGCTACGTGATCGTTCTGATTCAGCTGTGATTGAATCACGGTCACGTAAGGTGCTGAGGTCACTGAGGAGAGGCCTGCATCACCGATCAGGTACAGGTAATACTGATCTTTGTCCTGAGCTAGCGCAAAGTTTACTCCTACCAGTGTGAGAAACAACCAACCGATTCTTAACATAACCTTACCCTCTCATTTTCAGTTTGTAAATAATTGAGGTATAGACCGAAATTTAATCATCATAAATATCGTTATTTTTAATCTTCGACATTTTTTTATGTTGACAGGTAATATGCACAACAAGGCTGTGAGTGGCGGGGTTAGGGAAGTGTAACCGGATTTTATAGCTTTAGTATTTATTAACATTTGCGATGGCCAGTGAATTAATTGAAAAATCCAGGGCTTATGCCGAAGCAACGCTAGCTCAATTAACCAACGCGTATGCTTATCATAATGTACTTCACACCCAAAAAGTTGCAGCAGCGGCCAAAGAAATAGGAGAAAAAAGCGGGCTCAATGCAGATCAAATGGAGACCGTGTTAATTGCTTCCTGGTTTCACGACACCGGCTATGCGCAAAACTGTGAGGATCATGAGCAAATCGCCATTGCTACCGCAAAGCAACTATTAAAAGAGTGGGGTGCTCCTGATGCCAAAATAGAGGCGGTAACGCGCGCCATTCAAGCCACCAAAATGCCGCAAAACCCTCAGGACATTGTGGACAAGGTAATGTGTGATGCCGATTTGTACCACCTGTCGCATGAAGCCTTACTTGAATCGGGCGATCAGCTGCGCGAAGAGCTTGCCAAGACCAAGGACAAACAATTCACAGACAAAGAGTGGGAAGAATACAACCTGAAATTTCTTCAAGATCACAGGTACTTTACCGAATACGGTAAGGCTGAGCTAGAGCCTAAAAAACAAAAAAACATTAAAAAACTGAAGAAACTGCTCTACCCAAAGGCAGACAAAAAATACCTGAAGGAGCTGGAGAAGGAATTGGAAAAACTACAGCGTAAATTGGACAAGGGCAACCGACCGGAACGAGGCGTTGAAACCATGTTTCGCATCACCTCCCAAAATCACATCACCCTCAGCGAAATGGCTGATTCGAAGGCCAACATTATGGTGTCTATCAATGCCATCATTCTTTCTGTTATCGTCTCCGTCTTATTCAGGAAGCTGGAAGAATTTCCTCACTTATTGGTACCCACCCTCATGCTGGTGGGCTCCTGTCTGCTAACCATTGTATATGCGGTACTGGCCACACGGCCCAATATATCCTCCGGCAAATTCACCACCGATGATATCAAAAAGAAGAAAACCAACCTGTTGTTCTTCGGCAACTTTTATGGCATGAAGCTGGAGAATTACGAGTGGGGTGTGAAAGAGATGATGAAAGATGCCGACTTTCTTTACGGCAGTATCATTAAGGATATTTATTTCAACGGAATTGTGCTGGCGCGTAAATACAAGCTGCTGAGAATTTCCTACAGCATATTCATGTACGGGTTTGTGGCCTCTATTCTTGGCTTTCTCATTGCCATGTTGATTTTCTATTACCCAACGCTATAGATCTCCACAGGTGTTTCCAGTCCTTTCAGCACCACACGTCCCAGGCTGGTGATGGATGCATTGCCCTTCACAATATTTTTCCTGGTTTCTTCAGAAATCAGCAATTGGGTATTGTACTCTTTGTTCAGCTGCTCTATCCTAAAAGCGATGATCACCGCCTTTCCGCTGATCGAGTATTGTTTTCGGTTTTCATTGCCGATGTTTCCTGTAATTACTTCACCGGAATGGATGCCCATTCCAATTCTGGTTTCCGGTATTATGCCCGAGGCACACAACTCCTTTACTTTATCCAATATTTTTAATGCGGACTGAAAGGCCATGTCGGCATGCAGCGGATTGGGGCTGGGGGCTCCAAAAGTGGCCATGATACCATCTCCCAGAATCTGGTTAACCACACCACGGTGCTGGTTGATGATGTCCAGAATAGGTCCGAAGAACTTATTTTGAAAATCCTGAATTTCGTCCGGGCTTCTTCCTTCTGCAAATTGGGTAAAACCGCGGATGTCCAGTGCCAGCACTGTAGCTTCCAGTTTTCTGGATTTGCCGCCATCCTGCGTGAGTGTTACCAGGATGTCTTTCGAAACCTGTTGTCCCAGATGGACTTCGATTTCACTTTTCTGAAGTTTAAAGTCCAGAGAGGATTTCACCCTGCGCTTGACCTCAGCTGCCACAAACGCAGCCACACCAGCTGACAAAATAAAAATGACACATCTTATATAATATCCATTTTCAGGAAGTGAAGGCATGTACCGCACAGGAATGCCTGCCTCGTTGTAGGCATAATAAATAATGCCTGCAAACTGTAATGCTGCCAGCACACCGCACAGCAGGCTTATCCGATAGTCGAGGTGTAGTACAGAAAGGATAATGAAGAAAAAGTAAATGAACTGCACCGGGGAATCGATGAAAAGATAAACGTTTTTAATGCCTATGATGTAAAGCATCAACATACTCATGTAGGTGACTTCTATGGTAGTTTGCAGCACCTTGAACCGCGTGCTGATTTTTCTTCCCTCCTTAATGCTTTTTTTGATGAACGCAATAACACCCAGTTCGTACATGATAAAAACCAGCACCCATGCAATGGTGAAAAAATAGATGGAGGTGCCCCCGTAGAATTTTACTACGCTGCTGTCCAGCCATAAAAAATTCAGTGACATGATGAGAATGGCCAACAGAAAGACGCCAGCCAAAAGCAAAGCGCGCTGGTATTCTGACCGGGCCAGTTCCAGTTCAAACTCATCCAACCTTTTTTCCAGTAGATTCATGTTTCTTTCAAGGGCCAACGGTACAAGATACAGTCTTTAGGCTTATTGTTTTGATTCACGAACCTGAACCAATCAGGCAGTAGCGCTTCCTCAACCATTCCTATTTTGAGCAATACTTTTTGAGACGCTGTGTTGTCTACATCCACGAAAGTCCAAATCCGGTATAC
>DDTF01000013.1:11416-18401 GCA_002345965.1 Flammeovirgaceae bacterium UBA2371
CCATCGCCTTTTTAATGTACTTATTGGTATCTGCTACCGTGCGGTGGACGGGCCAGGAGAGATAACGTGTTGCTTCCAACTTACTGGCATAAGCGTAAAAAATTTCCTCAGCGTCTTCGTACCTTAGCTTTTGAATACGTAGCCTGTCCGTTTCCAGGCTATGGGGTAAATGCAACATAAACCTATGAGTGTCCAGTCAAATATCGTACACCAATATTTTAAAAAAGAGATTGAGGGGTCAAAAATTTTGGTGAAGGTGAATCCTGTGCATCTTACTGGTATGGAGATGATTGTGTATGCAAACGGGCAACTGGACACCCGGCCCATTGAATTTGATGAGGCCATTTGGGAGGATCTTTCTACGGATGGGTTTGTGGAAGTGAGTGGTATGGAGTTCAATCTGCTGTTATCCGGATTGGCCAAATAGGAATTGATTTTGGTTTGATGCTTTGATGCATATGACTTACCTTTGCGCCCGGCAAATCGGCACGACCAGCTCCTGCTGAACTCCCCCAGGACCGGAAGGTAGCAAGGGTAGGTAGTTGTAGCGGTGCGATGTTCGATTTGCCCTTTTTTATCTCCTCCCCCATCCTTCAAAATCCTGCTTTTCTGTTAGTTTTGTAACTACAATACTATCAACCACCACTACTTATCTCATTATGAAATTCTTTATCGATACTGCCAATCTTCAAGAAATTAAGGAAGCCTACGACCTTGGCGTACTGGATGGTGTAACCACCAATCCTTCGCTGATGGCCAAAGAGGGAATTGCCGGAGAAGACAATATAAAAGCGCATTACAAGGCCATCTGCGGAATTGTGGACAACAATGTAAGTGCAGAAGTAATTGCAACGGATTTTGAACACATTATCAAAGAGGGCAAAGAACTGGCCAAAATTGATGACAAAATCGTGGTTAAAGTACCGATGATCAAGGATGGCGTTAAGGCCATCAAAAAATTTACCAGTGATGGCATCCGCACCAACTGTACTTTGGTTTTCTCACCGGGTCAGGCGCTATTGGCAGCCAAGGCCGGTGCCAGTTATGTGTCACCGTTTATTGGACGTTTGGATGACATCTCACAGGATGGGTTGGATCTGATCGCACAGCTCCGCCATATTTATGATAACTATGGCTATGAGACCGAAATTCTCGCTGCCAGCATTCGTCACACCATGCACCTGATCAAATGTGCTGAAATCGGAGCCGATGTGGCCACCTGTCCTTTGAAAGTGATTATGGATTTACTGAAGCATCCACTCACCGACAGTGGGCTGGAGAAGTTTCTGGCGGATCATAAAAAGGCGAATGGTTGAGGTGTTAGGTTTCAGGTTTCAGGTTTTAGGTTTCAAGTTTCAGGTTTAGGTTTTAGGGAAAATAAATTGTGCTATGTTTTCGACAGATCCCGTTGTACGAGTACAGGATGCCACCATTTTTCAGGATCACAATTCGGTACTGAACAACATCTCTTTTGAAATTGGCAAGGGTGAGTTTGTCTTTTTGGTAGGGCGCACAGGATCGGGAAAATCTTCCTTACTCAAGACACTTTATGGAGATCTTCCCTTGAGGTTGGGCGACACCCAGGTGGCAGGTTTTAACATCCGGGAAATTAAACAACGTGAGGTACCCCTGCTCCGAAGGAAGATAGGCATCATTTTTCAGGATTTTCAGTTGTTTCCCGACCGGACGGTGGGAGAAAATCTGAATTTTGTAATGAAGGCCACCGGGTGGAAGGAAGGTGCCAAAACCAAAAGCCGATTGGCGGAAGTGCTTATGCAAGTGGGATTAGGGTCGGTAGAGAAAAAAATGCCGCATCAGCTTTCGGGTGGAGAACAACAAAGGGTGGTAATTGCCAGGGCCTTGATCAATGAGCCCCTCATATTGATAGCCGATGAGCCTACCGGAAATCTCGACCCGTCTGTTTCCAATGGCATCCTTAAACTATTTCAACAGATCAACAAAAGCGGCACCGCAGTATTGATGGCCACCCATAGTTACGGCCTCATCAAGAAATTTCCAGCCCGGGTGATCAAGTGTGAAAACGGCAAAATCTTCGATTCGGCCGTAGAGGAATTTGAATTAAAAAGTGACGAAGATTTTTAGTGGTTAAACCGAAGCATCTCCCTGCTGTTTTCTTTTCTGGTCTTCCAGTTTTTTGATTTGCCTGTTTAAAAGATCTACGCGCACCAGCATGTTCAGTATCAGGGCATCCCTCACTTTTTGGCTCGGGTTGTCTTTCAGCTGATCGCTCAGCACCTGGTACATGGCATCCAGTTTTTCAAAGTCCTGTGTAAACTGATCTTCTTCAAACGTGCCGCCAAAGTCGTCAATCAGGGCCACCTTTTTGGCAATCTCATCGCTGTAGAAAGATTCCACATCTTCGAATTCGCCTTGCAGTTGTTTTGCTACCTTTTTTTCTACCGGGCTATCCATGTTTTTCACGAATAAAAAGGCTGAAAGGCCTGTCAGAAAAATGGCTGCTGCGCGCCAGAGGGTGACGGAATTCCAGAGCGACACCACTTTGGATTGCGGTAGTTGATCTGCAATGGCCTGCCACACCTTGTGCCGTGGTGTTTTGTCATCCAGGGCTTCGCGATTTTGATCTACGAATTTTTTTAGTGCATCTTTCATCTCCGTTCTATTTTGTAACAACTTCTTTTTTTTATGAGGTGGACCGCTGCGCCAGCGGTTCTTCCAGGAGCTCCCTCAGTTTTTTTTTCGATCTGTTAAATTGCGATTTTGAAGTAGATTCTGTAATCCCCAATATTTCGGCAATTTCACCGTGATCGTATCCTTCCAGAAGATACAGCGACAACACCATTCTGTATCCGTCCGGCAGTTGATCAATGGCGTTTCTCACTTGCTCTACGGTGAAAGGGAAGTCGGTAAACTGGTCCTCTTCTTCTGACAATTCTATATTGCCCTCTTCAGGGAAGCGGTCCATTCTTTTTCTCTTCACTGCATTGATGGCCTTGTTCACCACGATGCGTTTCAGCCAGGCGCCAAAGGCAGCTTCCTGTCTGTAGTTTTTCAAATTCCTGAAGGCACTGATGAAGCCTTCCTGCAGCACATCTTCCGCTTCATCCTCATCGTGCACGATTCTGTACGCCACGTTGAACATGCTGCGGCTGTACAGTTTGTAGAGGTCATAATACGCCTCTCTGTCTCCTTGGAGGCACTTTTCAATAATTTTTAAATGAATATGTTCAGTATGGGCCCCCAAACAAGTTACAGCGCTTGACCAAAGACCAATCCCGACAGAAAAGGTTGCACCTAACCTTTTGTTTTGTTCAACTCAGCAAGATTGGTAATGGCCGGTTTAAAATCGGGTGCTTTTTTAATGATGTCCTGAAAAATTTGCTTTGCTGCTGCCTTATCGCCTTTCTCCTGCAGGATGAGTCCTTTCAAATTCAAAACGGCCAATTCCATTGGAAAATCTTTCTGGTTGTTGTCCTTGTCATTGAAGCCAATCTCATACGTAGCTGCATCCGGCTTACCCAAAAGGATATTTACATTCGTCAAGGCCTCCTCATAACGCTTGAGGTCGAACTGCATGAATGCAATTTTGTACAACGTCAACGTGCTGTTGGACAGCAGGTAAAGCGACTCATAATTTTGAAGAGACCGGTCCAGAATACCCAATGCTTCAAAGGAAGCGGCAGACAGTTCCAGGTAGTCCAGGTTCTTGGGATTGCGCGCCAGCAGTTCCTGACTCACCAGTGTAGCCGATGCAAACTGGCGGTTTTCATAATAAAAATAACCGAGGTTGAAAATCAATGAATCTGTTTCCGGATTGATGGCGATCAAGTCGTACAAGGCATCTTTGGCTACCTGCGCATCATTCCACCGGGAGGCCAGTGCATATTTTTTATAATAATGCCTCACCATTGGGTCGATGGTCGGGGTTTTTGGTTCCTCAGGAGGTGGCTGTGTCACTACTTCTTCTTTCACCGGAACCGCTTCCTTGGTTTGTTTTTTCTTTTGCGCGCTGGTTTCCACTACCATTGCCAGGCCAATCAACGACAGCATTGCAATTTTTATAAGTCTCATCATACGGTTATCCATTTTAAATTTCAGGTTTAGTAAGGCCCTTTTTCTCCGCTATTTTGAGCATGAGCTGATAGGCCTGTTCTTTATCGTTTTCTATTTCGCCATCCAATATCGCATCTTTTATTTGTTCTTTTATTTCGCCTACGATTCTACCGGGCGATATTTTGAATATTTGAATGATTTCGTCCCCTGTAATGGGTGGTTGAAAGTTACGCACCTTGTCCTTTTCTTCCACGGCTACCATGCGGTTTTCCACCAGGTCGAAGTTTTTCATGTATTTAGCTACCTTCTCTCCGTTTTTGGAGGTGATGTCGGCCCGGCACAGCATCATAAGCGCTTCGGTATCTGCTCCTGCTTCAAACAGCAATCTTCTCACCGCAGCGTCCGTTACTGCCTTGACCAAAGCAATGGGACGCAGGTGCAGGCGCACCAGTTTCTGCACAAAGTGCATCCTTTCATCCATTGGCAACTTCAATCTTCTGAAGATGCCCGGCACCATTCTCGCGCCCCTGTCTTCGTGCCCATGGAACGTCCAGCCATGCACTTTATCGAATCGTTTGGTGGCTGGTTTGGCGATGTCGTGCAATATGGCTGCCCAACGCAGCCACAAATCGTCTGACATGGTGCACACGTTGTCCAGCACCTGCAGTGTGTGGTAGAAATTGTCCTTGTGTCCTTTGTTGTCGATGTTCTCTACGCCATGCAGCTCTACCATTTCGGGGAAGAACACTTTCAGCAGCCCACTGTGAAAGAGCAGTTTGAAACCATAGGAAGGCACTGGTGTAAGAATAACCTTATTCAGCTCCTCGATGGTTCTTTCCATCGAAACTATTTTCAATCGAGCTGCATGTGCGCCAATGGCTTCAAATGTAAGGGGCTCGATGTCGAAGTTGAGTTGGGCCGCAAAACGGATGGCCCTCATCATGCGGAGGGGATCATCAGAAAAAGTGATGGCGGGCTCCAGCGGTGTGCGAATTATTTTTTTTTGTAAATCAGACAAGCCATCGAATGGATCCAACAGCTGACCCCAGTTCTCTTTGTTCAATCCCACCGCCATGGCATTGATGGTGAAGTCCCTCCGGTTTTGATCGTCTTCCAGCGTACCATCTTCCACCAGTGGTTTTCTGGAATCTTCGCGGTAGGATTCTTTTCGGGCGCCAACAAATTCAAGCTCGTACCCTTTGTAGTCGATTCTGGCTGTGCCGAAAGTTTTAAAAACAGTCACCTTGACACCACCCAGCGAATTGGCTACTTCCCGGGCCAGTTCAATACCGCTGCCCACGCACACAAAATCGATGTCTTTGCCAGGTCTGTCCAAAATCAAATCGCGAACGTATCCACCCACCACGTAACATGGCACACCCAACTGATCTGCGGACCTTCCTATTGCGCTAAAGATCTGATTTTCATTCAGTTTTGCTGCAAAATCTACCTTATTTACCACCAGGCTCATATTGGCGCAAAGTTAAGGTTTTAAGCTTATTTATCAGGGCTTTGGGTTCCCCATCGTGAGGATTCGAATCAACAGCTTGAAACCGTTATTTCTTGTTGAAGGTAGGACAGGGAATGTATTTCTGTTTTTTTTTGGATTTGCTGCCGGATTGCACTGCCAGTTTGTACAGCAAAGACACTTCGTGGGTGCCCCCTGAGATGGGACCTAATTCTGAGACTGTAAAATCGTAGCTGTAGGCAATTTCTATTTTTTCAAACTGAAAACCCAAAATGACCACGGCAGCATCGTGACTGATGTTGTCTGCCACATTTTGTTTTACCGGGATCCCCCTGTACCACAATCCGATGGCGATCGGATCGTAGAGGAAGTACGCCCCCACATCCAATTGACTGAAGTTGCCCTGCGATTTATACACGAAAGATGGCGACAAAACTGAAATGTGATCCCGTTTGAATGGGCCCCAATAGAGAGGAATTCTAATGCCACCATGGATGGTAGTTTTGATGGGGATAGAAGCCTCTTCGTTGATTAAAGATCGATTAGGACGATTGATGTGACTGGAGGCAAAACCCAACCAAAAGGTTTGGTTATACGCCAATAGTCCTGCGTTGAAATCGAAGTAGCTGGAATTGCCGAGGTTGAACAAGGCCGGGTCGTCACTGGGAATGTCTCCCCGTGAGTCAAACTGTAGCTGATCACCGAATAGTAATTTATTGAAGTCAATGCTGCGAAAAGCATAGCCAAAATTGAGACCTGAAGAGATCACCCATTTGTCGCTCACGTTCCATTTGTAGGAGTACAAAAAATTAATCTGGCTGGATTTCATGCCTGCGGTTCCTGCCTTGTCCACTACAGCCATCAGCCCCACACCACTGTTGTAGTAGTCCATGTTATAATCGTAGGAAAACGCATACGATTCGTAGCCCCGAGCCACATTGGGCCATTGGTTTCTGTAGTTGGCCATGAAGCGGTGGTCCATGGTGGTGCCTGTAAAGGCAGGATTNNNNCGAGGCCAGCGATTAATAAGGACAATATCATCAGGTATTTTCTCATCTATCGAATCAGGTTTACATCTCCCACCCTTACTATACGTTCACCGTTTTCGTAACGAGCCGTGATTTTGTATACGTATACATCCTGCTGGCATAGCTTGCCGTTGTAGTATCCATCCCAGCCTGTGTTGGGATCATTGCTTTGAAACATCATTTCACCCCATCGATTGAAGATGACCATATTAAACTCTACCACTCCTCTTGTGAGCGGAAGGAACACATCGTTTCTGCCATTGCTTTGATCGTTGCCACCAGAGGAGCCCGACAGGTTGGGAGAAAATGCATTGGGTATCAGCACCTGCCCCCCTATTTCGGCACGAACCACACCTTCCAATTTGGTGGTATCCGAGCATCCCTGCTGATTGAAGGCGATCAGCTGTATGTCGTACACGCCTTCCTTCTGATAAATGTGTTGAGGTTGAGGTGACAG
>DDTF01000038.1 GCA_002345965.1 Flammeovirgaceae bacterium UBA2371
ATTCAATTATGGATATAGAGTTGCTCAGAATGAAGATATAACGAGAGATTGCATTCAGGATTTGTTCCTACAAATGTTTAAAAGGGCCTCTTTCAATGATATTCGTGACCCGAAACCCTACCTGATTAAATCCTTGCGCTTTATTATTATTGATGTATTAAAAAAGAATAAAAAGTTACTATTAACTCCCAATGAACCTAATTGGCTGCTTTCAGCTGAAGATATTCAAATCAATAATGAAATAGATGAAGCTACAGGTAATCGAATCAAGATTGCCCTTGATACACTTACTCACAGACAGAAAGAGATCATCTATTTACGCTTTTTTAGCGGTTTCAATTATGAAGAAATCGCACAAATAACAGGCATTAATAATCAATCTGTTCGCAACCTCTTCAGTACTGCCATCAAGCAGCTCCGAAAAATAATGCTTCCAATCCTACTAATGGCCATTGATATACAAGCCTAATTGTAATCATAAATAGCTAACAATCTGATTGTTACATTATTTTTTGGTTTTTATATAAAAAAAGGGAGTACATAATTCAATTCAAAGAGAGTATATACCATGAAGTACAATCAATACAACGCAGAAGAATTTCTGAACGATGAATCATTCCAGTCTTTTGCGCTTGGGCATAAAGAGGAGGATGTAAGCTTTTGGACGGCATGGATTAAAGAGCATCCAGAAAAGATAGTTGAAGTAAATGAAGCCATAAAGATCTTAACTGCTTTTTCTATTAGAACAATAAATCCGGAAAAAGAAAAGTTTGAATCCGACCTTCAACAACTGCACAAAGCCCTCAATGAACAAAAAGAATTAACCAAAACCATCCCAATAAGATCATTCAGATTTTCATGGAAAATAGCAGCATCCATTGTTTTATTGATTGGTGTTTCAATAGCAGCCTATCAGTACGTCACTTATTTTACATCGAAAGCAGAACAAGTAGTAGTTGAAAAATCAGTGCCTGGTGGGAAGAAACTTACCTTCATGCTCCCGGATGGTTCAAAAGTTAAACTCAACGGTAACAGTTATTTAAAATATGATCAAAACTACCTGCTTAAACAGCGTAGCGTTACTTTAATTGGAGAAGCTTACTTCGAAGTTGTTAAAGATTCCATCAATCCGTTTACAGTTGTATCAGGAGCCATCTCTACTACTGCACTTGGCACCTCCTTTAACGTCAAAGCGTATGACAACGAAAATCTGATAGAAGTAGCACTTATTACAGGTAAAGTGAAAGTGGTCGATAATAGAGACAATAGTTTAACGCTTAACCCTGGAAAGGGCGCCCGCTATCTCGTTGACGGTCAGCAGCTGATTGCATATGAATTTAATAGTGATGAGGTGCTGGCCTGGAAAGATGGGATTATCAAATTTAAGAACGCCAGCATTGATGAAGTATCCAGAACTTTGGAGCGTTGGTATGGCGTGAGCATTGAAATAATTAATCCACCGGATCAGGCTTGGAGAATAAACGGAACATTCGAAAATGAATCACTTGAGAATGTTTTAAATAGCATCAGCTATACATCCCCTCTGAATTACACTTTGCAAAATAATAAACTAACACTTGAATTTTAAACCTGAAACCTAAGAAGCCTATGATAAACAATACCTCTTAAAGTAAGGCCGTCAGTTTAGAACTAACGGCCTTGAAAAAAGTTATCACAAATCGCAATGGGTTGTCATCGCTAAATAAGAACCCAGCCACTTGGATAACACCACGTTTAACAAAAAATAAATTTTCATTAAACATTTAAAGATATGCGTTTGATAAAAAACTTTTACGCTGTTTTACTTCTTTTTGCCCTTCCTGCACTCACCCAAGCCCAAACTATTTCAGGAGTGGTCAATAGCAATGATGGACCGGTAGTCGGAGCCACTGTAAGTGCCGGATCTAATCAAGGAACAATTACTGATCTGGACGGCCGGTATACACTGAGCCTGTCAGCTGGCACGCATAAGGTCACATTCAGTTATATTGGCTATGTATCTCAAAGTCAAAATATAACCCTTACTGCGGGAGAAACCAGAACCATCAACATTACATTGGCAGAAGACATCACTCAACTGGGAGTAGTAATCGTAGTTGGATCTCGTACACAACCCCGATCAGACATCGACACTCCTTTGCCTGTTGATATCTTAACCAACAGAGAGTTGAATTCTACTGGACAAATGACCTTTGATAAGGCGTTACAATACAGAGTGCCATCATTTAATACGGTGCAGACACCTGTAAATGATGCTACTTCATTACTGGACCCTTATGAAATCAGAAACATGGGTCCGAGTAGAACTTTGATTTTGATCAATGGCAAGAGAAAGAACCTGAGCTCTTTGCTCTACACACAGACTTCTCCTGGTCGTGGTGAAACTGGTGCTGATATTTCTGCTATACCTACTGATGCCATTAAACGCGTTGAGATATTGAGAGATGGTGCTTCTGCTCAGTATGGTTCGGATGCGATAGCAGGTGTAATGAACATTGTGCTAAAAGACGATGCTTCAGATGGGTCTGTTACTTTAAGAACCGGAATGACGTCAGAAGGTGATGGTGAAACCCTAGGTATGAGTCTTAACAATGGAACCAGCCTTGGCAATGGTCGTGGATTCTTAAACTACACCGTTGATCTTTCAAAAGTAAACCTGGCCAACCGTCCGGGAATGGTGGATGCAGCTGGAGAAGCCGCAGATTTTGGCGCTAGTCTTGCTGAAGTACAAAGCTTCTTAGCTTTGAAACCAGATGCAGGAAACATTAATGGCTCGCCAGAAACCACAGCTTCTAAATTTTTAGTGAATGCAGGCTTGGATGTCAATGAAAACACAAGTGTATATGGAAATGCAGCCTACGTCTATAAAAAGGTAAACAGTTTTGCCAACTACCGTACACCATATTGGAGAACATTGGCAGACTTCCCCTATCTGGCTGATTTTTTTCCGAATGGTCCTAACGGATCCTATGTAGGATACGTGCCTACATTTGATGGTGACCTGAACGACTACAATGCTACCATTGGTTTCAAATCCAAAAAGAATGACTGGCTTTACGATGTAAGTTTCACAACAGGAGGAAATAGTCAAACGTATCGTGTAGTCAATTCACACAATCGAAATACAGTATTGTCACCACCTACATTTTTAGGAGATCTTAATAACGATGGTCTGGTTGATCTGGTAGCCTATGACGCTAACGGTGACACTGTCGTAGATCCGGATGAAGGTGTGGAGCTACTTCCTGGATCCAACTTATACAGGGAAAATAGCCAGGTGTCTTTTGACCCAGGCGGAACAAGATTTGCGCACTCGGTAGGAAACATCGATATCTCTAAAATTGTATCTGACCAGATAGGCATTGCATTTGGTACTGAATTCAGATCTGAAACCTTTACAGTCATTGAAGGCGAGTTGTCTTCGTATGACGGAGGTGGAGCAGACTCTTTTGCTGGTAACCGCCCTGAAAACTCTGGTAGCTTTACCCGATACAATTTTGGTGGTTATTTTGACCTTGCTTTTGATGTAACGAAGGATTTCCTTTTAAACGGAACAGTGCGTGTAGAAAATTATAGCGACTTTGGAAGTGCCTTTGTTTGGAAAGTAAGCTCTCGTTATAAATTTATGGATGATAAAATAACACTTAGAGGTTCCATCTCAACAGGATTCAGAGCGCCTACCTTGCATCAGATTTATACTCAAAAAGCACAGTATAGCTTTATCCCAGGACAAGGTATTCAGGTTGGTGGTTTAGTAAGTAACGTATCAAGAGAAGCCAATCTTTTGAATATCCCTCAATTGGATGCGGAAAAATCTACAAACCTTACTGTAGGTTTAGGATCACGAATCAACGAAAACTTCAGTATTACTGCTGACTACTATAACATCCAGGTAAAAGACAGGATCGTATTAAGCAATGAGATTATACCTCCAGCAGGCCCTGCCTTTCAGGGATTATCTGACATCAGCTTCTTTGTGAATGCTATTGATACACGTACATCCGGTATTGACGTGGTGTCTAACTATCGAGCTGGTAAGTTGAGACTGAATCTGGCTGGAAACTACACCATCCAAAATGAGAGAGATGGTGCCGTAAACAACCCAGCATTTGTTGCTAACTCCGGTCAGTCTGTTGTGGATGCTACGCAAGAAGCATTGTTCTTTACTTCAAGGCCAAAGACTAAATGGATCTTGGGCGCAGACTATACAGTCAATAAATTCATCTTTTCCCTGAACAATACTTACTTTGGTAAGACTACCTTCAAACAACAGGGATTGAACAATGACTTGAGAACAGAATTTATTCCTAAAGTTGTTACAGACTTGAGCATAAACTATGCCGCGTCTGAGAAAGTAAATATTACCCTCAGCATAAACAACTTGCTGAACGTATTGCCTGAGTGGGAATTTGTAGCGGATGGCCCAACTGGAGAAGCTCTTTTAGCTGATCCTGCACAGTTGAAGGTTGAGTCTAACCTGATCACTTTCAATCAACGTTATTCTCAAATGACCTATGACGGATATCACTTCAGCCAACTTGGTACTTTGCTTAACTTGGCTGTGAATGTGAGGTTCTAGATCTGCAAATTTTACTTTGTGAAAAATGACTCAACTTTTAGTTGGGTCATTTTTTTTATTCTACTATTTCCACCAAAACGGGTGATTGAATTATAGTGATCAATACTTACCTTCAATCTCATCATTGTGCATTTCCCTATGAAAAGCTTTCATATAGTAATACTCTTGTTTGGAGTCACACTTGTGCTCACTCTGTCATCTTTGCAAAGTGGTGAAACCATAACGCGTAAGCAAAATATTGATTCTCTGAAAGCAGATCGGGACATGCACAAAAAAAGAATACTGGCATCGATTGCAGGGAAAGAAAGACTACCTGCTGATTCCGTATTTGAAAACATTGAAATATTTAAAGGTGTTCCAGCTGGTCAATTATTGAACATCATGGATATTGCCTTTAGTCAGTCGTTAGGGGTAAGTTGTGGCCATTGTCACAACACAAAAGATTTTGGTTCTGAGCAGAAGAATGAAAAAAAAATAGCGAGGGAAATGTGGGCATTCGCAGCTCAAACAAGGGATCTGCTTAAAAATGTGAAAAGCTTAAAATCAGAAAAACCAACAGTTAACTGTACTACGTGTCATCGTGGTCAGCTCAAACCTGCTCTTAGCCTGAATTAAATCAACAAGGTACCTTCCAATCCTTGCCCAGAGCAATCGTGCCTGCTTCCACTTTTTCCATTATTTTTTCTCTTGAGTACCTGCACCCAATATCCATAAACTGGTACTCCACTCCATTAATCATAAAGTTGTAGTAGCAGGTGTTTTTAGATTTGCTATTCTTAACACAAATCAACTCAGGCCGTTCTTTTGTTATAGTTCTGGCGCTAAACAATGTGGCAACGGCAGCCAAGATTAAAAAATATTTCATCTTGTGTACAGTTTAAAAAATATGAAGCCCATGCAATTTACAATTACATGGGCTTCAATAAAAGAACTATTGCTGATTAATAGCGATAATAATCAGGCTTGTATGGCCCTTGTGGCTCTACCCCAATATATTTTGCTTGTTCCGGACTTAATTTATCCAGCTCAACTCCAATTTTTTTAAGGTGTAAAGCTGCCACTTTTTCATCCAGGTGTTTTGGAAGCATATAAACCTTATTCTCATATTGATCCGTGTTTTTCCAAAGTTCAATTTGAGCCAAAGTTTGATTGCTGAATGAATTGGACATTACAAATGACGGATGTCCCATGGCACAGCCCAAGTTTACCAATCGGCCTTCAGCCAACAAGATCACCTGATTGCCGCTGTCCAGTGTATAAAGATCAACCTGAGGCTTGATGGTGTCCTTTTTTGAATTTTTATTCAACCAGGCTACATCAATCTCATTATCAAAGTGGCCAATGTTACACACGATGGTCTTATCTTTCATGCTTTTGAAATGACGATCAACGATAATGTTGTAGTTACCAGTGGCTGTTACCACGATGTCCGCTTCTTTCACCGCATCGTCCATGCGCTTCACTGCATAGCCATCCATGGCTGCCTGTAACGCACAAATAGGATCAATTTCTGTAATGATTACACGTGCACCAGCACCGCGCAATGAAGCCGCAGAACCTTTACCCACATCTCCGTAACCAGCTACTACCGCCACTTTACCAGCGATCATCACATCTGTTGCTCTTCTGATTGAATCTACCAATGATTCTTTGCAACCATATTTATTGTCAAATTTAGATTTGGTTACAGAATCGTTTACGTTGATGGCAGGAAGAGGTAAAGTACCCTTTGTCATTCTTTCAATCAATCGATGAACTCCAGTTGTAGTCTCTTCTGAAATACCTTTAATGGCAGGAACCAACTCAGGAAAGCGATCCAGTACCATGTTGGTAAGGTCACCACCATCATCCAAAATCATATTAAGGGGTTTCCCGCCTTCAAATGCAAAAAGTGTTTGTTCAATGCACCAGTCAAATTCCTGCTCGTTCATACCTTTCCATGCAAATACAGGAATACCCGCCTTGGCAATAGCTGCTGCCGCATGATCCTGAGTGGAGAAGATATTGCATGATGACCAGGTAACATCCGCCCCCAAAGCTGTCAATGTTTCAATTAAGACAGCTGTCTGGATAGTCATGTGCAAACAGCCGGCAATACGAGCACCTTTCAAAGGTTGCTTTGGTCCGTATTCTTCACGGATGGCCATTAATCCAGGCATTTCCGCCTCAGCCAATTCAATTTCCTTACGACCCCAGTCGGCCAGATTGATATCTTTTACTTTGTATTTTACCTTTTCTTCAACCATTTTTTAGCGTTTTTTTGATGTTTTCCGTAATTGAAACACAAAAATACGACAAAGGTTTTTAAATAACCACCTAACTCCCTCACTGTCTTATAAATGCCATTCCATCAATAATTGAATGGCCTCAATACTGAACTAATTCCACGAGCAGAGTTGTTAACCATGCAAACTGGAAATGATGCAAAAAATCACTATAGATGTAATTTCTGATGTGGTATGCCCATGGTGCTACATTGGTAAAAGAAGACTGGAAAGCGCCATTGAAGAATTGAAAAATGAATTTGAATTTGAAGTAAACTATCTGCCTTTTGAGCTTAATCCCAACATGCCTGCAGAAGGAAGAAATCAAAAGGAGTACCTCACCACAAAATTTGGAGGAGAAGAACGCTACAAACAACTTACGGATAACGTGACCAGAATTGCTTCGGAAGAAGGACTGAATTTTAATTACGAACAGCAACAGAATTCACCAAATACACGCAAGGCACATCGGCTGATTTGGTTAGCCAAGCAAGAATCAGTTCAGGGAGAAGTCAAAGAAGCACTACTTAACGCATATTTCGAAAAAGGCATTGATCTTACTCAGGATGAAAACCTAATTGAGGTAGTATCAGCAGCAGGATTGAGTCAGGAAAAAGCCCGGACTTTATTGTCTTCCGATGAAGGGGTTGTGGAGGTAGAATACATGGAACAATTAAATATTCAAAGAGGGGTTAGCGGAGTACCTTTCTATATTGTGAATAATAAATATGGGATTTCAGGTGCACAGCCTTCTTCAATCTTTGTAAATGCCCTTAAGGATATTTCCAAAAAAGAGCTGGTTCAGTAATAATTACTTCTTCTTTTTTTGCGTGCTGATTTTTTCAATCAATTGATCCTGATGGATGATGGTGGTCCATATGCTGGTTTTACCTTCATCCATGCGCGTCCATACCGCAGCAATAACACCATCGTGCGCTGCAATGTTGGTATAATCTCCAAAGAACTTATCTTCAGATGGAACAAATGGAGTTTCACTTATTTTTACATCCTTGAAAGTATATCCAGCGTCTTCAGAGTAAGATAAGTATACATCGGTTCGGTTGTCATCATAATTCCTGCGATCATAATAAACAACATAAATATATCCGGTTGTTTGATCCACTGTCATCCATGGCAAAAATTGATGTTTTTCTGAATTCTCTTTGCTAACTTTTACCGGTATACTCCAGTTATCACCATGATTAACAGAACGAACAAACCAAACGTCTGTATCATTCTCTCCATTTCTCTGATCCGACCATAACATATATAATACACCTTTCGATCTGGTTGGGCTGTTATCCACTTTGAGTACAGGCATTCCATTGCACCTGCTTAATCCAGGGATTTTCAAATCCCATCCACCTACCTGCTTCTCAATGGGTATATCGTTTCTCAACCAGGTATTACCCTCATCAAATGATCTGTCCAAATAGATGATGCCTGCGTGTGACCAGGTAACAAAAACTTTCCCATCCAGCCCAATAGCCGGCACTGCACCTTCAGCAGTATTGTCACTGTCTATACAATCGCCAGCCACCTGATTCAATTGAACAGGCTCACTCCACTTTTTACCATTGGAAGAGCTGCTCATCAAAATATTGGATTGACACTGGGGGTCTTTAGAAGCGTACTTATCAAATTGAGTCCAGGTTACAATTAGGTTTCCTTTCTTGGGATGAACAGCAGCCCATGGTTTGTCTTGATCTTTTGAAGCATGATATCCGATTGATACTCCTTCATCCCATGTTTTTCCACCGTCATCAGATTGATGAGCCACAATTCTATCCAGCCAGGCTTCATTGCTTCTCCCCTCTCCACTTGGATCAGACAAATGAAAAAAGTAGAGCCCACCTTTTGAATTCGACTCCAGCACCACATCACCATAAACTCCAAAGGGAGATGTTACTGTAGTTTCACTCCAGGTTTCACCTCCATCTTTAGTGTACTTTATCTGATCAAGACTGTATGCAGCAACTATGTTTTTTGAATCTTTCAAATTGATGGTAATACTTGGCTCCACCATAGGCTTACCTCCTTGCTGCTGCTCAGCTAATTTAATGTTCCTAAATTGCGCTATTGCTTCCCATTGAATCAAAACGAACAAAATTAATATGAGTGGCCTGATCATTTTACAAGTATTAAGCATGCTTAAAAAAGACAACGGATAATTAGCTACTCAACAAAATCGAGTATGTCCTTATGCCCAAATTTAATCAAAAGGATTAAGTATATGATAGACTGCAGGCGCAGTACTTCATAATTTAATTCAATGAAGATAATGTTTAGTTTAGCATCACTGATACACGGGTCATCGCCTCATTATAATTCTGCCCGTTTTGGATGTTGCCCTGAATGGATTCAATTAAGTCGTCTATCTTTTCTTTGGGATACCCAAATTTGATAGCGAACAGGTTGCATAATTTTGCCTCTTCATGATGTACTGAATTATCAATGGTCATCATATGAACGAGATCGTACAATTGACGGAACTTTTCCTTCTCATCACGCGGCACCTCAAATTTAATATTCCCTGGATTGGATTGGATGGACTTAAGTTGACCATCTGAGATGCCATTTCTCTTTGCAATGGCTTTTAGCAAATCATATTCTAAATCATCAAATTTTCCATCTACCGCTGCCATCTCTATCAAGTTTTTCATATGACTTTTCGCTCCGGTTTTTCCCTGGCGAAAAAGATTGAGAATTTCAGAAAAATTCATGGCCTTGATAATTTTGAGAGGGACTATCTAGAAAATTTGCGTCTTCTAATTTAACCGATTTTTTTAATAATTTGAACATAAAACCATTTATCCTGGAATGATCAGGAATCTCCTTAAAATAGGCCCTTTCCCTACTTTTTTAACTTAAATTAGAACCTACTATAATTGAAATCCATGAACATTATTTTGAGATCAATCGTCACATTTGTCTTATTATCATTAGCGCTATTGTCGTGTACACAGAAGGAAAATAGTGCAGATCTGATCATCAGTAATGCAACCATTTGGACTGGAAACGAGGAACAACCCTATGCTGAAGCTCTTGCCGTTAAAGGCGATACCCTTATCGCTGTCGGCTCCAATGCAGATATAATAAAGTACCAATCATCGACTACAGAACACATTGATGCCCAAGGTCAATTCATCACTCCGGGTTTTATAGACACCCACGTGCATTTTTTATATGGAGGTTTTGCGCTTTCTTCCGTTCAGTTAAGGGATGCCCAATCCCCCGAAGAGTTCGTTAGAAGAATAAAAGAATTTGCCGAAAGTCAGGAACCTGGGACCTGGATATTGGGCGGTGATTGGGATCATGAAAATTGGGGCGGTGAGCTCCCAACTAAAGATTGGATTGATCAATATACACCCAATCATCCTGTTTGGGTAACCCGCCTGGATGGTCACATGGCTTTGGCTAACTCCGCTGCACTAAAAATTGCAGGTATTGACAATTCCGTAAAGAATGTTGTTGGAGGCACCATTGTAAGAGATTTAAAAGGAAACCTTACTGGAATATTTAAAGACAATGCCATGGATCTGGTACTTAAAAAGATCCCACCTCCATCTCCAATTCAATTAAGCAAAGCGCTACAAGCAGCTATGACCTACGCTGCATCGAATGGGGTAACATCAGTGCATCATGTAGATGGGGATTTGAGCACTTTTCAGACAGCGCTTAAGGACAAAACTATGATAACGCGCATTTATGCCATGCTACCTCTAAATCAATGGCAACTTCTAGATGAAAAAGTGAACCAGGAAGGCCAAGGTAACAAATGGTTAAAAATTGGCGCCTTGAAAGGATTTGTTGATGGATCCTTAGGCTCTCATACAGCAGCCTTTTTTTCCCCTTACACAGACGTACCTGCCGACTCCGGATTCTTTATTACTAGCCAGGAACAATTATACACTTGGATATCTCAAGCCGATAAAGTGGGGTTACAATTGGCTGTTCATGCCATTGGGGATAAAGCCATCAACACTTTGCTAAACATCTATGAACAAGTAGAAAAAGAAAACGGGAAAAGGGACAGAAGGTTCAGGGTAGAGCACGCACAACATATTTCGCCTGCAGATATTCCAAGATTTGCCCAACTGAATGTAATTCCAAGCATGCAACCCTACCATGCCATTGATGATGGACGTTGGGCAGAAAGAACAATTGGACCAGAAAGAATTAAAACAACTTATGCTTTCAAATCACTTTTTGATGCTGGAGCAAAAGTAGCCTTTGGTAGCGACTGGACCGTAGCACCTGCAGTACCTCTCGAAGGAATTTATGCTGCCATAACGAGAAGGACATTGGATGATAAAAACCCGGGCGGATGGGTGCCTGATCAAAAAATTAACATTGAAGAAGCTTTGAAAGCTTACACGATTAATGCCGCATATGCATCCTTTGATGAAAAAATTAAGGGTTCTCTTGAAGCCGGTAAGTTAGCAGACTTCGTTATTATTGATCAGGATATTACAAAAATAGCTCCGGAGCAGATTAAAAATTCTAAAATCAAGCAAACATTCGTTGGTGGTCAATCTGTCTACAAAAAACAATAATTAGTCTGTTACATGTCAGTTAAAGTATTTGCGTACATCTGGGAATACAAAGTGAAAACTGAGCACATTGATGCTTTTGAACATGCCTATGGCCCTCATGGAGATTGGGTCCAACTTTTCAAAAATGGCGATGGTTACATAACTTCAGAATTGCACGGTGATATAAATAATACTAATCACTTTGTTACTATAGACTACTGGACAAGTAAAGAAGCCCTCGACAAGTTTAAGAAAGTTTACCATAGTCAATTTAATGAATTGGATAAGCAGTTTGAACTTTACACCGAGTCTGAAAAACATATTGGAGATTTTGTAAGCTATATGGAAAAGTACTTAACTAAAGAATGAAAATTCTATTTATTCAAACAGGCGGAACAATTGATAAGGATTATCCGCATACTACCAAAGGCTGGGCTTTTGAATTTGGTGAACCCGCAAGCAAGCGCATTTTAGAAAAACTAAATCCTTCTTTCGATTTTGAAGTCATCACAGCATTTCAAAAAGACAGCTTAGAAATTAATGAGGAAGACAGGCAATCATTAGTAAATCTGATTGATAACCATCAACACAATAAAATAATAATAACTCACGGAACCGATACCATGATGGAAACGGCCACCTATATTGCCAGCAGAGTCAACAACAAGCTCATAGTAATCACGGGGTCTATGCGGCCAGAGCAATTCAGCAATTCTGATGCGTCTGTCAACATAGGTGTTGCTATTGGGGCAATCAACTTATTGGACAAAGGTGTATACATTGCAATGCATGGCATTGTGAAGCCATCTGATAAAATCCGAAGAGACCTGAAAACAGGAAAGTATTTTTAATAAAATGTACATAGCCTTTTCGCTTAGGCTATGTACATATTTTATTTATTGACCAATGGCCGCATTGAGCAAAGATTTATCCCCGGTCATCTGCCAGTAAACAAGGGACACTGGGATCTCACCTACCCTGCTGAATTCATCCATAAACTCCTTCATTACAAAATTTCCATTGCGTTGACGAGCATATTCAGCAATGAGTTTATCGATTTCCAGTTTACCTATTACGTAGCTAGTGCCATAAGCGGGTTGTTGTAAATAAAAATGCTCCTCATGTTGGATGGTACCTCCGTCTGCCGGTAGTAAACCCCAAGGCACCCATTTTGAAGCATACTTGGTTGCTCCATCAAAATCCATTTCAAGTCCGTGCTGATATAAACCCCCTAAACCGCGTGCCGCACGCTGCGCGAGCATTATATGAACCAGCTCTCTGCCCCGAGGTCGGTTTTTATAAAGTCCGGCATTCATCATTAGCTCCTCCATGGCTGTTGCCATTCCTTCTGAACGTGCATCAAAAATATTATAAAGTGACGCATGCTTTCGGATAGGGCTGTCGTTAGGTTCTTCGCGAATACGGGCCAGTTCGATCCAATGGAAAAAATGACAGTTGAGTGGCATTGGATCGCGATAATGTATCTCGTGAAAAAATCCTCGAATATCATCAGAAGGTACAAATTGCATAATCTGCTCGCGCATGGCTGGCTCCATGTAATCTTTCACAGTCATTATTTGTTGTTCCTCATAAAACTTCATCAGTTCAACATGCGCATCCTCCAACATTTTATCAAATTGCTGGGCATTGTTTGCCTTTTCTAATTTCGGAAGGTTTCTATTTTGATGCTGCTCAAACACCAAAGCACTGTTGGCCCGCATTAGCTCACGCTCCATAAGCACTACTTCGTCTTCCCACGAATAGGGGAGCAGATGAACATTTTTCAGATTCCACGTGTAATTTTCTTTACCCACTCCCGAAGTAGCAGTTTTTGATGGTGCCTTCTCGTCTAGCCAAACGGCCAATTGATCAGAAGCTGTTTTCGCTTCCATGGCAGACGCAGCCAATTCCGGAAATGTGTCCTTAATGCTTTCAGCAAACTTAGAAAGCTCCTCGCTCTGTTCTCTGATTGACCTTGTTCCTAATATCCACAAATCTTTTCCATTGCCTGTAAGGTTTACTTTTGCAGATTCAAATACTGCAGCTGCCTTGTTCAAACGCGCAGTGATTTCAGCAGCATCTGAAACTGACAAAGGCTGCTTATACTTTGGTAGCTCCACCGCTCCATAAATGTTCGGCCCTTCACGCTCAGGTACGTCTGTGGGGTAAGGATAAAACCATACGTAGAAAGCTGGGTCCCGAAACCATGGTTGCTTTACGCGATGCTCAAAATCAAGCCCATTCATCTCAGCCCAAATCAGGTACCAATCTATCTGATGTTTGATTGGCCATCCAGTGGTATCAAATCCGTTAAGGCGATTTTTCCAAATGGAAAGATCAGCGTGTTGCTTTTTCATGGCATTCACTGAATAATCGGGCACGCCTTCAATCATTTCTGGTGATTCAAATTCCCTCCAGTCATTAAAAAACTGGACGAGCTCTTCATAGGTAGAACCAGACTTTATAGGATCAGAAGCGGGAGGACTGCTACACATGGAGAGTAGCCATGCTGTACCAATCACTGTGAGTAGTTTTAGGTTTTTAGAATTCATATCTCTTTAGGTATCTGATAAATCTAAATAAAATTGCTAACGTTCAAAAGGTAAAAAGGGTGAGTGGTAAAATTCACTACATTTAAGATGGATATGACGATGAAAGTATCATTCACTTTTGGCATATAACTGTTTAATTGTAAAGGCAGAATAATCCAATGCAAATCGCAATAGTTACCAATTCTTTGGCAGGCGCAGGTAAAGCCATCCAACTTTCAATTCATATCCAACGGTACCTAAATACCAGAAAACTGGTCTCCGAAATTTTTAAGGAAAACGAATGGACCAACAAAATTTATCATTTTGATCAAATCTGGATAGTTGGTGGAGATGGTACTGTGAATCATTTCATAAATCAGTTTCATAATATCAATAAACCACTTTGCATTTTTAACGGAGGCACCGGCAATGATTTTTATGCGCTATTGTATAAACCCATGACTGTTGAAAATCAAATCAATTATGTTTTACAATCCAAACCAAGACCCATCGATGCCGGGCGTTGTAATGGAAGGTACTTTCTAAACGGAGTAGGTATTGGTTTTGAAGGTGCCGTGGTGAATAGTTTAATCAACACCAAAAAGTTGAGTGGCAAAAAATCCTTTATGCTTCATGTCTTAAAACATATATTTTTTTACAAAGCACAGCGCTATCGCCTATATTCAGAAGAAAGAAAAGTAGATAACCATTACTTTATGATAAGTATTTCTAATGGGAAACGTTACGGTGGTGGCTTTTATATCGCTCCTCTTGCCGAACCCGATGATGGACTACTCGAAATAATCCTTGTTAAAGAGCTTTCCATCTTCCAACGACTCAAGTCATTACCCCTGGTTGAAAAAGGCAAGCATCTTTCATTACCCTTTGTTGAATATTTCAGAACAAGAAAAATTTCAGTTGCAATCGATAAAGGTGTGATCCAGGCCCATTTGGATGGCGAATATATGGAGGGTAAAGAATTTGAGATTGAAATTCTTCCAGGTCATTTCAGGTTCATTTATTAACTGATCTAGAATGAAAGCATCTCACCTTAATAAGAAAAATTAAAAAATAAATTATGGATTAAGCTTTTTTGGGTACCAAACTGCGCTTCAGGCTTCTCCTGGCCAATAGGGCACTGATGACAGTTAATACCCCCCCCAACAACATAGGGGCTCCTGGTAAATAAACTGGTGTGCCTACCCGTGTAAAAAAATAAAATATCTGCGTCATCAATAACGGCCCAATGATGGTTGTCACACTCATTAAACTGGTCAAACCTCCCTGTAGTTCTCCTTGTTCGTTGGCAGGCACCTGATTAGAAATAATCCCCTGAAGGGCAGGTCCTGCGATACCTCCCAAACAATAGGGAATAGTAATTGCAAACATCATCCAACTTTGTGTGGCTACTGCATACAGAAAATAACCCAACGCATATAAACCCAATCCAGCATACACACTTCGCTCCTGTCCCAGCTTTGGAATAATAAATCTGATCAATCCTCCCTGCACAATAGCAAACACAATTCCCACCACTGCAAGTGAGATGCCTATCATACGTTCATCCCACTGGAAGCGCTCAATCGTATAATACGACCAGTTAGTTTGCACAGCATGCGCAGAAACATAAACCAACAACAATGAAATAATGAGACCTGAGATAATAGGAAATCTTCGGATACTTCTTAACGAGCCAACTGGATTCGCTCTTTTCCATTCAAATTTTCTGCGGTTGTTGGTCGACAATGATTCAGGTAAGATAAAAAATCCATACAACCAGTTGATCATGGTAAGTCCTGCAGCCACTAAAAAAGGAATGCGTGTACCGTATACCCCTACCAAGCCACCAATCAAAGGACCAACAATAAATCCTAAACCAAAAGCGGCACCGATCAATCCGAAATTCTGCGCACGTTTTTCTGGCGTGCTTACATCTGCAATGTATGCCGAGGCGGTTGTGAAACTTGCTCCCATTATACCAGCGACAGTCCGTCCCAAAAACAACCAAGCGAGACTTGGAGCAAAAGCCATAAACAAATAATCAACACCAAATCCAAAGAGAGATGCAAGAAGGATTGGTCTTCTCCCATATTGATCACTTAGATTTCCAACGATAGGAGCACAAACAAACTGCATTAGTGCATAAGCAAAAAGTAACCATCCACCATAACTCGAAGCTTGTGCAAGGGTACCACCAGTAAGCTCCTGTATAAGCTTGGGCATTACTGGAATGATAATCCCAAAACCAGTTACATCAATTAATAGCGTGACAAAAATAAAGCCCAGCGCTGCTTTACGCTTACCAGACATAATAAATTCTTTTGTGCAAAGTAGATAATTAATATGAAAACAAAATGGTAAGAAGCACTATCATTAACTAACTTTAACACGATATGGATTCATTAAAAGTATTAGTAGTTGAAGACGAACCCAAAGTTTCTGCCTTTATCAAGAGTGGACTTGAGGAAAATAATTTTATAGTTGATGTAGCCTATGATGGCACCATGGGCGAGAGACTAGCTCTTTCTAACACATACAACATCGTTATCCTTGATATCATCATTCCATTCCTAAGCGGACTTGAGCTTTGTAAAAAAATAAAAGCAGTAAAGCCAAGTGTACCCATACTGTTATTAACAGCCCTTGGCACAACAGATGATAAAGTGATTGGCTTTGAATCTGGTGCTGACGATTATCTTGTCAAACCATTCGAGTTTATGGAGCTGCTTGCCAGGGTAAAGGCCCTTACCCGAAGAACATTTTCCGCTCCTGAAGCTGTCCATAAGCTTAAGGTAGCCGACCTTGAGCTGGACCTAAATAAAAAAGTTGCGCTTCGTGGTGGCAAAACAATTACGCTTACTGCAAAAGAATACAGCCTGCTTGAATACTTTATCCGAAACAAGGGCAGGGTAGTATCCCGGGTAGACATTTCGGAGAAAGTGTGGGACATTCATTTCGATACAGGAACGAACGTTGTAGATGTATACGTGAACATCCTTAGAAAGAAAATAGATAAAGACTTTCCTCAGAAGCTAATTCATACTAAAGTAGGAATGGGATATATTTTTACGGATGAATATCAATGAAAATAAGAATTAAGCTCACCCTACTTTTCATTGTTATAGTGGCAATCATTATCACTCTTGCTTCTGTTGCCATTTACTACTCTTCAGCAGATTATAGAAAAGATGATTTTTATAACCGGCTAATGAATAAGGCTATCAACACCGCCAGACTTCTAATAGAAGTGGATGAAGTTAATGCTACTTTATTAAGAAGGATTGAGCGGGATAACCCATTAAGTTTACCCGATGAAAAAATAATCATTTATAACTTTAATGACGAAATTCTATTCAGTACCGATGAAGAGCAAGAACTTAGCATCAACAGTACACTACTGGATAAAGTGAGACTTGAAAATCAGGTAAAATTTAACCAGGGTGACTACGAGATTCTGGGCTTTCTCTTTTCAGACCGGTATGACCGATTTGTCGTAATAACAGGCGCAATTGATATTTACGGGTTGAAAAAATTAAAAAATCTAAGATTAATATTATTAATTGTATGCTGTGCCAGCATCATCGTGGTATCCATTGCAGGATATATCTACGCAGGTCGCGCGCTTAAACCAATTTCAAAAGTTATTTCAGACGTTAATGACATCTCTATTACAAGTCTTAACCTACGCGTGGATGAAGGAAATGGAAGGGATGAAATAGCTCAACTTGCCCAAACCTTTAATGAGATGCTCGATCGTCTTGAAAGCGCTTTTAAAACTCAAAAAAACTTTATTGCTAATGCTTCCCACGAACTACGAACACCGTTAACTGCCATTACAGGTCAGCTTGAGGTGCTATTAATGAAGGACAGAAATGCTGAAGCTTATAAAGAGGTTGCCAGCTCAATTTTGGAAGACATCAAAAACCTAAATAGCATCTCCAATAGACTATTACTGTTGGCCCAAACCAGAAGTATTGAGAATTTAAAAGTATTTGAAAATCTTCGAATAGACGAATTGCTGTGGCAGGTCAGAGAGGACCTAATCAAACATCATCCCGACTACTCAATAGAAATTTCGTTGAACGAAAACCTGGACGATAACAGTCTAACGGTTTCAGGCGATGAACAATTATTGAAAGTGGCATTGTCGAATATCATTGAAAATGGCTGTAAATATTCAGAATCTCATACTGTAAACATTGAGTTGAATCAAAGATCAAAATTTCTTGAGCTGATTTTTACTGATAATGGAATAGGCATAGCAGAAGAAGATCTTAAGATTATAATGGAGCCATTTCAACGTGGTAAAAATGCCTTAGGCGCCAAAGGGCATGGTATTGGACTATCGTTGGTGGATGCCATCATTAAAATGCACAATGCAAATATTAGCATTACATCTGCGCTCAATAAAGGAACTGAGATTCGAGTGAATATTCCCTTTTTAGGCTAAAAACAAACAATTTTCCGATTTAATTGCTTTTTAATCCCTCCTTAACGGGGTCCTTATGTCGTGGTCGTTTATTTGAATAAAAAAAATAAACAAAATGAAAAACGCAATTCAAAACCCTAAGATAATAGCCGGTACGGTTACATTTCTTTTGGCCCTTACGCTGGTAGCTTTGATAAATTTCTATCAGGACAATAACGCATTGGAAGCCGGAATTAATAGCGAAAAACTTAAGTCAGAAAAAATGCTTTCTGAAAAACTGTCTCTGGATAAAGAAATAGTAAAGCTAAAGCAATCTATCTCATCCTTGCAGGGGAAGAACGCAGATCTGGATAAGATGCTCAGCTCAGCTTCATCCAAAATTGCAATGAAAGAAAGCGAACTAAAGAAAATGCAAAAGGAAAACGCTTCTTTAAAACAATACAAGCAGCAATTGGCCGATATCCAGAAAATAAAATCTGATCTGGAAACTCAAATTTCCTCATTGACTAATTCGTTGAACGCAAGCAACAAAGAAAAAGAATCTCTTAATCGTTTGGTCGCTGATCTTCAATTGAAAAACAAAGACCTGATGAATGAACTTAATCAAATGCAGATTGCTTCACTGGATGATATTCGAATAGAAGCATTCAAGAAGAATAAACTCACAGTATCAGCCAAGAAAACAAAGAAGTTAGATGTGAACTTCCTGATTCCGGCCAGCAATTCGAGTGAGAACTTACAATTTAAGATTACAGATCCTAATGGAAAGCTTTTAACCCCTGCTGACGGAACTATAGCTTTTGTTGAAACAGATGATGCGTCATTGTTAACTGCAGATCTAAGTAATACACTTTACTTGAAGCAAACTAAACAAGTAAAGATGCAATACACCCCTAAATCAAAATTAAAACCAGGTGTGTACAGAATTGAAATATTGAATAGCGATAGTAAATACATGGGTAGTTTACAGGTAAGGTTGAGATAATCTCGTTTTTTTCCACTACCCTGGCCCCGAATTAAAACTCCGGGGCCTTTTTTATTTTAATGCCGTACAAAAATTTCTGTAAGACAAGAATTCTCTCCAAAATCTCTCTCAAGAATAGAAACCCCTCCAGAAACATTAGACACATTCCTAAAACCGTTAGTTGTCAACATATAAGCCGCCCGCGGGCTTCGATGGCTATGTGAGCAATAAACAATTATTTCCTTATCCTTATAAGGAGCCAACTCTTCTAGTCGGGAAGGCAAATCAGTTACATTTATATTCACGGCACCTTTTATGTGACCAAATGAATTCACCGATGTGCTCTCCCCTGTAAACTCCCCATCAGATCGCACATCTAACAAAAGAATACCCTTGTTTTTCATTACCCTTTCGCACATCTGAGCAAAAGTAATATTATCAAAGTTTACAGTCTTTTTTTCTACATAAGTCATCCCACACGAACTGCAACTTCCCATTGTCTTATATTCTTTTAGATCGCATTCATAGCCACAAGGTGAACACACATAAACTTTGTCTGGGGATTGAGCATTGCTTATTGAAGTCAATGCTATAAACATGAACACTGCATAGGTTTTCATTGCAAATTATTATTATCCCATTCAATATTTACGGGCGTGCCCGTAACATTCAGCAATTTGGTCTTCTCAAGAAATTCATCTTTCCACCTCAACCTTAAAGCTAATCGCATCATACATTCTGACTGAAAATCCTGCGTCAGAATTGATAATTTATAATCCTTGACTAAGCGCATTACTTCTGAGGTATACGCATAATCGTATCTCAAGGTCAATATCTCTTCAATTTCTTTTTCTATAATATTTGACTTTTCTAGCGCAGCTTGAGTTGCTGATCGGTAAGCCACTATTAGCCCACCCACTCCCAGTTTTGTGCCGCCAAAATACCTTACAACAACAGCCATTACATTGGTCAGGTTTTTAGCACGAAGTTGACCTAATATAGGATCCCCCGCTGAATGATTGGGCTCTCCATCGTCAGACGCTCGATAAAGTGATTTATCTGTTCCAATTATCCATGCAAAACAATGATGCCGCGCATCATGATATTCTTTTCTTAAAAGCTCCAATTGATGCTTTGCCTCCTCTTCTGAAGTCACAGGAAAAACAAACGAAATGAACTTACTGCCCTTCTCCTTATAAAGGCCATTTGCCCTTCCAGCAACCGTTAAATACGAGTATTCCACTATTGACTCCTCTTTTTTACCGCTTTCACTCCATTATAGAAACAAAGCAAATATTCCATGCAACCTATCCCCTATTTTGTAGGTCTTATATGCACAAAAAATGCTCAATCGACCAAAACGCTGAAATTTAACCTTTTATGATGAAAACAATTATAGCTCTGCTAATCACTGCTTTATCAATTGCTAATATCTCCCATGCTCAAACAAAAGAAACACGTGAAGTGGGCACTTTTAGCGAAATCTCCTATCGCGTTTCCGGAAAACTATTCCTCAGACAGGGAAGTCCACAAAAAGTAGTGTTGGAAGGAGACAGCGATGTGCTCGCTGAAATTGAAACTGAACTAAAGGGTAACAGATTGATTATCGGAAACAGGAACAGCAGCAGTTGGTTCAATTGGAACGATAACTCTCGAGACAGAATCAATGTTTATATAACTGTTGAAAACATCAATGCCTTATCTGTAAGTGGGTCAGGAGATTTGCTAGCTGAAACTATTATCAAATCAGAAAATCTGGATCTAAATATTTCTGGCTCTGGTTCCATGGAACTGCAAGTAAATCTTACTGGTAACCTGGAAGCAGATGTCTCCGGATCGGGTGATCTCAAGGTAAAAGGAAATTGTCAAAACTTATCTAGCCGTGTAAGCGGTTCAGGCAAAGTATACATTGCCAATGCCATAGAAGGTACTGCCAAATTTGGATTATCTGGTTCAGGAAAAGTTTTGGCTGCAGGAAAAGCAAAACTGGTTAAAGCAAATATTTCTGGTTCAGGTAAAGTACTGGCGGCAGATTTTGAAACTGAAAGATGTGAGGTAAGCATAACAGGATCAGGTGATGTAGAAATAAATGTAAAAAGCGAACTAGATGCACGCATTACAGGTAGCGGAAGTGTTTTTTATAAGGGAAGTCCCAGTCATGTCAATAGCCATTCTTCTGGGAGTGGTAAAATTAAAAAAATACAAGGCTGATAGAAAATCAAACTTGATGAAGAGCGGATAGCGCCATCCGCTCTTTCTATTTTTCAGAATGTGCTATTAAACCTTCAATAATCAAGAATTGAGCTACAATATAAGTAGACATGATGGCCAGGCCCGACCATTCAAAAGCGAATAAAAATTTATTAATTGCAATCATTGCATCAGAAATCATAAACAACGAAGCCCCTCCTAACACCATCCAAAAGCTTCTGGAGTTGGTAAAGCCATACCTGAACAACGATTGCATAACCATCACTATCAAAACAATGGCATAAAGCACTACAGGTACTTTAAGTGAACCCAGGTGTGCATAGAGAATGGAGATGAGTCCCGATCCTGCCAACACAATTGGCATGGCCAATCTGAATTTTTGTACTCCGTACAGTCCGTTCCCTTCTGCTTTATGCTGATGATAAGCTGCTATGTAGCACACATGAGCAATGAGAAAAGAACCAAGACCAGCAATAAAGAACAATTCATTTTTACCCTGAAACATCAAACTCACATCGCCAAGAAAGGAAAAGAAAATAGCTGCCAGTGCTGCTTTGCTCAACGCCAATTTTTCTTTCCCGCAGGTCTGATAATAATAAACTCCTAATATCACCATCAGCAATGGCTTAAAAAACCATTGTAATTCTTCAGCTTTCAAGGCAACAGCTGTGAGTTCACCAACAGCTACAAATAAATAAAGGGCTTTTGATTTCATTCTAAGACTGTATACTGATTGGAATTCTTCCGAACACTAAATACACAAATGCCGACAAACTCAATAATGAACATGCTGAAAAGGTAAATATAAAATTACCTGGATCGTTGCCATAAATGAATCCTGAAATAAATGCCCCAAGACCTATGCCCATTTCCATAAAGATATAAATCGAAGCAAGCCCCCGACCCCTTCGATTTTCGTCACTTAAATCAGAAGCCCAGGCCAGCAAGGTTGGTGAAGTGATTCCATGTGCCAAACCATACATAGATACACCCACAATTAAAACAAAACTCGTTTGTGCAGTACCTACGATGAGCATAGCTACTGTTAAAATAACTGTTGAAATTTTTAAAACCTGTGCTCTTCCGTAATAATCAGATGCTTTGCCACCCAGAAAACGAACAAACAAAGAAGCTACTGTAAAGTAAGTAAACAGTAATCCCTTGTTTTTCACTCCAACAAATTCGCCAAAGTCAGGAATGACTGTATAGACCGCACCAAAAGAAAAGGCACAAAGCACCATCACCAGACAAGGTGTCAATACACGTGGTTCAAAGATATCCTCCTTTGAAATTTTCAACATTGACCTCGAGAATTTTTTCTTTGTTGTTAAGGTTTCCTTAATACCTATCAATATCAATATCGAACTCAAAGCAAAGAATGATGAACAATAAAACATAGCCTCCAGTGATACCTGATTGGTGATGGCCCCACCCAAAGCTGGCCCACCTGCCATTCCAATTGTGCCCGCTGTTCCCAGAAAGCCCATAGCTTCTCCTCTGCGTTTAGCGGGAACCAAATCAGACAGATAAGTAGTTTGGCCCGTGGGTGTAAATCCCGTAGAAAAGCCATGTATCAGTCTAAGTAGGAAAAAACCAATAACACCCGTTAGAATTGGATAGATCGCGCTGCATATAAAGCAAACTATTGACCCTGCCATCATGATCGGAACTCTTCCTACACTATCTACCAGCTTGCCACTGAATGGCCTCGAAAGCATGGCGGTGATCGTGAACAATGATATAATAAGCCCTTTGTATTCTGCACCTCCTAAGCTGGTCAGATAAGAAGGCAGTTCAGGTATAATCATGTTAAAACTCGCAAAGAACATTAACGAGCTCGTGCACAACAACCAAAAATGAACCGAATAGGTATGGGGGCCTACCTGACTTTGGGTCATGGTTTGGCTTTGGCCTCCTGGGCACCAAGTAAATAAGCCTTGATGAAATCATCCAAATCGCCATCAAGCACATTCTGGGCATCATGACGCTCCACGCCAGTACGTGCATCTTTTACAAGCTTGTACGGATGAAGTACATAATTTCGAATTTGCGAACCAAAGTCAATCTTCATTTTTCCAGCTTCCACCTTGTCCCTTTCAGAATTGCGTTTATCAATTTCCAATTGATAAAGTCGGGACTTTAGCATCTGCATGGCCTTTTCCCTATTGGCATGTTGTGACCTTTCTACCTGACAAACAATAACAATACCCGTAGGTTTGTGGGTTAATTGTACTTTAGTTTCAACCTTATTCACATTCTGACCTCCTGCTCCACCGGAACGGGAAGTGTGCAATTCAATATCTGCTGGATTAATCTCGATGTTAATGGTTTCGTCTACCACCGGATACACAAACACGGATGCAAATGAAGTGTGTCTTCTTTGATTGGAATCGAATGGCGAAATACGAACTAACCGATGAACCCCCAACTCCGATTTCAATTTGCCATAGGCAAATGGACCATCTACCTCCAATGTAGCCGATTTAATACCAGCCACCTCGCCAGATTGATAACTTACTTGTTTAACGCTGTACCCAGATTTTTCTGCCCACATGATGTACATGCGGTTGAGTATATCTGCCCAATCCATACTCTCTGTGCCACCCGCTCCAGGATTGATTTCGATCATTGCACTAAGCTGATCCTCTTCCTTGTTGAGCATGCGCTTAAACTCCAGGTCCTCAATAGCATTGTAAGTTTTGAGATATTCCTTCTCCAGCTCTTCTTCACTTACATCACCTGCCTCATGGAATTCGTAAAGCACTTCAAGATCTTCAAAAAGCTTATTCACCTCTTCAAACTCATCCGTCCAAACCTTTTTTGCACGAATGTCCTTGAGTAAGACTTCAGCCTCTTTGGGATTATTCCAAAAATCTGCCTGATGCGTTATTAACTCTTCATCTTTTATTTCTACAATCTTACGATCGTAGTCAAAGATACCTCCTCAAGGCCGAAACACGGGCCTTACAGTCTTTCAACTGTTCTATAGTCATAATTCAATGATTTAAGCAGCAAAGATAATTATTTACAGTTCATCAAAGGTCTCCTGTCAAAGATTGAGACTGGCCAATTTTTTCCTTCGACCAGGCTTAAAATAATTGTTGTTGACCACTTGTGCCAAGGTGCCCAAACCTACTAATATTAAAGAAGCATTTCGAACACCATCTGTCAACTGATAGGAATCATGCTGGATGGCTGTTGTATTGAAAACATCGATCAACAGTAAAGAAACGCCCGCGATGATCAAACCCTTTCCCATGGGTGCCACTTTAAAACTGGTTATCGTCTTTTTGCTGACATCTATTTTAGCAATCTCGTGGTGATATATTGTATCCTCCCCTAGCATGAAGTAGCCGGAGTAAATACCAGTGATGAGCGCTTTGGTAAATCCTTTCTCTTCTTTTCGCTTGAACCGAATTTGCTCTCCTTCCTTGAATCGGGTGATTACGTGGTCCTTCCTTAAAAGTGCAAGCTGAGGTTGAGCCATGAGGTCACCCCCACTCAATAGTAACACTAAAAGAATCAACTCGATTCGCATTCTTAAATGTATGCATCACTGACCTATATCAAAATCAGAGCAAAAAGAATCTCAAAAAACTGATTAGTTATACTTTATAAATCCAGTCAAAAGTATCTGCAGAAATACCTCGCTTCATGGCATCAAGCTCTTTGAGCACCTTATTGGAAAATTCTCTTTTCTCAACTGGGGGCAGATAATAGTCATGACCCTCGTGACCAATCAACTCTATATGAGCGATGGTAGCCGCTGTACCAGCTCCAAACGCCTCTTTCACCTTTCCCTTCTTAAGACCATCTATTAACTCTTCCACTGATATTCTTCGCTCCTCCACTTTCATTCCCCAGTGACGTGCAAGAGTAAGCACGCTATCTCGGGTTATTCCTCTAAGGATAGAGTCACCCAATGACGGGGTAACTAAAGTATCATCAATGATAAACATTACGTTCATCGTGCCAGACTCTTCAATGTACTTGTGTTCTTTTCCATCAGTCCAGATGAGTTGATGGTAACCTTCTTCCTGTGCTAGTTTGGCAGGATAAAGTGCACCTGCGTAGTTACCACCTGCTTTCGCAAAGCCAGTTCCTCCTTCTACTGCGCGTGTATAGTGCGTTTCTATTCTCACCTTCACGGGTGTAGAATAATAGGCACCAACCGGACAAGTAATGACCATAAATGTAAAGTTGTCAGAAGGTCTGATACCTATGTACTCATCAGCTGCAAACATAAACGGACGTATATACAATGAACTCCCTTCGGTGGAAGGTATCCAATCCCGATCCAGTTCCAACAATGAATTCATACCCTCCATAAACAATTCTTCCGGTAATGCAGGCATGCACATTCGTTCGGCAGACACATTCATTCTCTTCCAATTGGCCAGTGGACGAAATACCAATGCCTCATTTTTATCGTTTTTATAAGCCTTTAACCCTTCAAATATTGACTGCCCATAATGGATGGCAGGCGTGGCAGGACTT
Organism: Flammeovirgaceae bacterium UBA2371; assembly: GCA_002345965.1. Classification (GTDB taxonomy): domain Bacteria; phylum Bacteroidota; class Bacteroidia; order Cytophagales; family Cyclobacteriaceae; genus ELB16-189. Next base: position 26,011 of record DDTF01000038.1, read on the forward strand.
ATTGGCATATAGCCATAAGGCACAACCCTAAAATTACCCCATTGCTTATTCTTATAGTCAGCAATGAACATATGATCTGAATACACCTTTCCAAAAGGAATATTTGCAAAATCTACCTCGTTTATCCTCGTTTTTGATGTCTTTTGGATGGTTATTTTCTCTAGATCTACCATTTTATAAAGATTAATATTGATTGAGCGCAAGATACTTTTTTAAGATAATAAACACCTAACAATCGTTAGGAGAAATTGTATAACTTTTAACGATTAAGGCACATTTGTTGTTCCCCACATTAGTTATGTTTCGGGCAGTTTTGAAAATAACTCATGTGTAAAAGGTTACATTTTCCAGTATTTGGAGTGTTTTTGCTTACACTCACGCTATCTCCTGCAATTGCTCAGTTCAATCAGGGTGGATACATCGCTCCAGGTGATTCCCTCATGAAATTCATAACTGACAATCATAGGATTTTTTTACCAGAAGATGGTTTCAATTTATTCGATGTACCTAATGGTAATTTTAAAGGAAAAATTCTCCCCGGACCTCCGCTTTATTTTGATGGTCCCTACCTTGAAATAGATACAATGTTGACATCAACCTTTGTTGGTATCACCAACGAGCCGAAACTTTTGTCTACTGATTATTATTTCAATACGATATCAGAACAATATTACTTGGCATTTGATCAGCTGCAGGACAATTACCTAAGGGTGTTTAGTGATAATTACCGAGGATGGATATCCCTGGACGAAATCAAGGCAAAAGGCTACGAAATTATTTCATGGATGAAATTCTATGGTGCCACCAAGGGGATGTTGATACATCCACGCGAAAAGCTCGCGCCAATCCTTGTAGGTCCAAAACCAAATGCAGCCATAATCGAAACTGCGGACGAACTTTATTCAGAAATTACACTTTTGGGAAAATGCCAGGGAATTTTTTGCATGGTCAATGTGGTGCAATACAGAAACCCTTATGATCCAACTAAAACAAAGGAGCAAAACATCCTAAAAAAATATAGGGGATGGATTCAAATTATTGATGCAGAGGGAAAACCACTTGTTGCCCATATCGCTCAAGAAGGGTAATGTACTTCCCTCACATTCTTGCCTGCCAGGGTGTTTCTTCAGCGTTTAGCTCTTTGGTCATTTTCCGACATAGAACAAAGAAATAGTCTGATAGCCTATTTAGATAAGCAATTACCAAAGGCTCAACTTTTTCAACCAAATTCAGGCGAATGACCAATCGTTCTGCTCTTCGGCAAACTGTTCTCGTAATATGACCAAATGATACGGAGGGATGCCCACCCGGAAGCACAAAAGACTTCATAGGAGACAGTTCCGATTCCATGGTATCAATTTCTTTTTCTAAAAAAGTAATATCTTCCTCTACCAATGAAGGTATCTGTACTTTCGTGTTGCCTGGTTCTGTCGCTAAAATAGAACCAACAGTAAAAAGCCTATCCTGTATCTCCACCAATACGTTTTTCCTCTTTTTGTTTACATCCTGATCGCGTAGCAAACCTACATATGAGTTGAGTTCGTCTATCGTTCCATAAGATTCGATTCTCAATTCACCCTTGGATACCCTCTTACCACCGAACAATGCAGTATCTCCTTTGTCTCCAGTCTTGGTATAAATTTTCATAAACTAACTTTCAACTCAACTGTCACCCAGAAACAACTTCGTTGCTCCTGGTTATTTGATCATTTTTCTTATCCCATTCTACTAATCCATCCTTCAGACGGATGATACGGTGCGCATAGTGAGCTATATCATCTTCGTGCGTCACCATGATGATGGTATTGCCCTTGTCATGCAATTCCTGAAAAAGGGCCATAATGTCATAAGATGTTTTTGAATCCAGATTTCCTGTAGGTTCGTCAGCCAAAATAATTGAAGGATTATTGACTAGAGCTCTTGCTATTGCCACTCTTTGCCTCTGACCTCCCGATAGCTCGTTGGGCTTGTGATGATATCGATCGGCCAGGTTTACGCTTTCAAGCGCCTCCATTGCTTTTTCTTCGCGATCATATCTATTGTATCCCGCATAAACGAGGGGTAGTGCCACATTTTCTAATGCAGATGCCCTGGGCAATAAATTAAAAGTCTGAAACACAAAGCCAATTTCCTTATTTCTGATCTCTGCCAACTGGTTTTCCGTCATATCACTCACCATCTGACCATTGAGCACATAGGTTCCGCTAGAAGGTGTATCAAGACAGCCTACAATATTCATAAGTGTGGATTTCCCTGATCCGGAGGGACCCATAAATGCTACATATTCTCCTCTGTCAATTGAAATAGAGATTTCTTGTAGGGCACGGACTGTGTTGTTACCCATTTTATAAATTCTCGAAATTTTGCTGGTTTCAATTATTTTGGTCATTTCAGCTTAGGATTCTGGTACAATTATTCAAAGCTCTGTAAAACGAAGGAGGTTTCATCACCTTTTTAATAAATGCTGATGGTTTTTAGACGTAAAAAACAGCCAATTGTTACTATTTAAAAGCAATATTCTGGCTGAATCTTGCTCCTCCTGAAATACCAACTGATTAAGAATACAAAATCTCAAAATAATGATCCTTATATCAACCAGGAATACTCCTTTTCAGAATGATCAAAAGTGCTGAGCTCATAAACCCGTTCTGTGTAAGACACCCTGTTATTTTTATCAACGAGCACCACGGTGGAGCATCTCGATCCATAGTTGGGGGTTTTAATGAACATGGCTGATAATGCTCTTTCTCTTTCCAGGTCTAATCCAGTATCTGGCAATTGATTGTCCGGAGCAATGCGATCATCTCGCAGGATCTCAAACAATTCACTCGTACTCAGCTTTTCATTGGCTAAAACAGTTTGAAACTTCTCCTTTCCTCTCGTAACCTTTGGCCAGGGAGTATCAAGCAGATGATTGCTCAATCCATAAAAACCAGGCTTTAGTGGTATTATTTTGGACTGATAATTGGAGTAATAATAGAGTTGATCCAACTTTCCCAAAACCAGGTTAAATCCATTGTATTGAGACGCCTGCAAATGAACCTCCTTGAGATAGGCTTCTGATGGAGTGCCATTGAACAAAAACTCTGAAACCAAATGACCACGCGAGGGCGCTTTGGGATTAATGTTTTTAAGGTCTCTATAATTGGTAACCATTCCGATCTTTCCGGATTTGGTCATGGCCATCCACGTGCCATTGGCTTCCAGGTCTCTCCCACCAATTACTTCCGGATGATCTGCCCAAGGTGCCGCAGCTATTGTTTTCCGTGAATAAAACTCATCTCTGTTGGCAGCAATCACCAATTTGTATTTGGGATGATTGTTAACAGAAATAAAAATAAGACACATATTTATAGAGATAGCATCGTTAAAGTAAAAACCATAAGCCGGTATAATTCTACAGAAGCAACCAGCGCTAAAAATGAAATGAATTACTTTATCAAACTATTAAACCATGAAACTCCGTAAAAAGTTTTTATCCCTCGTATTACGAAATAGAAGAAAATTGGAACCCCCGGGCTAACTATCATGGACTTGAGACTGTTCCCTAATTTGCTATCCACAAAAGTAAATGTGTTAAAAATATGTCCTAAGAAGTGGGATACCGTACGCTCATTGGGTTCAACCACTTTCTGGCCGCATCTGCAACAGAATCGACCTTTATATTCATAAGCACAGTTTTTACATATGCGCTCTTGCTCATAGTCAAATGTGTCTTGTTTCTTCTTAAAGAAGTTGATGGCCATAATCAAATCTAATCATTGTCAGACAAAGAGTTCCAATTGAGAAGGAAGTAGTTGGAAACTCCTTCTATGATATGGAGTAATCCCCAAATTTCTGATCCCATCTCTATGTTCCTCGGTAGGATAACCTACGTTGCTCTCCCATGCATAGCCAGGATACTGCTGAGAAAGTTTTAACATCAATTCATCTCTGTAAGTTTTTGCTAAAACTGATGCAGCCGCTATACTCAGGTAGGTGGCGTCCCCTTTGACAATACATTCAAATTTTGTTTCTCCATAAGGCTGAAAACGATTGCCGTCAATCAATAACAGATCGGGCTTTACCTTTAGCTGATCAAGCGCCAAATGCATGGCCTTAAAAGAAGCTTTTAAAATATTAGTCTTGTCAATCTCTTCATTGCTAACCTCAGCAATCGCCCAGGCTATGGCATCCCGTTGTATCTCTTCCGTTAAAAGCAAACGTTCCTCCCTGTTGAGCTGTTTGGAGTCATTGAGTATTTCGTGTGTATAAAGCTTCGGTAAAATAACGGCTGCAGCTACCACGGGGCCGGCCAGACAGCCACGACCAACTTCGTCACATCCTGCCTCAATTAATTCTGTAGTGTGGGAAGACTTAAGCACTATGCAAGATACTTATTCTCATAAAAAGAATAGTTTTGTGCTCAAATGAATTTTGAAATGAGTTCATCCAAAAAAAATAGTTGGCAAACAATTTCGAGTCGGGAAGTTTACGAGAATCTCTGGATCAAAGTTGATGAGCATCAGGTTATTAATCCTGCTGGTGGCAAAGGGATTTACGGGAAGGTCCATTTCAAAAACAAAGCCATCGGCATTATCCCATTGGACAAAAACAACAATACCTGGATAGTAGGCCAGCACCGCTATACGCTCAGTGAATGGTCTTGGGAAATTCCAGAAGGGGGCGGTCCAATAAAAGTAGATACTTTGGCCTCCGCTAAAAGAGAATTGCAAGAAGAAACTGGCCTTAAGGCAAAAACTTGGACTGAAATTGCCCGTGTCCATTTGTCAAACTCTGTATCCGATGAAGTCGGGTATGTTTTTCTTGCCGAAGATCTGGAAGAAGGAGAAATGCAGCTGGAGGAAACTGAAGCTGATTTGAAAGTAAAACAGGTACCCTTTGAAGAAGCATTGAAAATGGTTATGAAAGGGGAGATCACTGATAGCTTAAGTGTAATCGGAATTTTAAAAGTGGCCAGACTCAAAGGATTTTGATTTCACTGGAAAGATATCGGCCTCATATCAAGCAAAGCTGGAAACTGGCTTATCCGGTAATGTTGAGTCAACTCAGCCATGTGATGGTAGGGGTTACAGATAGCATCATGGTGGGGCACGTTGGTGCTACTTCTTTGGCAGCCTCTTCTCTGGCGAATGTGATCTTCAATCTCCTTATGTTATTTGGCATTGGCGTTTCTTATGCCATTACACCTTTGGTAGCAACTGCTGATGGAGAAAATGATCCAACTAAAGTCAGCGATGTATTACGTCATGGATTATTCATTGCATTTATTAATGGGTTGGTATTGATAGTTGTTGTTCTGCTCTGCCGACCTCTACTGTATTATATCGATCAACCTGAAGAGGTTGTTCAGCTTGCCATTCCTTACTTAAGCATCCTTGCTTTTTCCTTATTGCCTTTGTTAATTTTTCAATCGTGCCGACAATTTGCTGAAGGACTATCGAACACTCGCATCGCCATGATCATCATGTTAGGCAGCGTTGTATTAAACGTCCTATTAAACTACATCCTGATTTATGGGCATATTGGATTCCCTGCACTTGGGTTGAATGGAGCCGGCTGGGGATCGTTGACTTCTAGAATCATGATGATGTTTGCCATTTTGGGCTATATTTATTTTGGTAAGCAATTCAGCATTTATCGAGCAGGTTTGGCCATTGGTAATTATTCCACCAAACTTTTCAAACGAATATTAAATATTGGCATTCCGGCAGGCATGCAATTCATCTTTGAAGTGGCTGCTTTTGATTTTTCTGCAATCATGATGGGATGGCTCGGTACCAATGCGCTTGCCGCTCACCAAATTGCTATTAATTTGGCTACAATAAGTTACATGACAACTTCAGGGCTTGCTTCTGCTGCTACTATAAGGGTTAGCAATGAATTAGGTAAGCGTGATTTCAAAAAATTAAAAGACGTTGCTTATACGCTTATACTCTTAGCGCTTGCTTTCATGACGTTGTGGGCAATCATCTTTATTGTGGGGAGAAACGTACTGCCAACCATTTACATTGATAACGTAGATGTAATCAGTATTGCAGCACCACTAATCGTTATTGCTGGTTTTTTCCAACTTTCCGATGGCGTACAAGTGGTCTTTATTGGCGCATTGCGAGGATTGCAGGATGTAAAAATGCCTACTGTCTTCATCTTTTTTGCCTACTGGATAATTGGATTGCCTTTAGGCTATTACCTTGGGTTTAAAGCTGGATTTGGAAGTGTGGGTATATGGTATGGGCTGCTTACCGGACTCACTGTTACGGCAATAGCCATGTTCATTCGTTTTAGGCGCCTCCTTGGCAAACTTGCCATAACCACCGCTGTATAGGGCTTTCAAACCTAACTGGTTTTACATAATTTGTTGTTCACTTACAGATTATGGACAAAACACAACCCAAACCCGTAAAGCATTCGCAAACCACCATTACTGAATTGATGATTCCATCCTATGCCAACTTTGGAGGAAAGATACACGGAGGAATTTTACTTTCCCTTATGGATAAGGTTGCCTTTGCTTGCGCCACAAAGCATTCAAGCAACTACTGCGTCACCGTGTCAGTTGTTGGCGTAGAATTTTTGCAACCTGTGGAAGTGGGCGACCTGGTTTCGCTATTGGCCTCAGTAAATTATGTAGGCAGGTCTTCAATGGTAATAGGGATAAGAGTGATTGCAGAAAATGTAAAGTTGGGATTGGTTAAGCACACCAACACCTCCTATTTTACCATGGTAGCCAAGGATGAAAATGACAAGCCAACCGCTGTGCCACCGCTATTGCTGGAAGATAACGAAGAAGTGAAAAGATTTATTGAAGCCATGAGCATGCGAGAGATCGAGAGTGGTATCAAGGAAAAATTGAATGATGCAAAATCTAGTATTCAAGTGACGAAAGCATCAGAAATCTTAAAAAACCAAAGGTGTGTGATTGGGTTTTAACGGTTCCTATAGCCGTAAAGATCATTTTACTATCCTTAGCAAACCCGAATTGGAAAGTAATCCCATAAGGATTCAATAGCTACCTCCAGTCCTATTTAATTTGTATAGGATTCCATATTAGCCGTATATTTTACTTTCAAAGCATTTAAAATTTTAAGCAACCTATACCTAAACATTATGCACAAGATCAACAAGTCACTGCTTATCACAATTTGTTGCCTTTTTATGGGCCTTATTGTAAAGGCTCAATATCCAACAGTGTTAACTCAACGGGAACAGGCCAAGGTAATTGACGAATTACTGAATGACCGTCTGAAAAATTTATTACCTACCCTGATGAAAAGAGAAGGTTTTGATATGTGGATAGTCATGTCTCGGGAATACAATGAAGACCCTGTAATAAAAACGCTACTGCCTGCTACCTGGATGGCAGCCCGTAGAACTACCATGTTGGTAATGTTTGATAAAGGTACTGAGATAGAGTACCTGGCAGTAGCAAGGTATGATGTAGGTGAGATGTTTAAAAGGGCCTGGAACCCTGAAGAAGAACCCGATCAATGGGCCAGACTTGGAAAGATAATTACGGAAAGAAATCCAAAGAAAATTGGCGTGAACAAAGCAGCCATTTGGGGCCACGTAGATGGGCTAACATCAAATGACTATGACAATTTAATGAGGGTACTACCTAAAAAACTTCAAGCTAACGTCACTACAGCAGAACCCCTTGCAGTAGCCTGGCTTGAAACCAGATCAAAAAAAGAAATGGAGATCTACCCTCAAATCGTCAGAATCGCTCATGAAATAATTGCTGAAGGTTTCTCGGACAGAGTAATTCAGCCTGGTGTTACTACAACTGACGATTTAGTGTGGTGGTACAGAGAAAAAATTAAAGAGTTAAAACTGGACACCTGGTTCCACCCCAGTGTAGACATTCAGCGTCCGGGTACTTTTACAGAAAATGTAATCCGTCCTGGAGATTTTATTCATGTTGATTTTGGCATTACTTATCTGAGATTGAATACTGACACGCAGGAGCATGCTTACATCTTGAAACCAGGAGAAACAGATGCGCCCGACTATTTAAAGGCTGCCTTCAAGAAGGGAAACCGTTTGCAGGATATTTTTACGAATAATTTTAAGGTAGGAAAAACTGGGAATCAGGTGCTGGCCGAGTCGCGTGCTCAAGCCATTGCAGAAGGGATCAGACCTTCCATCTATACACATCCCATCGGATATCATGGGCATGCCGCTGGAACAACTTTAGGTATGTGGGATTTACAAGGGGGCGTACCAGATGATGGAGATTATCCCCTTCACCTCAATACTGCCTATTCCATTGAACTTAACTGTACTGTCAATGTTCCTGAATGGAAAAAAGATGTGCGCATAGCATTGGAAGAAGATGCATACTTTGATGAGCGTGGAGTCAACTATATTGATGGAAGACAGACCGAAATAATCATTATACCTAAACCCATCCCTAACGTAAAGTAATCAATTAATACTTCGTAGATAAAAATGCCGCTAACTAAGCGGCATTTTTTATATTTAACGTTTCAATCTGCTATAAACTTGCCCATGAAACATTTCTTATGTCGCTTCTGAAAAGAATTTATACAGCATATGGCATGCTGGTTTTTGGGACATTCTTTGTAGTATTTTTCATTCCGCTACTCATCCCTATTTTTTTTCCTAAAAAGCACAAACTGGTGGGCGTCTTCAATCGCTGGTGGGCCAAATCACTATTCATTTTTCTGGGCATACCCTATAGATTGGAATATAAGTCTAAACTGGATCCTAATAAACAATACATTTTCGCTCCCAATCACTTTTCGTTTATTGACATTCCTACGATGGGCCTTAATAAACACAACACCATCTTTGTAGGTAAAAGTGAAATGGAGACGGTTCCATTTTTTGGTTGGATGTATAAGAATCTTCACATCACTGTAGATCGCACAAGGTTAAAAAGTATGTATGCCACTTTAATTAAATCCATGCAAGCCCTCGATGAGGGTAAAAGTCTTACCATATTTATTGAAGGAGGAATTTATACTGACCAACCTCCCAAAATGGCGCGACTAAAAGATGGTGCTTTTCGGGCGGCCATAGAAAAACAAATACCCATTGTACCCGTCACCATTCCTCATAATTGGATACTTTTGCCTGTTGAACCTATGCTATTGAATTGGACCCCCACCTCCATCATTTTTCACGAACCCGTAGAAGTGGCAGGTATGACACTTGACGATATGAGTAGCTTGAAAGAAAAGGTATATCAGGTGATTGACACAGAACTAAGAAAGCAAAACCCAGGAGTATTGAAAGATGAAGATTGACAGCACCACTTTAAACAAGATCGCCCATCTGGCCCGACTCGAAATAAACAAAAAAGATGAACCTAAAATGTTAGAGGACATGGGCAAAATTCTCGACTTCGTTGATAAACTCAATGAGGTGGACACAGAAGGCATTGAACCCCTTACCACCATGTCGCATGAAACGAATGCATTACGTGATGATGAAGTCAAAATTCAACTAACGAAAGAAGAAGTATTAAAGAATGCTCCAAAAAAGGATGATGACTTCTTCAGAGTACCGAAAGTTTTAGAATAATCAATTAGCTGATTCAACACCTCGTTTTCAGAGTTCCTTATACATTATGTATGCATTGGTCATTCCTAACCTGGGATGCTGAAAGGCATTGGGCACCTCTCCTATTATTTTGAAACCAATTTTCTTCCACAGATTTACTGCCCTCTCATTGGATTTGATTACAATATTGAATTGCATGGCCTGGTAACCTAATTTCTTTGCTTCAGTTAAAGAATATCGTCCAATGAATTCTCCAATTCCTTTGCCACCCTGCCCTGGACTAACCATGTACGATCCATTCGCAATGTGTGAGCCCCTGTCCGGCATATTGGGTTTAATGGTAAACGTAGCAACAATCTCATCTTCCAATTGCGCGACATATATCTTCTTATCTGGAGCCAGCCAATAGTCTAGCATTTTGTCTTTGGATGAATTGGGATAAAAAACATAGGTTTCTCCCCCAGCTATTACTTCACTAATAATATTCCATATCGCTTCACGATCTTTTTCTTCAAATGACCTAACCGTCAGATTTTCTCTCATTTTATCTATTTAGATAACCAAATTTAATCAATTGCAATTATTGATTTAGTGGCTCTCCCTTTCATTTTCAGTCCCCCCTCTGTAGTTTGCGAGCCAAAAATTACCACCTGATGCACTCTCTTCAATTTTGGAAATCGTGGGCAAAAATCTACAAACATATCGGAATGGTAATTGGCGGTGCTTTTGTGTTGGCATTGCTATTCTTCTGGTATTCCTGGTTCATATCACCCAACCCCGCATTATCCTGGTTTGACATACAAGAGCCGGAAGTTACTCAGGTACCTGTTCACAGCTTTCAACAAGGGCTATTGGAGCTCACTATCCATGGCGACAATTATCTGATTTTCGAACGGCTCCTGGGAGAAAACCTACAACCCAATGTGATGGCAGGCTACATCTTTTTTGGTGTACTAATCATTAGCATGATTATGCTACTCTCCATCATAACCATACTGCCAAGATTTTGGTACTTATTGGGCATGGGTTTGTTCATCTTATTTATTGTTGGATTCCGAATGGAAATTCTTTCTGTATTTGGTCAACCCAATAAATTATTCACTGCAATTACGCTCCTGGTTTACAGTGTTCCTAGTTTCTATTTTCAATTCCTTAAAAGCTCCGTTTCATTTAAAAACAGACTTACTGTTTTCACGATCATCACGATCTTGTTAGGAATTGTTATTGCCAATTTCTCATCAGCCACCTATCCTTTCCTTCATCTTTCTGTTACAGGGATTACAGCAGGTATTATCATCAGTATACTGTTTATATTTATGGTAGCTCATGAAATCCTTGCTTCGTTTGTACTTATTGCAAGCCAATCCGGTAAACAGGGCAAAAGCCTCAATCATTTCTTAATCGTCAGTGCAATTTACATGGTCAATCTGGCGCTGGCATATTTGCACAAGATTGGATCAATCGATTGGAATTTCATGTATGTCCATTTTTACCTTCTGATATCCCTATCAGGAATTCTGGGCGTATGGGGCTATAGGCAAAGGCAACCACAATATGAAAAAATCATGGAGGCTGATCCTTTTGGAGTTTACTTCTTTCTAAGCCTCGGAGCAATTTGTTTTGCTACCATTGGTTTTTTTATTGGCACAGCCAATGACTCCGCATTGGTCACTATCAACGATGCTATCATTTATGGACACATTGGCTTCGGCATCATCTTTCTTACCTATGTAGCTTCCAATTTCCTGGGAATGCTTGCCGAAAATATTTCCGTTTACAAGATACTTTATAAGCCAAACAGTATGCCTTATTTTACCTTCCGTTTTGGTGGTATCATTGCGACTCTTGCCTTCGTATTTTATAATACATGGCAGGTGCCTGTACAAAGTGCCTTTAGCGGATATTACAATGCTGTTGGAGACCTTTACCAAACCAAGGGTGACAACCGATTCGCTGAAGCATTCTATCAACAAGCGGGTACTTATGGATTCTTAAATCATCATGCCAACTATGCAATCGCCAATCTTGAGGCCAAAAGAAACTATAACACCGTAAAAGAACGCAACTTTTATAATAGAGCCACAGAAAGAAGGCCAACCGAATTTGCTTACATCAATTTAAGTCAGACCTATCTGCGCAATGCGCAATGGCTTGAGGCCAGACTTGTACTCAACAAGGCCTTGAAAGACTTTCCTGAAAGTGGAATTATAAAAAATTCACTTGGTATTGTCTTTGCCAAACTAAACGTGGTAGACAGCGCCCTTTATTATTTTCAGGCAGCAACTGATCAACGATTAATAAAGGAGGCAGCAGAAGCTAACTTTATTGGTGTTGCAGCCAAAAACAATTTAGCAGTAAATGCCGACTCGCTTTTTACCCTTATTGCTTCTGACAACATAGGTATAAAAAGCAATGCACTTGCTTTTGCCAACATACAAGGCACCAAAATCAATATGACTGTTGATTTAAAATCAGATACGGTTTTAAATCTTTTTTCCGCCAACCTGATCAATAATTACATGCTAAATCATTTGGGAGAACTGGATACAGCATGGATCAGCAAAGTAATTCAGTTAGGTAAAAAGCCATTCAACAAGGATTATAGTGAATCATTATTATTCACTTCAGCCCTTGCAAGCTATGCAGATGGGCAAATAGGAAAAGCATTTTCATTATTGGAAGAAGTAACAATTGCCAGCCAGAATCAGGATAAATACAATACCATTCTTGCCATGTGGGGTCTTGAAAATCGAGCACCAATGGACGCAGCATCATTTATCGATTATGTTTTTATTTCAAAATACAGTGACGCCCTGCCTGTGGCAGCATTAACTTTAACGGAAGCTGGCAGAACTACTGAAGCATTGGTAAGATGGGACAGTTTAAAATCAGAAACCGACTCCAGTTATTATCAATATGCACTTCAGATGACTCATGCACTTCGTGCTACATCTGATTTGTTGAATAACCTTACAGATGAAGAATTATTCCTCTATTGCAATTACAGGATACCCTTATCAGATACCATTCGTTTTAATAAAACTTTGAGAATTATAGAAAATGAAGAATTAAAGGCCAGGGCCATTTTAGATCGAAGTCAAAAATTGTTTGAGCAAGACGAAATTGAAACTGCCTTTAATACTTTCAATAAAATATCAGGACTTAAAATAGCGGACAAGAAATTCTTTCTTCAAATTCAATTATTCGAACTAGAACTACTTGCGGCAAAGGGAAATTTATTAGCGCTTTCTCAAAAGATGAATCAACCCAACTTTAAATTTCCCAGTCATATGAAAAGTCATCAAATCTACTTCAACACTTTGTTGGCTCAAGCAAAAGGCGAGAAATCTTCTCTGGACAAACAATACAGATGGCTAGCAAGTGCCAATCCCTATCTGGAAGAGTCTATTATTGCAGCAGCCAATTATTTAGGTGAAAAGCAGGCTGATAAATTTGAGAAATATTCTGTTCTTACTGATGCACTTCATGCCAATCCATTCTCCGTAAAGTTATTGAAGGCCTATAGTTTAGAAGCTGCCAGATTAGGCTTCTCTAATTATGCCAATAGTGCATTAGAAAGATTGCGGCCACTTGTATCTGCTGAAGTGATGAGAAAGTTCCTGACAGGCAACCAAAGCACCTTTGCACAAGTAATACGGTAAGTTTTCCCCTTGTTATTCTTCAAGAGTCAAAGAATCTTTTAGTTTTGTCGGGGTAATTTTAAATGCCATGGACGAAATAAAAAGAATTCCACTCAACGACATTCACGAAAAATTAGGCGCTAAAATGGTGCCATTTGCAGGATTTAACATGCCCGTCAGGTATTCTTCAGATCTGGAAGAACATATGACGGTCCGCAATGGAGTTGGCGTATTTGATGTATCCCATATGGGTGAGTTTACCCTGAAAGGACCCCATGCATTAGATTTGATTCAGCGAGTGACTAGTAATGATGCTGGCAAATTGGTTGATGGCCAGGCGCAATACTCATGCTTGCCTGATGAAAATGGTGGAATTGTTGACGACCTGATCGTTTATAAAATAAAAGACAATGATTATTTACTGGTAGTCAATGCTGGGAATATTGATAAAGACTGGAATTGGATTTCTAAATTCAATACCAATGGTGTTGACATGAAAAACATTTCCAGCGATATCTGTTTGTTTGCCGTCCAAGGGCCAAAAGCAGTAGGTGTTTTACAAAAACTGACAAAAACTGTTCTTTCCGCCATCAAATACTATCACTTTGCTGTGGGAGAATTCGCTGGTGCAGGTGATGTGGTGATGAGCAACACAGGATATACAGGATCGGGTGGATTTGAAATTTATGTTCATAAAGACAATGCCGAAAAAGTATGGAACGCCATTTTTGAAGCAGGTAAAGATGTAGGCATTAAACCAATTGGTTTAGGGGCTAGAGATACATTAAGATTAGAAAAAGGATTCTGCTTGTACGGTAATGATATCGATCATTCAACCTCTCCTTTGGAAGCTGGTCTCGGATGGATTACTAAATTCACCAAAGACTTTACCAACTCACCAAGTTTGAAAAAACAAAAAGAGACAGGCGTTAAGCGCAAACTTGTTGGATTTAAAATGGTGGATAAGGGTATTCCTCGTCACGATTATGAAATTAAAAACGCCAAAGGCGATGTGATAGGTAAGGTGACTTCAGGTACCATATCACCAATGCTGGGTATAGGAATTGGGCTTGGGTACGTAGCAGTTGATTATAGTAATCCCGGAACAGAAATTTTTATCTCCGTTCGCAACAAGGACATCAAGGCGGAAGTAAGTAAATTGCCCTTGGTTTAATTGGTGATTAATATATCTCCATTCTATTTCTGACAAAATGAAAACAATTGATGTCTGCCTGAGTCCAGAACTCATTCATCTCTATGATGTGTCGGATAAAACAGTAGTAGTGGTCGATATTTTACGTGCTACCAGCTGTATGGTAACCGCATTTGCCCACGGAGTGGAAAGCATCGTGCCAATAGCCGATGAAGAAGAATGTGAACGGATGAAATTACAAGGATATGTAATCTCAGGTGAGCGCAATGGTCAAAAGATTCCCGGCTTCGACAAAGGCAACTCTCCTTTTGAATACATGGACGAGCATATCAATGGGTTAAAGATCGCATTCACTACCACTAATGGCACCCAGGCCATTGAGAAGTCGAAGGGTGCCAAACAAATTCTAATTGGTTCCTTTCTTAACCTCTCAGCTATTTCCAGGTATTTATTGATGTCTGATGACAATATCCTTATCGTTTGTGCAGGTTGGAAAGGTAAAATAAATCTGGAGGACAGCCTTTTTGCAGGTGCCCTGGTAGACAAATTGCGAAAGCACATTGAACCAGATTGTGACGCACCACTTGTAGCTCAGGAACTTTATCTTGCAGCGAAAGATGATATGTTGAAGTTTCTTAGCGCATCTTCACATGTAAAGCGCTTGAATCGTTTAAATATCCACAAAGACATTTCGTTTTGTCTCACACCAGATCAGTATCACGTAATCCCTTCTTTAAAAAAGGGCGAACTACGATTACTTTAATTTCGGATTTTGATGGTGCCGGTCGCCATCGCGAATGGTTTTCTTTTCCAAATTTTTCTTGAACGCCTCGGTAAGATTTACGCCTGTCTGATTAGCCAAACATATCAATACCCAAAGTACATCTGCCAGTTCGTCACCAAGATCTTTGTTTTTGTCTGAATCCTTTTCAGACTGTTCGCCATATCTTCTCGCCATGATGCGCGCCACCTCCCCTACCTCTTCCGTAAGTATAGCGGTATTGGTAAGCTCGTTGAAATACCTAACCCCTGTGGTTGTAATCCACTGGTCTACCTGATGCTGTGCCTCTTGAATTGTCATAATTATTGATTTACCAATTCTTCAAATTCGATATCCATCACTTCAAATTTTTCCCAACCCACAAAATCAAAATGCCACCATTCCGAATCGTACACTTTGAAGCCACGTTTTTCCATTGCATTAATCAGCACAGCTCTGTTTTTCACCGCTTCTTTATCTTTCAATGGAAAATTGGGAAACGCCTCCTTTTGAAAAGAATCGTAAGGTGTAGGCATATTCAATTCTTTCTTTGTTTTGCTGTCAATCAGAGTAAGGTCAATGGCGCAACCTCTGTTGTGTCTTGAGCCTTGATACGGGGAGGCAACGAAAGTGGTATCACCGTAAACCTCATAAAACTTTACTGTTGCAGCGTAAGGTCTATACCCGTCATGAATTTTCAATTCAAGTCCCCTTTTTTTCAAATCCGCTTGCACCAAAGCAAGTGCCGCTGCCACTGGTTTGCGCGCAAAAGCCATGGGCAAGTTGTAAATCACTTCTCCTGTAAAATTATTGGTGGTGGCATATCGGATATCCAATTGTATCCCGGGGATTACCTTTTCAAGGTCAACCAACTCTTTTTCTGGGTTTTTAATCACATCCTTTCGATATTGCTCATAATTGGTAGGTGTAAGCCCATATTTATACTGGCCACTGGCAGCAAATGACAATAAAAAGAAGATCATCGCAATTAGATTTTTCATAATAGTATCGTATTGTTTAAAGGTATAATTTTCAGATCAGTTCTAAAAAATATATGCAAATCATTAAACGCATCGCAATCAGCCTCATAGTACTTTTATCTGTAGGTGTCGTAGCATTATTCATCTTTCTGCAAATGCAGAAGCCATCCTATTCCGGAGAGATCACCCTCCAAGGTTTAAATGAAGAGGTTGAGGTGTTGTACGATGATTTTGGTGTCCCTCATATTTATGCCAAAAATGAATTAGATGCCTACTATGCGTTGGGCTACGTTCATGCCCAGGATCGTCTTTTTCAAATGGAAATGCTAAGAAGAGCAGCTGGAGGAAGACTGTCAGAAATATTAGGAAAGGATCTCTTGAAAATAGACAAGCTCTTCAGAACGCTGGGTTTGAATGAATTCGCAGAAAAAAATGCAAAGCAGTTTTTGAGCTCGGATACAGCAGCTTATCAGCGGGAAGCATTGGCGTACCAAAAAGGAATCAATGCGTTTATAAAGAATGGGCCTACTCCTTTGGAGTTTACAATCATTGGCATTCCAAAAACCGAATTTGAACCTAAAGATATTTATCTCGCGGTTGGCTTTATGTCGTTCGGATTTGCGGAAGGGCTTAGGGTTGATCCCGTTTTAGAAAAAATAAGAAGGCAATATGGAAATGAATATTTAAATGATCTGGCCATAGAAACTCCGATGGATGCCGAACGAATTGCAAGTTTTAAAGGATCTCCTAAAAATGCCGGTACCGATCAGCTCATTACTTCAATCAATGAAGCACTGGACTTAATACCTATTCCTTTATGGACAGGAAGTAACGGATGGGTTGTTTCTGCAGACAAGTCAACTTCCGGCTTCCCTATCCTGGCCAATGATACACATATAGGGTTTGGGCAACCGGCAGTGTGGTATGAAGCACATATTGAATATCCCGGTCATAGTTTTTATGGACATCACATTGCAGGCATTCCTTTCGGATTGCTAGGCAACAACAAACATGGAGGATGGGGTCTTACCATGTTTGAAAATGATGAGACCGACTTTTTTGTGGAAGAACTTAATCCTGAAAATAACAACGAGGTAAAATTCAAGGCTGAGTGGAAATCAATTCAATCGCGAGAAGAAATAATAAAAGTGAAGGGTGAAAAAGACGTGTCACTTAAAATCCGAACTACACCACATGGCCCTATCGTCAATGGCATCGTTGAAGAAGTAAATGATACTGATCCGATCATATCCCTCACATGGATGCTGACTTCCCACCCCAATGAAGCATTACATGCAGCCTACTTATTAAACCACGCTGAATCGTTTGAAGATGTGCAAAAGGCAGCCTCCCTTTTTACTTCTCCCGGGCTTAACATTATGTATGGTGATGTGGAGGGAAACATTGCATGGTGGGCTGTGGCCAAGCTTCCTGTACGCCCTAAACATGTTCAATCAAAATTATTTTTAGATGGTGCATCAGGAGTTGATGAATACCAGGGTTACTACGACTTTTCCAAAAACCCGCAGTCCATCAATCCGCCCTGGGGCTACGTGTATTCTTCCAACAATCAACCTGATACCGTTGACGGTGTGCTCTATCCCGGTTATTATTATCCAAAACCAAGAGCATCTCGGATTGTATCCCTATTGCAACAAAAAAAGAAATTGTCAACCAATGACATGAGGTCAATGAACCTTGATGTTGTTTCTGAGACAGCCCCACAAATAGCCAGAGAAATTGCCAGCGTATTAAAATCATTGGACAAACAAGAGTACGCTACTATAATATCCATCCTTGAAAAGTGGAACGGAGATCATCAACTTCAGGATACAGCACCATCTATTTATTATAGTGTGCTTTCAAATATTCTGTACTTAACTATACCTGATGAAATTGGAGATCCTGCTTTTAAGGCCCTGCTCAACAGTTCGGTAATGAAAAGTTCATACCTAAAACTAATCTCTAACGATTCTTCAAAATGGTGGGACAACAGAAATACTGCTAATGAAATAGAAACCCGCTCTAAGATTTTTGATGAGGCTGCCAGCAAAACTTTAAGGATGCTTCAAACAAAATATGGAAGTGACGAAAGCCAATGGACTTGGAACAAAATGCATTCACTTACCCACAACCATCCGTTGGGAGCTGTCAAACCACTGGACAAAATATTCAATGTAGGGCCTTTTGAAGTCCCGGGAGGCATAGAGGTAATCAACAACTTAATGTTCACACTTGACACGGTGGGGCATTATCCTGTTATCAGCGGACCCGCTTTGCGCAAAGTCACAGACTTTGGAGATTTACAAAATGGATTTACAGTTTCACCCACTGGTCAATCCGGAAACCGAATGAGCAAAC
Organism: Flammeovirgaceae bacterium UBA2371; assembly: GCA_002345965.1. Classification (GTDB taxonomy): domain Bacteria; phylum Bacteroidota; class Bacteroidia; order Cytophagales; family Cyclobacteriaceae; genus ELB16-189. The sequence goes on from DDTF01000038.1 coordinate 44,434, forward strand.
ATTATCAAGATCAGGCAGAAATGTTTGCAACAGGTAAGGTTCGAAAGATGTTGATGAATGAATCCGAAATCAAAGAAATTTCAAAAAACAGGTTGTTGTTAAAGCCAGAATAACTCAATTGGGACTCAACACCGCTTTTATAATTCTAAAATCAGGATGATCATAGTCAAAGTCTGTATCAACTTTACCATCAAATGCTTCGCGACTCCACTTAACCAATCTTTCATTGGGTTCATTTTTGCTCCAATCGCCCAATAGCACACTTCCCATATCTGACTTACCCATTTTCTTTAAAACTACAGCCACCACAAATTGGCCAAAGCCATCCTGAGCTTTAAAATCGATTATCTCTTTCCATTTTGTTTCAGCTGCTATAACGTTTTTCAACTCTATATAGCAGAGTGACTCCAGATAATTTTCCACACGATCGTCAATATCAGCATCATAAGGTTTGCCTACGCCTAAATTATCTGGCCACTGTCTGGCTTTTTTTATCATCGTTAATGCTTGTTTGTATTTCTTATTTTTTATAGAAACCACCGATTGCATCAACCAAGATTCTCTGTACAAAGATCTACTCTCAGTAGCACCTTCATAGGGCAGTATCTTCGTACTACTCAGAATTTTACTGGCTGATTCCATCTGACCATCATACAATAGCGCTTTGGCATACAACATACTGATCATATAATTAGCCGGATGTTTTTTTGAATACAGTTGACCCCATGCCACTGCTTCATTGGTATTTCCGGTTTCCAAAAAATAATTGATGATTAACTTTCCATAACGCCATTGATTCGGATCGATCTGGGTGGCCTTTTTCAAGTCAGTCAGTCGCCTCTCTTCAATCAACTCAGCGCGTGCTGCATAAAATGGCGCAAAATCAGGCACATCATCACAATCCAAAAACAACTTCCTTGCCTTGTCTTTTTGATTTCCATGCCAGTTGATCAAAGCCAGGTAATACCTGGGCTTCCAATGATCGGTTCGATGGATTACCCAGTTCAAAACCTTGCCAGATGCTGGGCGAAAAGGAAAAACAAATTCGGGAGAAAGATTATTTGCTTGCTCAATCCATTTCTCAAAATTCTTGTCTCCACTTTTCTCTTTTACATAAGCAAGCCAATAATATAATTCTGGATTAGAAGGAGCCAGCATCAATACATCAATACATTCCTCAAACAAACCTAATTCAAAGTATTCAATTCCCAATTGCAGGTAAGATTCCCATGGCATCTCATTCCTGATCATGGAAGTGAATCCATTTCTATTTTCCACCGATTTATTCAACAGGTAATTTTCAAATCGGGTAAAGTGATTTAGTGGACCCTGTTTATTGATTACCTCTAAAACCTGACTGGCCTTATTCACATCATTCAACTTTCTGTGCGTGATTGCAAGCAGTTGGTAAGCCGTAGTGTTGTCTCTATTATAATTTATTGCGTTCAAGGCCAGTTCCCGCGCCTCTTCATAATTCTTTTCCATCAAATATATCTTACTCAATTCTGTGGCAGCCGCACCTCTAAACTCAGCAGATTGAAGTGCTATGTCAAATCCATCTTTGGCATCTACTCTCTTATCTAGCTTTAAACATGCCAGGCCATAGTAGTAATTAGCAGCAGGATCGTAGGTATCCACCTGCAATGAATGTCGTGCATAATCAAACGCTTGTTGATGGCGTCCTGCAAGGTTCATAATCAAAGCCATATCCGTCAGTGCCGGTAAAAAGTTGGGGTTTTTAGTCAACGACTCTTTTAATTTTCCCTCTGCTTGTTGGTAATTACGTGATCGAATCAGTTCTTTCCCTTGCAACCACAATCCGTAAGCAGAATTCCAATCAAAATTTTTTGGCGAATCAACAGGACGGTTAAGGTCATACTGCCCTTGGTTGAATTTATAAACCACCTTGTCGCCAATGCGAACAATCACATCATCAGTGTCTCCAGAAAAATTGACAGCAACTACAAAGGGTTGTAACACTTTAAAACTGGAGTCTTTTGAGTACACTGTCAGCCCGCCCTTTGTCACTTTTAGTTCTTCATCAAAATTCTGTAAAGGCGAAAATGCAATGACTAGCTTCCCTTCACGTATTGTTGCATTGAGAGAGCCATATGGATTCGCTTGCACAAATCCTTTCGTCCCAATAACGGGAAACCAATACTCTGTCCACTCATCCGTTCCATACGGTGCGAACCCACGGTGCTTAAAGGGCGTATAGGTACTTAGCTCGGCAGTTTGATTAAACAACCGTCCTGATTGAACTTCTACATATTGGCCATTTGTATCGGTCAATAATTTTTCCCAAATCATTCCCTGTTGTGAAAGGCCCCATATCCATATTTTTTTACCTGGCTTGTCTGCATACGTAGCATATCGGCCCATTCCAAAATCCTCCTCGTGCCAATATCCTCCAAAAAAATTATTGTACTGACCAAAGACATGATAAGATTTATATTGTCCGAAATTATTGTTCTCATAATATGAGATGTCTTTGCCGTTGCTCTTATTAATTGGCCAATCACCATACTCTCCGTTGTGCCCCAGGTACTTATTGCCCGGATAAATGAATTGCAAATTTCCCGCTGCTTTTAAACCCGCATTCATCCATGTATAATATGGTTGCTCAACACCAGTGCTATTGTGCCAGAAAGAGCGCGTTGTAAAAAAGGCCTTATCCTTCGGAAGATTAATCTCCAGTGTCCAGTAGGTTTGTGTCAACAGATCAAGCGTACCTATAAAGCAACTCACACTTCCATCTGCTTTTTTTTCATTCCAATAATCTACAGGTGTAGAGCAGTTTGGTGTATGGCCGATAATCCCATAATTTGCCTCAATACCTCCACTCGTCCATGCTCCGCGCATAGCGATATCTCTGAATTTGACCACCTGGTTGAAATAAATAAACGGCTTACCTGTTGACTTCTCTATTGCAGTCCATATTTTTCCCCCTATCTCAGGCAGAATCATTACTTTGATGTAATCATTTTCCAACTCTACCACTTTCCAATTTTTATTGACGGCCTTATCCGTATATCCATCAAACCGGAAGTATGGATAAATCAATTCAAACTTCGGTATCGGATCAGGATCAGAGTAAGGGTAAGTCTTAAACATTCGATCATACTCCTTAATGGTTGATAGGGATTGGGCCTTTGCCCCGTTGAGTAACAGATAATATATAATTAAATAAAATACTTTTTTCATATATCAATCATTGAATCACAATCAAAAAGCCTTTGCCTTTAGGAATGACAAAAGCATCTTTAATAGCCAGTGTTTTCTCTTCCTGATAATCCTTAATTGCTGGCATCTGCATCAGTGATCTGGGTTTCAATCCCATTGCTCTCCAATCAATTTCCAGATTCACCTTAACATCATCTTCAGCCCAACTTGCAATTGCTATTAATAAAGCATCATTCTTTTTGTAAAGTGTTGCTTTTACTTTCTCATGATTGATTTTCACGGGATTGTCATTGGCCCAATAACCGATCATATCCGTATCCTGAATTCCAAACTCATCCCAGAATTGCCAGATTTGTGAAGGATCATCGCCACCCCATGGCAAGCGGTTGGTCATACCGTATACCATCCCTCTCCACTTGTTGCCTCCCTTTTCCAACATTTCTCCCATTAAACCAAAAGGAATTCCCGATACCTCAATTAACCAAAAATCCGGATCCATGTTATAATCGAAATACTCGCCAAACCATAATCGGTTTAAGTAGGGGAAATGTTCTAAATACAAATTGGCACTGTTGTTGAACCCGTCCCGCTTGTTAAATTGATTGGCTGAATGCAAATCAATTATTCCCGGACCACGATCGCTACTCAGCACCCTTCTGATTCGTTTCATGGTAGTGCGATCAAATGCTACATCATCCAGATAGATGCCATCAATACCTACGTTCTTCACCAGCCAGCTCATACCTTCCACATAGTAATTGTGCCACCTGCTCATTCCACTGTTGATAATCGCGGCATCTTTCAGTTCAGGAACAAACCAGGCTGCGATATAATTATCCACAATATGCTCCTGCAGCCATGAAAACCCACCTCCTCCACCTGGCGAATATATCTCTGTACCCAGACTGCGCATTGGGTGCGTTTCGTAGGCACGATTCGATAACTCACGAATCGTATTGTATATTTTGACTTTTAATCCTTTATCATGTGCTTCATCAATGTAAGCTTTCATTTCTTTCCATCTAATAAATGGATAGTTGATATAAGGATTGATGTCATTCGCATGATGCACATTGACCACAGATGCTTTCTTACTCAAGATCGTATCTACCGGACTGAATTTATGATAGAACCTTGTTTTCCATTGAAAGTCTGTATCAATGGTGTGAAATGGAGTAATCAATAAATTGAAATCAAAATGCAATACCTCACCCTTTTTCATCTCCCTTGAACCACTGTAAGCTCGTATCAGTGTAACATCATCATTATCTTCAATGGTAATACCGCCATTTCCAGAATTGCCCCAGGACGATGGGAGCACCAAAGGTTTCTGCAAATAGAAGTTAGTATTGAGTGGACGCACATAATTTTCGTCTCTGAATGAAAAATGAATCCCACCATTAACATCACCTATCCATCCTCCATCTTGATTTTTATTGGCCACATCCCACTCCCAATTAATACTAGGGCTTCTATACCCACCACGTTCACCCAATCCCATAAAGTAGGGTGCTGCCGATTGACGCATCGGAATTTCAAGTCGTGCCTCACCTAATGTTAAATCTTCTTTTGCTGTTAGTACAATTGAATACTTCACAAATCCATCAAATTCGATTTCACCACTCACTTTCATCAACATCTCAACTGACTCATTGGTGGTCTCCCAGCGAACGCGTCCATCTGTTTTCTCAATAAATCGAACACCATTGTTTTTCCAGTTGATTGCTTCGGTACCATTGATATTCATGCGAAACGCAAAACCATTTTTCAAAAGAGGTTTGCCCTCCCTTGTCATAGAAGTCATTTTCGAATCGAAATAACAGTTGATCTGCTCAGGTAGTCCATAAGCATCCAAATGCATCTCTCTGCCTAAAAGAGAAATAGACCTGTCAGCGACAACTAAAGGGGTGTAGGGAGCAATTATTTCGTTATCCTGACCCAATTGAGAATTGAGCCAGGTCAATCTGGTTTGCTTCCATGGTTCATTAACACCCCCAACAGACAACAATTCATTGCCAACAGTAAGTTGAATTGCAATGACAGTTGATTTATTCCCATCAGAAGTTATGGTTGCAGTTCCTTCATAGGTACCAGGTATTGTTTCAGCGGGCACATCAATCAAGACCCAAAGGGCCTGCACATCACCTTTTGCTACATCTATTTTCTTATTGAACGGCCTACCATCCCAGTTTATCCCAGAAGTATTTAAACTTGACATTACTGCTGAGGGAATCCGTCCACCAGCGTTATTCTTTAAATCTGAAAATTCAATATTTACATTTTTTAAATCCTGTTGTGAAGCATAAACACCTAGCTGATAGGTGAAATTTTCTCCTCTTGCCGCACTGTCAGACAATTTATTTTGAACACCCTTTTCAATCCATCGATAGGGCAAATCATGAGGCATCTTAATGGGATGCAATCTATTTTCAGGAAAGACAATGTAATTACCCTTATGCTTTGAAATTAAATTACTGACTTCATTTTGCGTGGCAATCACCTCCATGGGATAAAAACTATTCAATTCGTCCATCGATTGAATCCCGGAGGTTTTAGCCGCTTTGGCGGATCTGATCTTTTTTAGCCAGCTGGCATCTGCGTTGGTCTGGAAGGGTGGATATTTAACAGTAGGATAATTTGATCGTCCTACTGTCATATACTTCATATAATAAATGTAGTAGGTGCCCACTCCAGCTTCAGGCTCAAAAAATATTTCACCAGATTCCCTTGAAATAGTACCTAATGAAACATTCTCTATTAGCTCTCCATTCTCAGTATGCACGACAATAGTTTTGTCCTGAGGATTAACATCTCTTCTCCTCCATGGAATAGTGACTTTTGCAGCGTCCCCTTTCGTTGAAACCTGCACTACCGCTCTGTGATTGCCCAATGAATCAGGATCCCAGCAGTTGTCGCAGACTGAAAACTTAACTTCCTGACCAAGGGACGAATTGAAAAATGAAAACAAGGATATGATAGCAAGCAAAAATTTCATCATCATATGACTTAACTTAAAATAAGGTGTTAATAAATTTATTTAAACTTTTGATTAATCGAGTTTATCCAAGACATTTATTCCAACACACTTAATATTTTGTGAGCTATGAATCTGGATGAATTACGAAAAGATACTCCCGGTTGTGAAACCAAAATGCATTTTAACAACGCAGGCGCTTCACTTCCCCCCTTGCCTGTTACCAATGCAATACAGGAGTACATTTCCTTTGAATCCCTCACAGGAGGTTATGAAGCCGCAGACGCAAGAAAAAATGAAATACACGAATTCTATTCCAGTACCGCCACGCTATTAAACACGAATGCGGATAATATAGCATTTACTTCCAGTGCTACCAGTTCATTTGCACTTGCACTTTCATCTATTCCTCTGCAAAAAGGTGATGCCGTGCTGATTGCCAACGAAGATTACATCTCCAATCAAATTGCTTTTCTTTCTTTACAACAACGATTTGGAATTCAATTGTTACGTGCCAAAAGTTTATCAACTGGAGGTTTAGACCTGGAGGATATGGCCATGCAGATCAATAAATGCAGACCCAAATTGGTGTCAGTGAGCCATGTGCCCACCAACACGGGGTTGGTTCAACCGATTGAAGAAGTGGGCAAGCTATGCAACGAAAAAGAAATACCTTATTTGGTAGATGCTTGCCAATCCGTGGGACAACTGCCCGTAGACGTAAAAAAAATTGGCTGCGACTTTCTCAGCGCAACCATGCGTAAATTCCTAAGGGGTCCCAGAGGCGCTGGATTCCTATACGTATCGGACAGCATCCTTCGAAAAAAATTAGCGCCTTTATTTGTGGATATGAGAGGTGCTGAATGGACTGGTCCGGATACTTTTGAAGTGCGCATGACCGCAAAACGTTTTGAAGAATGGGAGCTACCATATGCTCTGGTAATGGGTAGCAAAGCGGCTGTTGAATACGCAAGCAACGTAGGTATTGAAAATATTGCCGCCAGAAATAAAATACTTAGTGATCTCCTGAAAGCAAAGTTAAATGCAATAGAATTGAAAGTGCTCGATTTAGGACTCAATCAATCCAGTATCATTACAGTTGAAATGCCCGGAAAACAACCTCAGGAAGTACTTGAGTACTTGAGAGCCATTAATATCAACACCTCTACGAGTCACCGCTCCTATGCGCAAATCGACTTCCAATCAAAAAAAGTGGATTGGGCACTTAGAATCTCTCCTCATTATTTTAATACAGAGGATGAAATTGATAGCTTGATTCAAGCGCTGGAAGATCTCAATGATTAAGTATAATGACTACTCGCAATACTATATTGATTTGCCTTATTATGGAAGCGGGTTTGGCTGCCCTGGGCATTGTCAACTATGGCTGGAGTGTGGAAGCGCTTCAAGCCACCACGCGTTTTAGCGGAAGGTTTTCACTGTTAATCTTTAGTATCATTTTTCTTGCTAACCGACCCGAGGATACCTATGCAGTGCTTTCAAAAAAACCTTTCCACATTTTTGCTTTGGCACACGGCATTCACCTGCTGGAGTTAATTACTTTTATTTTTGTTTCAGGCACACCCATTATTCTCTATCGTGCTGCCGGGGGATTCCTTGCTTACGGTATGATTTTTTTAATGCCTGTTCTTTCTGATCGACTAGAGCTGGGTTTGTTATCAGAAAAAAAGTATAAAATTGCCAGTATCGTATTTCAATATTTTGTGTGGGGTATTTTTTTTCTTACCTACTTACCGCGGGTAAGAGGATCGCTTCCAAATGTAGGAGGAAGCTACATTGAACATGTTATTCTATTAGGATGGGTTTCACTCATGCTGGGCATGAAATTGCCACGAGTCCTATTTAAAAGAAAACAATCAAAAATTTAACAAGGATAACTTACTGCCCCATCATCACAAAGGCTCCCCAGTAATAGGGCTCTTTGTACTTTGCCATTAATTGTAGCTGTGCTTGCTTAAATGCTTTCAATTTATTGTTGCTCTTTACCCAATTGTTATAAAAGTTGGTCATCAAAAGCTGGGTAGCAGCATCATCCACTTTCCATAAGCTCATAATAAGTGCATTGGCCCCTGCCACCTGAAAGGCACGTTGTAATCCATAAACCCCCTCTCCTGCCCTTACATCTCCCAAACCTGTTTCGCAGGCACTTAAAATAATCAAATCGGTGCCCTCGAGCGAAAGGTTCATTGCTTCATAGGCGGTTAGTACACCATTGTCATTACTTTGCAAATCAGGAATGGTATGGCCCATTAAAGTTTTAGATGCCCCCGCAAGCAGTAAACCCGAACGCAGCAAAGGATTGCTTTTGGCATTTTCCGCACTTACACCAGCTGCACTTTTATTTACATCAGCATCTGCGAGAAAATATCCATGTGTGGCAATGTGCATAAGTTGAGGCCCTTTCACCGATTTGAGGTTCTTTTCTGAAGCTTCTAATTCAGAAAGCGCACTTACCCTATACCCATTTGATTTTAGAATTTTCGAAACATTCTCTAGCTCTACTTTCGTTCCAGGTAAAGCTGCAACCGTGTTGCCTCCATAGTTGGGAAAGCCCAGTAAGAAGGCATCCTTCTTTAGTGCTGCTGGCTTTTTATTCTTTATTCCAATTAAATCCTTTGAATTACCCACCACCACTAAATCATATCGGTTGATGATGTAATCTCCTTCTGGTTGTTTAAGTGTGCTAACATTAATCTGATTGTAAACACCATCAGGAGAAAAATAAATTGTTTTTTTTCCTGCAAGCAATGGATCAAATTTCCTCCAGTACTGATCATAAGAATATCCGTCTTCCGATTTTTGTTGAATTGAATTTTTATAATACTTTGAATAACGTGTCTCTAATTGATTGCCATTTTCTAAAACTATCAACTTAGGAACGGTAGCTCCCTTGGTTGCTACCATTATTGCATACCTGGATTCATTGTTTAAATCCCTGTCAAAACCCCTTAAGCGAATTACTTCAACCACAGCCTCATTGTCTGTGAGTAAGGACATCACTTGATCATACCTGATCATTTCTGCTGAGTAACCTGCAGAGAAGTCTTTTGACCTCTGCGACAGAGACCGTTCCATATTATTGGCATTGCTCTCCAGTGCACTCAAATTGATATTTTGTTTTTCCAATTCCTCCTTAGATAATGCATAATACCTTGCGAGGGTCTCCTTTTGAGCGATCCATGAAAGGTAGTCATCAATCAACCCTTTGTCGCCACTGGCAAGGATTGTCTGCTTTATCTTATTGGTAGCGCTTAATAGCAATGCTTTGGTAGCCATCTGGTAGTTAAACATATCCGTCAAAATAGAGGCATCACTACCGCTTGCTTCAATGGCATAATTGAAGAAGCGTTGAAACCTTGGTTGCAAAACATCCCAATATTTAGTTTTCTCAGCCTCACTCATTGGCGGAAAATAATGATTGATGAAGTCTACTGATTTCCCCATAGCTTCTTCATAGAAAGGTTTGGCCTTGGCCAAATCATTTTTCTTCCAATAAAGAATTCCAAGGTCCTCCACAGATTTCACATACTCAGGATGGTTGGCAGAAAGCACAGCGAGATTTATGTCTCTGGCTCGCACTAGCGCCTTCTCCGCATCATCAAATCGCGATTGCATGCGATAAAAATTACCTAAGTCATTCAAAGCTTTGGCGTAGGAGGCGTTGTTCTCCGTAAATTTCTTCTTGTACACATCCACTGCTTTCAGAAACAACTCCTCTACTTGATCCATTTTTCCCATTTGTATGTACAGCAAGCCCATTTGATTGAGCAGGCTGGCATATTCAGGGTTATTTTTCTGAAATCGATTTTCAAAAATCTTTTTGATTTCCAAAAAAGTAGCTTCCGCTTTGGAGAGGTCTCCAGACAATTGATACAGCGTTGCCAGATTTAGCTGAAATCTTCTATTGTCAAAAGACTTTTTCCCTTCCAGCGCTTTTTTTGGCGCTGCATCTGAAGAGGAAATGGAGGCCTTCATCAATTGCACCGCCTGGTCGTACCTGCCCAACTCCTGGTAAAGCATAGCCTTGTTATTAAGGACGATGGCAGTTTGCATTGAAGCTTCTCCAAAAATTCCGTTGCACATTTCTAATGCCTCATCAAATTTCTTCTCGGCCTCATTGTATTTGCCTAATTGTTGCTCCAGCTTGGCCAAACTATTCAAGTTGGCAGCATAAGCAGCACTGCTTTTACCCTGAGTTTTTTCACTTCGGGCTAAGGCATCTTCTATATATTGTTTCGATTCATCCATCCGTCCTTGCACCAGGTACACCAAGCCAATATTAGACAAGCACCGCAAATAGCTGATGTCATCAGTTAAATTGCTTTCTTCCATATAGCTTTTGGCTTGAATAAAAGAAGCCTCCGCCAATTTGTACCATCTGGCATTATAAAAAGTAATGGCAAGCTCTAATGTATCACGCGCAATTTCAGCGGTAGTCTTGTCAGAACGCTCTTTTAAATTATACAGCCCTCTGGCCAGCCCCTCTCCCTTTTGTTCCACGTCATAAAAGCCGGCATTTTCGTTGACAGAAATAGCAAACTGGAAATCAATCAACTCAAGCTCCGCTTTCTTCTTTGCTCCGGAATCTCCCAATCCTTTAATGAGTGATTTGGTCCAATCATCTTGACCATAGGCTGAAAAACAAAAAATACCAGCCAGAATTGTAAGCGTGATTCTTATGTTCATAAATTTCAATAGAATGTTTCTGAGCCGAATCAATAATTGATCCATATTAATTAAGTCAGAACGATCCGTTCAATAAAGATTCTTATTAATATCCCTTAAATTTCCACAAAATTAAGTGAAAGTGAAACTATACCGAAATCTGGCAGACGCAGTAATAAATACTCTTCAAATTATCTTTGAAGAAAACCGGTATGCCGATAAGGTAATTGAAAAAACGCTGAAGCAAAACCCCAAATGGGGTGCCCGCGACAGGCGTTTTATTGCAGAAACAACGTATGATATTGTTCGGTGGTTTCGTTTTTTAAAGAAAGTTTCCGGTGCCGATGATCATGACTACTGGCGCCTGCTGGGTGCATGGCTGATTTGGAAAAAGATAGAAATACCTGACTGGGGGCCATTTAATGATCTTAGCACAAAAACTATTAGCGAAAATCTTTTAAAGGAATATCCATTACCCATACAAGAGTCCATTCCTGATTGGTTACATGATTTGGGAAGTCAAGAGTTGCCTTTGCGATGGAGCAATGAAATAAAAAGTTTGAATCAGGAAGCCTCCGTAGTGTTAAGAGTAAACACACTTAAGGCCGACAAAAATACTATCCGGCAACAGCTACAAGAAGAAGGTATTGAAACCATCCCTGATCCAAAATTTACCTCAGCACTTTTGCTGGCTAAAAGAATGAATGTATTTGGGAGCAAAGCCTTTAAGTCAGGTTTGTTTGAAGTACAGGATGCCGGCTCTCAATTGATTGCTCCTTTCTTAAGAGCCGAACCAGGTATGCGGGTAATTGATGCCTGTGCAGGAGCAGGAGGAAAAACACTTCACCTTGCGTCTTTGATGGAAAATAAGGGACGTATCGTTGCCATGGACACTGAAGCGTGGAAACTGGAGGAGTTAAAAAAACGAGCAAGAAGAGCCGGTGCAAATAATATTGAAACCAAAGTGATAGAAAATTCTAAAAGCATCAAGCGGCTAGCGAACTCTGCAGACCGTTTACTCCTGGATGTACCTTGCTCCGGATTAGGGGTGCTGAAAAGAAATCCAGATGCCAAGTGGAAGTTATCCATGGACTATATTTTAAAGGTGAAGGAGCTGCAGCAAAAAATTCTATCTGAGTACTCTATCATGATAAAACCAGGAGGCATGTTGGTTTACTCAACCTGCAGCATACTCCCCTCAGAAAACGAAAAGCAAGTACATCAATTTCTAAATTCGAACGAAGGCTTTGAATTGGTAGATGAAAAGCATAGCTGGCCCTCTGAAGGCTTTGATGGATTTTACATGGCCCTGTTAAGAAAGAAATAGTAGTTTTGTCGCTAATAGTCAGTTAGCAAAAATTAAGTTACAAATCTCAAGCACTTGAAGTCTATCCGTGGCATTTTTCTAAAGTTTTATCTGGTTTGGGTACTGCTTGTTTTCACAGTGTTCATGATCCTTTATCTGCCTGGCATACTCATTCCATTCATTTTTGGCGACAAGGCAGCCGCCATTGGCTTTAAATTTTTGAAGTTATGGTCATGGACTTTCAGCAAGCTTAATTTTATTCCATACCAGATTAGCGGACTCGAGCATGTTGACAAAAGTAAATCCTACATCTACGTTAGCAATCACACCTCTTACCTGGACATCCCGGGGATCACGCTAACCATTCCAACTCAGTTTAGGCCTCTGGCCAAAAAAGAATTAAAAAGAATCCCGGTTTTTGGCTGGATCGCCCAGTCTGCCTGTATTATCGTTGACAGATCAAGCAATGAAAGCAGGCGCAAAAGCATGGAACACCTCAAGGATATTTTAGCAATGGGGATTTCAATTCTCATCTTTCCAGAAGGAACACAAAACAGATCTCAAAATCGTCTACAACCATTTTATGATGGCGCGTTCAGAATTGCCATTGAAACACAACAACCCATTATACCAATTGTAGTATTGAATGCAGGAAAACTAATGCCTCCCAGCAAATTCCATATTGAACCTGGGGCCATCAAGGTGATAGTAGGAAAAGAAATTGCTACTGCTCAGTTCAGCCTAAAAGAAACAGGTGTACTAAAACAGAAAGTCCGTGATGTAATGGATGAAATGATTTTGGCAAACCAGTAACCTAAAACAAAATGCCCAGGAAAATTAAATCTAAAGAGTACTTCAGAAACCTCAACCTGATTTACTTTGCCCAACTTATTGCTATCACTGCATTGGCAGCTATTGCTTACTTTCTGATTGATCAGGGTAATCTTGGCCCTGCAAACAATGATCTGGCCTTGTCTTTTCAAAAAGCGATCATGGTATTGATCCCACTTAGTTTAGTGACTGGTTACATTCTTTTTCGCGTGTTCTTGAGGGGGGTGCGTCCGGAGATGCCATTGGTTTACAAAATGAAAAGATATTTCACCGCCAACCTAATTCGTTCAGCATTTTTAGAAATCCCGGGTCTATTTGTGTCTGTCGCGGCCATGATTACAGCGCACAACCTCTTTTTAGTAATTGTGCCACTAATACTCATCCTATTTATACTTTTCAGGCCAACCAAATCCGTCATTGGTCAGGAATTGAACCTAAGCATGGAAGAAAGAGCTAAATTGAATGATCCAGAGGCCATCATCTCTGAGTCACTTGAATAAATACATGCGCTTTTTTTTCAATACGCGTTATTCATTAGTTTTCACCTAAAGTCAATCTATTAGAGAGTGAAAGCTGCATTATTGGTTTTTTTAGGGGGTGGTCTGGGTAGCGTATTCCGGTATTCTATCAACAAATGGGTAGCCACGTTACACACGCATTATTTTCCTTTCGGAACCTTACTGGCCAATGTGCTTGCCTGTTTGATACTCGGTGTCTTACTTGGGCTGGCTGACTCCCGTCAGCTACTGTCACCTGGAGCCAAAATCTTTTGGATTATCGGGTTTTGTGGTGGATTCAGCACCTTTTCAAGCTTCAGTGGAGAGGCGTTATCGATGATCCAAAGTGGATTCACAACTGCCACCCTGCTTTATATTGGCCTAAGTCTATTTCTTTGCCTGGGAGCCACTTTTGGGGGTATTTACCTGGGGCAAAGTACTTAAACACCCCTCTCTCTTCATTTCTCGCGGAATTTTTACCCATAACGAGTAAATCTTACACCTTATGTGAATATTTAACAAAATGTCGTAAGTTGCTTAGCTATAACAAGTTATGAGATCAATTTTTTTCGCATGGTTGGCTGTGATCTCTCCCTGGTTCGTTTACGCCCAGTTGGACACACCCAGTGTGCCCAACTCTGTAGGGTTTGAGCTACTCATGGGAAATTCCTCAATGACAATTTCAATTGGAGAACCAATGATAACCACCCTAACGTCCGGATCAGCTGTAATTACACAGGGCTTTCTGCAGCCCATTGACAAAACGCCCTGTAAAGGTGTGGAATTTACCTACTATCCAAATCCTGCCAGGGAATACCTAATCGTGGAACCAAAAGGTTGTGATGATCAAATTGAGTCAGTCCAGATTATTGATCTGTGGGGCAGAACGATGGACACCCTATCGCCTAAGGAAGATAATAGGGTACCATTGCGCGATTTAAGTCAGGGGATGTATGTGTTCAAGGTACTCCTGAAAGGTGGAACTACCGGAAGTTTTAGTGCCATTAAAGTTTCAAACTAACCCATGAGAATTGTTTTTATACTTTGTCTGGCTTTACTCTTCTCATTGAGCGAAAATGCTTTCTCCCAAGCACCTCAAGGTATAAATTATCAGGGGGTTGCCAGGGACTTGCAAGGACAGCCGCTTGTATCCAAAGAAATAGCTATTCGCATTAGCATATTAAAGGGATCGGCCAACGGAGACCTTGAATACGATGAAATACATGAAGTAAAAACCAATTCATTCGGTTTGTTTACCCTGGTGATTGGAGAAGGTAATCCCGGAACAAGTTCATTCAATTTTATTGGCTGGACACAGGGAAAGAAATGGTTGCAGATTGAACTTGACGAAAATGGAGGGCGCAATTTCAAACTGATGGGAAGTCAGCAGTTGATGAGCGTACCCTATGCCCTGTATGCCGAAAGAGCCGGCAATGGTTATCAGGCAGGGCAAGGGATTAGCATTAACAACAACATGATCAGTAACCTTGGTGATGGGGATACAGACCCCAGCAATGAATTGATCAATTCAGTTACTTTAGGAGCCGACAATCGTTTGCGCATAACAGATGCAGGTGGAACGAAAGAAGCTGACCTAAGTGGACTGGTGGGTGCAGCCCAAAATTTAACCAGTGTGCTGGCGCAGGGTAATAATGCAGGCAATACTGCCATTATCAATCTGGGTGCACCTGTAGGAGCATCAGACGCTGCTACAAAGGCATATGTTGATGCACATACCGATGGTGATGGCAGCCCCACCAATGAAATTCAAAATCTATCCCAAGTAATTGCTCAAAGTGGCGATGCTGGTGGGGCGAAAATTTTTAACCTGGGTGCGCCAACCGCCAATGCAGATGCAGCCACCAAACTTTATGTAGATAACCTGAATGCAGCTGATGGCGACAAAAGCGCTACCAATGAAATTCAAACGCTTAGCAAAACTGCAAGCTCTATTTCTTTAAGTCTGGGAGGTGGCGCTGTTACTTTGAATGACGATAGCCCAACCAACGAATTACAAAATATCTCAACACAAACCGTGGATGCCAATACGAGAAGCCTCAGCTTGACTTCAGGCAACACCATCAATGTAGATGTAAGAGACGCAGATGCGAGCGCTGTCAACGAAGCGCAGATATTAAGCAAAGTGGGTTCAACAATAACCCTATCAGACATACTTGGTACTGGAGGTGGTGCTGTCGTGCTCAATGACGATAGCAATACCAACGAAGCACAATCCATTAATAAGATTGGAAACACAGTAACACTCACAGCAGTAGGTGCTACTGGGGGTGGATCTTTCACCGTGGATGATGCCGATGCTGACCCTGCCAATGAATTGCAAAATCTAAATCAGGTATTGACAAGGGGAAATAGTGCAGGAGGTATTACCATTTCCAACCTCCCCACTCCCTCTGCCGCTCAGGATGCCACCACAAAAGCTTATGTAGACGCTGCTGATGCTGCGTTGTCTGCAAGAATTTCAACCACCTATTCCTTTAAGGCCGCTTTTGACTACCAAAACCTTTCGGGAGCCGTTGTTAACAATCAACCAATGCCATTCACAGATGATTTTGATGACTTTAATATCATAGGTACAAACACTTTTACGGCTACCGAAAGTGGAATCTATATGTTTTTCGTTGAAGGTTTTTACAACACAGCAACTGCAGGAGGTTCTCTTAGTTTACTTTACAACAGCATCAAATATCCTATTACAATTGTGCTTCCATTTGGAGCCACTCAACCGAGATTTTCGGGCACCTTCACCTTCAAGTTAACTGCAGGGCAAACGGTAAGTTTGGTGGGAGACAACATCCCCTTACTCGCTCAATTCAACGGAAAATTCTTCGGATATAAATTATAAATGAAACGATCTCAGACAACAGGTACATATACTACCTGCTTGGTTTCAAAAAACTCTTCTTCAAAATAGTCTGACAACGAAAAAATGCTGTAGGGCTTCTTTAATTCGTTCATTTCCTCTTCAAGATCCCCTCCCTTCAGATAAAGAATTCCATTATCCAATTCATGGATTGAATCTTTTTTGATCTTTTTGTTTACCCAACCATAAAACTCACGCATGCGTGTCACAGCACGACTTACCACAAAATCATATTGCTTGTTCTTAATTTCTTCAGCCCTGATTTTCTCTCCCGTTACATTTTTAAGACCAAGTGATTTCGATACCTCATTCACTACCGTTATTTTTTTTCCTATTGAATCCACAAGATGAAATTGCGCTTCGGGAAATAAAATGGCGAGCGGAATTCCCGGAAAACCTCCACCTGTACCCACATCCAAAACTGAGGCCGCGGGTCGAAATGACATTACCTTGGCAATCCCCAGCGAGTGCAATACGTGGTTGCAATACAAATTATCTACGTCCTTTCGGGAAATCACATTGATTTTATCGTTCCACTCCCGATACAACGAAGCGAGCCTCCCAAACTGCTCACTTTGAGCAGCCGTAAGGTCAGGGAAATATTTCAATATCAATGTTGACTCTTGCAATCTGAGATAATTTGAGCGTTATTCAATTGCCAAAAATAGATTGAAGCCATGACAAAACCGCTATTTCTATCCTTATTCCTCCTGCTTTTGCTGGCAGCCTGCCAGCCCCAAAAGAACGAACAAACAAATAAGAATCAGGTGGCCATTGAAGTGGATTCGTTGCTAAACACCGTTGCCGACTTTAGTGGTGTGGTGTTGTTAGCAGATAGTGGCAAGCCTGTTTATCACAAAGCATTTGGTGTGAGAAATTTTGAAACTTCCGTTCCCATTGCACTCAACGATATTTTTGAATTGGCCTCTGTCTCCAAACAATTCACTGCCATGACCATTATGATGCTTAAACAGGAAGGCAAACTAAGTTATGAAGATCCAATTGAAAAATATTTACCCGGATTACCTTACAAAGGAATTACAATTCGTCAATTGCTCAATCATACCTCCGGTCTCCCCGATTATCAAGCCGTAATGGATAAACACTGGGATAAAAGTAAAGTAGCGACCAACAAGGACATCCTGGAATACTTGAAAAAGTATAATCCCCCAAAAATATTTGAACCTGGTGAGAGGTATGAATACAGCAATACTGGATATGTATTTCTGGCCAGCATTACCGAAGCAGTTGCCGAGAAGGACTTTATCGAATATTGCAATGAGAAAATATTTAAGCCCCTGCAGATGCGCTCCACAGCCATCCGAAGCAATGAAGAAAAAGCAGAACTTACTAATCTGGCCTATGGTCATATTTTCGTTCTGGCGAAAAATAGATACGTGAGGGCTGATTCATTTCCATCATCTAACTATACCATTTGGCTTGGAGGACGCAAAGGTCCTGGAAGAGTAAGCTCAACTACAGAAGATTTACTAAAGTGGGACCAGGCGTTATATACTGATCAACTGGTAACACAGCAAACCTTGACTGAGGCGTTTACCCCTGCACTCCTTAATGATAGTACCTATAGCAATTATGGTTTTGGTTGGGAGATTATTCAACAATCAGCATCCGGTAAAATAGTATGGCACAATGGCGACAACCCTGGCTACAAAACAATAATCGTTAGATACCTTGATGCAGGCACCACACTGATCATGCTGAATAACAATTATCATTCACAATTTGAAATGATAAGAGAGAAAATAGATAAAATCGTGAGCAAGCATTTTAAGCCGGCAATTTAGTCCTTTGCTTTTTTTGACGCCAATCTCCACGCTTTAATGCTTGCTTCATTCATTCTTACAAATTCATCTTTGCCCTCCAGGGCAGCCAGTTGCTTCGATAATGCCGCATGCTCAATGGCTGAAGTATAGTCTTCTACCTGCGCCAGCACCAATGACCAAACTCTATGGATATAATATTTATCTCCAGCTAACTCATGGGCTTTTGCCAACCATTGCAGAGCTTTATCCTGCATTTTATTCTCTTCCTGTAAGTATCGGGCTGATTGGTAATAGGTATCGGCAGTGGGGTTGTTGCGGATGGCTTCTTCAATTTGCTCCATCATCTTTTTGTCCGTGTCCACTTCAATCACAAAACTGATTTTAGTATGCTCCCACACCCAAATCATTCGTGCACTATTGTGTGACAACTCATCAAAAGCAATGAGAAAATTTTCCTGCAAGTAAGGGACATGCTCAGGCTTGACTTTAAATCGCAGCAAGTCTTCACTTTCATTGTACTGATTTCTTCCATCTCCCCAATGTGAAATATTCTTATGAATTACCACTGTCCACTCTTTTTCAAAAGGAAATGCATATAGTGCATAAGTTCCTTTAGGCACAAGGTTTCCCTGGATATGTACATCGTCAGAAAATGTAATCTTAGTAGACTCATTGGCACCTACCCTCCAAATTCTACCATATGGAATAAGATTACCCATCACTTGTCGTGACCGCCTTCCTGGCCTCGAATAATCTACCTCAATCTCGGACAGGCCCACTTGTTGCTGCAGTAAGCTGCGCGGACTCACCAACGGAGGATTGATTTGACTTAATGATTTTGAAAAAGCAAAAAGGCAAAGTGCCCAAAGCAAAAGTCTCATGAGTTAGGAGTTAAGATGAAAGGAACAATTAGATGTGTTCCTTTTTATTCTTAATAAGATCAAACATCAATTCTCTGGCTCGGTGTAATTGAGCCTTAACGGTGCCCAGTGGCGCTTCCAGTTCAACCGCTATTTCTTCGTAGGAAAGCTCGTTGAAGTACCTGAGCCTTACCAGCTTCTGATATTTGGCTGGTAGCATGGCCACAAATACCTGAATCAATTCTTCTTTTTGTGCTTTGATGGCCTCTTCCTGAGGATTTGGACTTCCATCCTCCACCTCTATAGAAACAGACTGCCCATCATCGTCCGTGTAAGTATTGCTTATACTTAGCGTATGAAGTTTTTTCTTCCTTATAAAATCAATGGTATTGTTTGTGGCTATCCGGAAAAGCCAGGTACTAAAGGTAAAATCCTTCTTGAACCGATGGAGACTTTTAAATGCCTTGGCAAAAGATTCAATGGTTAGATCTTCTGAATCATCCACATTACGAACCATCTTCAAAATCATATGATATACTGGCCGCTTATATCTGGTAAGGAGTTTGGCATAAGCCTGCTCATCACCGTCTACGGCCATGTCAATGAGTTTGAAATCCTCTAAGGCTTTCTGTGAGAATCTGCTATTCAGGTCTTCTTCCATCTAATCTTATTGGTGTATAACGCCACCGGACCGATGACAAGATAGTAAATGACAAAAATAAAATCTAAAAATGGCGTTTTCCACGCTGCAAAAGTATCCCCCAGCCTAAGCGATGCTGTTCTTATCAATACGGTAATTAATATCATACGCAACGAAAAAGCCAAAACTGGAACATATAAAAAAGAGCTAAACACTACTGCCGGAGCAAACAAAAGCCACGAACCAATCATGGACATGCTAAAGGTACCCAATATCAGCTTATCACTCCAATTGTAATGCCTGCCTACAGAGAGGTGTCTTACTTTCTGAATATAGTAGTCTGACCAGCTTGTCTTAGGTTTTGAAAAAACAACAGAATCGCTTCCCAAGCATACGACTGTATTCATTTTGGTACTCACTTCATTGATAAACAAATCATCATCTCCACCCGTAACAGAAAGGTGTGAGTTAAACCCTTTATTATCCAGAAAAAGCTTTTTTCTATACGCGAGATTGCGGCCTACACCCATATAGGGTCTCCCAAAAAGCGCCATTCCCATGTATTGCATAGCTGTAAGCAGTCCTTCAAATCGAATAAACAAATTGAGAAAGCCGGATGTCTTCAAATAGGGCGAGTAACCAAGAACGATACTTTTTTCACTGGAAAAATGGCGGCTCATTTCCTTGATCCAAAGGTTTCCATTTGGCCTGCAGTCTGCATCCGTCAGCAATACCCATTCGTGTTTGGCAGCTTTGATACCCAATGTCAGCGCAAATTTCTTGCCATTGACATGGTCAGGTTTACTTTTTACTGGCACCATCCTTAGCTGCGCATGTTGCTTGCATGCTTCATACAGGTAATCGAAGCTCTCATCGTTACTTCTATCCTCCACAACAATTATTTCAAACTCTCCGTAGTCTTGTTTTAACAAGAGTGGTATCAATTCTCGCAGGTTCTGTTCCTCATCGTGTGCGCATACGATCACTGATACGGGAACGGACACATTGTTCTCTGCGGTGCTCTTCTTCGAAAACACAACAATAAAAGCAATCAGATATATTATCTGAATCGCAATGAAAATTATAAAAAGTAGTACGAGTGGATGCAAATGCCTTAATTAAAGGGCACAAATATACATCTTCAAATAATCCATGGAAGGGCTAATGAATTACTGTTGCCGGTTAAACTGGATAATTTGAAATTTAAGATTGATTGACCTCGTCAGTACTTACATAGTTGATCAGTATAAATGTCACCAGAAGACCTGAAAAGACGCCCTCCAGTGCAACTATAAACGCGGCAATATAAGGATTCATATACCTACCCATGGGCTCGTTTTCAATGATAAATTGCATCATACTGGTATCTAACTTCATGTATAAAAACATGAAAAACGCAAAAACAAGAGAACCTACTGCAGCTGTAGCCACTCCTGTGATGAGCCCTCTGAAGTAATTCAACCGATCTTGATGTGATTCCTTAAATCTCTTAAGCGCCATGTACACACCTCCAGCCAAAATAAATAGATTGAGTAATCTCAACTCCACCACATGACTTAATCCTACCAACTTCATGATAAGAAAAAAACCGATTAGGCCAGCGGCAATACGAAGTCCATAACTTTCAGGGATTCTGTTCGGATTATTCAAAAAGCTCATAGATGGAGGGATTAGTTTTCCTAATTTTTGCAATTTTTAAGAATAATACAACCATTTGATGGGTTTATTGTACTTTAAGAGCCTTCATGAACGAGAAAGAATCCAAAACCAATCCAAGCACGTTAATAGCATAATATCAACCCCTTACCTATGAAAGCATTAAAAGTTATAGGTATCGCCATTAGCCTGGTGATTATCATATTAGCAATAGTCGTTGCATTTCTTTCTCCAAAATCGCATATGGAGAGATCTATACTGGTAAATAGTGAGCCTGAAGCTATTTTTAAATACCTCGATAATTTCAAGGCTTACAATCAATGGTCGCCATGGTCCGAAATAGACCCAGCAACTATTTATCAATTCGATGGACCTGAATCAGGTCCTGGAGCGCGCATGAGTTGGAGCAGCAAAGACGAGCAAGTGGGAGAAGGTGAGCAATGGATAATCGAAATGAGAGAAAATGAATATGTAAAGTATGGGATGAAGTTTGGAGGATTTGAGGGAGATTTTTCGGCTGAAATAATTCTAGAACCTACTATCAATGAGACAAAAGTAACATGGACCTATAACGGTGATGTAAGCAAGGCAGGCATGTTCAATGCAGCAATGGGCAAGTTCTTTGGAATGTTCATGGATAGTATGCTTGGCCCTTTCTATGAAAAAGGCCTATATTCTTTGAAAGAACAGGTGGAAAATACACCTCCTGCAGTATTGCTAGAATCAGCGGATACCATTTCGGTTGCTCAATAAAGCTCAACAAGCTTCGATTAGCCTAGCTTGGGCAATCGTATCAGCAATGGTGGCCCTTGGTGCTTGCTATAACGTCCGGTTTCCACTTTGCTTTTCGGAAGTGGATAGTTTTCTTTTCTGGTTCTCAATCCGTTGATCCAGAACACTCCACCTCCAACTACGCCAAATAGAATCAGAGTAATTATCCAATACATAAATTTGCTTGACGGTTTTAATTCAACATAAATAATAAATAAATATCAATCAAACACAAATTAGACTTAAAAGGTTAATTGGAAATAGAAGGTATTTTTTGGACTTAAAGGGTAACTGTACTTAGTCATTATCGCTATCGTGGTTCCTTGCAGCATAGCGATGTACTTTCCACTCCTCCAATTCCTTTTTTCTGGCTTCCAACTCCTGCTTGGAGGGTGTGTAGTCAATCAATTTTTTAAGATCAGGCTGCCCTGAATTTACCCAGGCCGTGTACCAAAGGTCGCCTGTCATTTTTACGCTTGTTCTCATTTTTCGTTCTATCATCCCATTAAGGGCCTGATGGTAGGCTTTGGCGTAGGTTGGAGAAACAACTTTGATGGTTTGTTTACCCCTGGTCTCAAAACTGTATTTTTGATTACCCATCCTCACTGCAGTCTCCTTTTCCAACAGTAAAACAGAATCCAAAGCCCTGTGCGCACCAACAACTGCCTGCCATGCATAAGACGGCACATCTTCAATATAAGTGGCCTTACCTACAAAGAAATCATATTCATTGAAAAACAACTCTGGCAGCCTTGACTCCCAAAAAGCATGAAGTCCGATTTGTCCTGTAAGCTGTCCATCATAATTGCTTGTGGTGTGTAAGGGCACATTTGCGTCAGATACGTAGTGACCAAGCTCTGCAGAGATTCGCAATATTTTCTGGGGATCGCTGAGCATAAAAGCTTCTTGAAGCCTGTCGTACATCCTGATAATATGCCAGGGCACTATACCCTTCTCCATCAACACCTCTTCACCATACATTTCAACAGCTTTTTTCCATGTGCGTGGCAGTTTATAGCTGGCGCTATCACCAAATTCATCCAAATCAATGTAATGACGAGGTGCCTCGTCTTCAACTGCATACCTTCTCCGATCAGGCGCTACCGCTTCATCGGAGAGATAGTTAATATTCCTTTTATAGAAACCAATCATTTCAGGCGGGAGGGTAAATACAGCCAGTCTGTTTATTTTTTTATGAGCAAAAAAACCCCAGGCAAATCCAAGACATGGAACGACCGCACAAAACAATATTAATTTATGTATTCGCGACACGATGCTATCTTGCGTGAAAAGTTATTTACATGTACAAGTTGAAAGTTCTGTTTCTGTTTTTTATCAATTGCACATTATGGCTACAGGTCAATGGTGCCGATCCCTATCCAAGAAATCCTTCTATTGATATACAACACTATCGCTTTAGCCTTGACCTTAACGATTCTACCAATGTGCTAATTGGCCATGCGGAAGTTACAATTTTATTTAAAAAATCTGAATCTAATTTTGAATTGGATCTAGTTGGAAAAGCTTCTTCAGGGCATGGTATGACAGTGAGTTCAGTTACCCATAAGGAAAAACCACTGACATTCTATCATAAGGACAATCGCCTTAGCATTTCGCTTGACACACCATCCAGCGAGAATGAAAAAATTACGATAGCCATCCATTATACAGGAACTCCTTCTGATGGCCTGATCATTGGTAAAAACAAATTTGGAGACCGTACATTTTTTGGAGACAACTGGCCCAATAGGGCACATTATTGGCTTCCAACCATAGATCACCCCTACGACAAAGCCAGCTGCGAATTTATTGTGGTCGCTCCTTCCCATTATCAAACGATTGCCAATGGCATTCTGATTGAAAAAGAGTCCCTATCGAAAAACAGGACAAGAACACACTGGAAAGAAACCCTCAACATTCCTACCAAAGTAATGGTAATAGGGGTAGCGCGGTTTGCCACCACTACAGCAGGTGTTGTTGACGGAGTGCCTGTAGAAACCTGGGTATACCCACAAAACAAAGTAGAGGGATTTACTGACTTTCAAGTAGCAACTAATGTCCTTGAATATTTTATCCAACAAATTGGTCCATTTCCTTACCAAAAATTAGCCAATGTTCAATCCACTACACGGTTTGGAGGAATGGAAAATGCAAGCAACATATTCTATTTCGAGAACTCAGTGAACGGAAAGAATGAACGAGAAGCTTTGGTTGCACATGAAATAGCCCATCAATGGTTTGGCGATTCTGCATCTGAAATGGACTGGTATCACGTGTGGCTCAGCGAAGGTTTTGCCACTTACTTCACCAATCTGTATTACGAGCACACCTACGGAAAGAATGAATTGGCCAACCGCATGAAAAGCCAACGAGAGGAAGTGATCAAATATTTTAGAAAAAATCCATCTCCTGTAATTGACACGACATTGGTCGACATCAAAAAGGTACTAAGCACCAATACCTACCAAAAAGGTAGTTGGGTTTTGCATATGCTGCGCAAAGAGGTTGGTGATGATGCTTTCTGGGAAGGTATCAGCACTTATTACGCCACCTATCAGCACGCAAATGCCTTGACAGACAATTTCAGGCACATCATGGAAAAAGCCTCCGGGAAGGACCTGAAGTTATTCTTTGACCAATGGTTAAGGCAAAGTGGTCACCCGGTATTATCCGGATCTTGGACATACGATGCAAAAAAGAAGGAGGTAAATTTGGTCATCACTCAGACTCAGGACTTCAAGTTCAGTACCCCCATAGAAATTGGGGTGAAAATGAGTGATGGATCCAGCAAGATTAAAACCATTCAAATTGCAGGAAAAGAGGCCAAATTGAATTTTTCTGTTGAAAAAGCGCCTATAGCTCTTGTTTTGGATCCTGAAACATGGCTTTTGTTTGAAGGCAAAATCCAGGGAAAATGACAGGACTCTGTTTTGCATATATGAGGAATGATCTTACCTTTGCAGTCCGTTTGTAAAAAGACTTATGGCAAATCACAAATCAGCAGAGAAAAGGATCAGGGCTAACGAGAAAAAGCGCGTGCGTAATCGTTATCAGCACAAGACCACCCGTACAGCAACTAAGAAATTAGTAGCTACAACCTCAAAACCTGAGGCAGAAGCCCTCCTTAAGGATGTTTCTTCCCTTATTGACAAATTGGCCAAAAAGAACATTATACACTGGAAAAAGGCTGCCAACCAGAAGTCTAAGTTGGCAAAGAAGGTAAATAAGTTAGCCTAATAAGGTATTAAAAAGCATTTTTCCCTTCCTTGTATCGGTAAAACGGTAACGAGGGAGGGTTTTTTATTGCCCAAAATTTTTAATATTTGGCTAATTCCATCTCAATTCGCATGAAGTCAGCGCCTAAATTCCTGGGAATTAAAAGCTGGGCTGCGGAGGACCGACCGCGTGAAAAACTGCTTTTAAAGGGTAAATCAGCCTTATCTGATGCAGAACTTATTGCCCTACTCATAGGATCTGGCTCTGGATCGCAAAGTGCGGTGGAGGTTGCCAGACAAGTTTTACAGGCTGTTGGCCATAATTTGCACGATCTCGCCCGGCTCACCGTTAAAGATTTGATGAAAAACAAAGGAATCGGAGTAGCCAAAGCGATCACCATCGTAGCTGCCTTGGAACTGGGCCGCAGAAGAAAAGATGCAGAAACGGAAGAAAAGCCAAAAGTGGCTGGCTCAAGAGAAGCCTTCGATCTTGTAAAAGGTGATTTAATGGATCTCGCCCATGAAGAATTTTGGGTGCTCCTTTTTAACAGGGCCAATCGATTGATCAAAAAGAAAAGAATAAGTGAAGGGGGTGTCTCCGGCACTGTAGCAGACCCTAAAATCATATATAAATTGGCGCTGGAAGAGCTGGCGAGCGGTATTATTGTGGTACACAATCATCCATCTGGCAATCTCACAGCAAGTCAGAGCGACATCACATTGACCAAAAAATTAAAGGAAGCGGGCAAAGTGCTGGAGGTGCAGTTATTGGACCATATTATCGTTGCCGGGCAAAAATACTTTAGCTTTGCAGATGAGGGAATATTGTAGTGAATAAATGAAAAGAATCCTCATACTAATTACCATCACCACCACGGCTTTAATTGGTTTTGTTTTTTACACAACTCCGAAAAGCGCTGAGCCGAAATCCATAACCAGCACAACAGTTGAGTCTGAGGCACTTCCAACACCTTACGATGAGCTGCTTGGGGATTATGAAGATTACATCACTGAATCACTGAAACTTACGGGCACACCAGGCGCTGCCATTGCCATCATTCAGGATTCAACAATTATCTATCTTAAAGCTTTCGGTGTTAAAAACGTAGATACGCAAGAAGCTGTTGACACACACACCGCTTTTCGACTCGCATCCGTTTCCAAACCCATGACTGCTGTACTTATGGGTACAATGGTTGAAGATGGCGTGCTGAACTGGGACGATGAGATCGTAAAGTATTTACCCAACTTCGAATTAAAATCACCGGAATACACAAAGCAGCTTACACTTCGCCATGTGCTTTCTCAAAGCACTGGCCTTCCCTATCACACCTACACCAATCTGATTGAAGAAGGAAGAACCCACGATGATTTAGTGCTGGAACTGAAAAATGTAGATCTGATTTCAGCGCCTGGCAAGGTCTACAGCTACCAGAATGTGGCCTATAGCATTGTGGATGACGTGGTGAAATCGGCAACAGGTAATACATTTGAAAATGAAATAAAAGCGCGCCTCTTTGGGCCACTTCATATGGCCAACGCTTCTGTTAGCTATGAAGACTTCATTGATAACCCTAACATTGCTCAGCCCCATCTATTAAGAGGCGGGAAGTGGAAGACCATCCCGGTATCGCCCACTTATTACAATACTGCTCCTGCGGGTGGCATTAACGCCAGTATTACAGACATGGCCAAATTTCTTGTAGCGTTATTAGGACATAGGGAAAACGCAATTTCTCAAACAACCATTAATCAGTTATTTGCCCCGGAGGTTAGAGCTACAGCTAAAAACAGAAACTTTAATCGCTGGAGTCGAATCAAGAAATCCTACTACGGTTTGGGATGGCGCATACTCAATTTCAAAGAGGATACTTTGGCCTATCATGGCGGATACGTAAATGGTTATCGCAGCGAAATAGCCGTGCACCCGACAAAGAAAATTGCCATTTGTGTTTTAGCCAATGGCCCCGGGGGATTTTCTGATCATGCGATCCCAGCGTTTTTTAACACCTTCGACAAGTATTTCAAAACGGTTACAAAGCAGCCTGAACCCGCTATAGCCCCTTAGCATGAAACTCAGCAGAGTCATCACGATTGTTGTTATTGTTTCCATCATCGGTTTTGTGTTTTATTCATTACCGGGCAATCAGTCTAATGAGGCGTATCTGGAAGAAATCAAGCAGCATCGCGAAGAGAAAGATAAATTACTCCTGAACGAAGGTGCGCCTTTTGAGGGCAAAGGAGATGAGTTTAAAGGACTACAGTATTTTGATCCAGATCCTGACTTCAGGATTAGCGCCAAGCTTCAACCCGTAAATGGTAAAAAGGTGGTGCTACTGGCAACCAATGATGGTCTCGAGAATAAATATTTGGAATACGCCTATGCGGATTTTGCCATCAATAATGTGAAATGTAGACTACTCATTCTGGAAGTAATGGAGAATGGCCCAAACAGGGGTGCCTTATTCCTTGCCTTTGCCGATGAGACCAGTACGAAAGAAACTTATGGAGCTGGCCGTTATCTGGACATCAAAAAAGTGCCTGGAAGCACTTCCATACTGCTTGATTTTAATAAGGCCTACAATCCCTATTGCGCCTATTCTGATAAATTTTCATGCCCATTCCCTCCCAGAGAAAACGTGCTTAATGTAGCCATCAGGGCGGGTGAAAAAAATTACCAAAAGTAGCACTACTGTCCTGCCTGTTATCCTGAAATAGCACGGCTCAAAGGATTCCTGTCCCATTCTTTTTAGCTATTTTTGAAGTCAATTTTTCCAGACCTCATGAAGATTTCCTATAACTGGCTCAAGCAATACATAAACATCGAAGAACAACCGGAAGCATTAGGCAAAATCCTTACGGCAACCGGCTTGGAGGTAGAAAACATCGATTTTTTTGAGTCTATTCCCGGGGGCATGAATGGGCTGGTGATTGGTGAGGTGCTTACCTGCGCCAAACACCCCAATGCCGATAAGCTTTCCATCACTACCGTAGATGTAGGCGAAGCACAACCTGCACAAATTGTTTGCGGAGCCTCCAATGTAGCAGCAGGACAAAAGGTGATTGTAGCCACGCCTGGCACCACCATTTACCCAGTTAAGGGAGAGCCTTTTACCATTAAGAAAGCTAAGATTAGGGGTGAAAACTCTGAAGGCATGATTTGCGCGGAGGATGAGATCGGACTGGGCGAAAATCATGACGGTATTATTGTATTGAATACAAACCTTCCCAACGGCACTGCGGCCGCAGATCTTTATTCAGTCGAGAAAGATCATGTGTTCGAAATAGGGCTTACTCCCAATAGAGCCGATGCTGCTTCACATATCGGAGTCGCCAGAGACATTAAAGCGTTCAAAAATACTTCTCTCCAATGGCCAGCCGTTGATGGTTTTAAAACTGAAGATAACAGCCTGACCATACCCGTAGAGGTTGAAAATACAGAAGCATGCCCTCGCTATTCAGCTGTTACCATTTCTGGTGTTGCTGTGGGCGAATCTCCTGAATGGCTCAAAAACAGATTGAAAGCAATTGGACTTACGCCCATCAACAACATTGTGGATGTTACCAATTTTGTATGTCATGAAATTGGACAACCCTTGCACGCGTTCGATGCAGCCGCAATCACTGGAGGGAAAGTAATTGTAAAGACGCTGTCAGCCGGTTCAAAGTTTGTTACGCTGGATGAAAAGGAACGAACTCTAACGGAAACAGACTTAATGATTTGCAATACCAAAGAAGGCATGTGTATCGCGGGGGTGTTTGGAGGCATTAAGTCTGGAGTTAGCAATCAGACTAAAAATATCTTTCTGGAGAGTGCGTATTTCTCAGCTGACTATATCCGTAAAACCGGTATGCATCATCAATTAAAAACTGATGCATCTTTTCGATTTGAAAGAGGCACTGACCCTAACATAACTGTATATGCGCTTAAAAGGGCAGCACTCCTGATCAAGGAAGTAGCGGGAGGTAAAATTTCTTCTGAAATCGTAGATGTGTACCCCAATAAAATTGGAGATAAAAGTATTGATGTCAAATACAACCACATTACACGCCTCATTGGCAAGGAAATTCCAATAGACAGAATTCATAGTATACTCAAGAGTCTTGATATAGGAATAAAAGAAGGCAACGAAAAGCAATTTACGGCTGTGGTGCCCCCCTATCGGGTAGATGTACTTCAGGAAGCAGATATCATAGAAGAGATACTGAGGATTTATGGATTGGACAACATAGCCCTTGTTGATAATGCGGGAACAAGCTTCCTTGCAGATTTCCCCATTAATGACAGCAATGGATACAAACGTGTTATCGGTGAAATGTTGGTAGCAGGTGGGTTTTATGAAATACTTACCAATTCATTAACCAACCAATCTTACTACCAAAAGCACGATTTGGCTTTCAATGGCCAGCCAGTGGAGATTCTAAACAAATTAAGCGAGGAGCAAGGGATGCTAAGGCAAACCATGTTATTCTCCGGACTCGAAGTATGTGAGCATAACATCAATCGGAGGCAAAAGGACCTTAAACTATTCGAATTTGGTAAAGTTTACTCTAAAGAAGGAGGCAGCTATCAGGAAGAAGAAAGACTCGCATTGTTCATGAGTGGAAATTTTGAAACAGAAAACTGGCAAGTCAAACCTCGCAAAGTGACCTATTTCGATCTGGCACAACAGGTTACCAACATACTATTAAAATCGAATCTTACAGAGATACAACAAGCCAAATTGGAAGACCCCCTATTCGAATATGGAATGATGTTATCAAAGGGTAAAAAGACAATTGGAAAAATTGGGAAAGTAAAATCAGCCATAGCGAAGGATTTTGGCCTCAAGCAGGAAATATTTTATGCTGATCTAAGTACTGCCTTGCTTTTCAAGTCGGCAAACCCTAAGTTAGTGATAGAAGAAGTACCTAAATATCCTGAAGTAAGGCGAGACTTGTCACTAGTACTTGATAGACACGTAACTTTTGCTGAAATTAAGGATTTAGTGTTGGCAACAGAGAGGAAGCTAATCAAGGAATTAATTGCGTTTGACGTTTATGAGGGAAAGAACATTCCTGAAGGAAAGAAAGCATACGCACTAGGTTTTATCTTATTGGATACGAACAAAACGTTGACGGATGAGGAGATTGACAAGACCATGAACAAGTTGATGAGTGCCTTTGAGGAAAAAATGGGCGCTTTGATTAGAAAATAAAACACGGCAACAATAAAAAGGCTTATTGAAGCTGAAATAAAGAATTCAAATGGATCAGGAAATGTTAAAAACCAACCTGCATGGGTTGGAGCGCAAAATTTTGGTTTTGCTAAACGATCACAAGTCGCTTAAAGATGAAGTGAGAAGCCTTAAATTAGAGAATCACGAGCTGAAATCCAGCATTAAGGCCAGGGATGAGCAAATCTCCAATTTTAAAAATCAGATAAAAATCACTAAAATTGCAGACTATATAGACCCGGAAGACGGAAGTAATTCGGAGTTGAAAAAGAAAGTGGACGAGTATATCCGAGAAATCGATAAATGCATAGCTCATCTGAGCAGATAACCGGTAGTTAATGGAAGAACTTTCAATAAAGATTAAAATTGCCGACCGCGAATACCCCATGAAGGTAAAATTGGCTGAAGAGGAGAAAATCAGGGCGGCTGGAAAATTGATCAATGAAAAAATAAAACATTACCGGGGGCAGTTCGGAATAAATGATAAGCAGGACTTGCTAGCAATGGTTGCGTTTGACTGTCTCGTAGATAAAATGGCCGATGAAAAAAATTTAGAAGACATCGATCATACAGTGGTAGAGAAAATTAATCACCTCAACCAATTAGTCTCACAAGGAATTTAAGTTCCTTCTTTTTCCTTCATTACAACATTTTTTTTCGGGTGTATTAACACTTAATTGTTAGCACCATGGAACTACCTATAATAATTGCAATAAGCGTAACACTTACTGTACTCCTTAGCTTGCTGTTCGGCAACCTCTTCTACAGAAAAAAGTTAGCCAAAAAGCAAATCGACCTTGATGAAAAATACAAATCAATGGTTCGAGAAGCTGAACTTCAGGCTGAAAACATCAAAAAAGACAAGATCATCGAGGCAAAAGAAAAACTTCTGAAAATGAAACAGGAGTTTGAAGAAGAAGCCAATCGGAAGAAAAATCAAATCATCAGCAACGAGCAGAAGATAAAACAACGTGAAGCGCAAATTTCACGTGAACTAGAACAACTGAAACGCAAAGAAGCTGAAGCGACAGAGGAGAAGCAGAATCTGGCTGTTCAGCTTGAGCACGTAAGAAAAAGAAAGGAAGAGCTGGATAAATTCAACCAGCAAAAAGTAGTGATTCTTGAAAACATCTCTAAACTCACTGCCGATCAGGCTAGAGATCAATTGATCGAGTCGTTAAAAGAAGAGGCTAAGACAAAGGCAAGTTCTTTCATCAAAGACATCATGGAGCAGGCTAAACTCACTGCCACCAAAGAGGCACGTAAGATTGTGGTTGAAACCATTCAGCGGACTGCCACTGAACATGCGATAGAAAACTGTGTCTCCATTTTCAACATAGAGAGTGACGACATTAAAGGAAAAATTATCGGTCGTGAGGGGCGAAACATACGCGCATTAGAAGCCGCTACAGGAGTTGAAATTATCGTAGATGATACGCCCGAAGCGATCATCATTTCTGGGTTTGATCCTGTGCGAAGAGAAATTGCTAGACTGTCACTGCATCGACTTGTTCAAGACGGCAGGATACACCCTGCACGGATTGAAGAAATTGTTGCCAAGACCTCAAAAAACATAGAGGATGAAATTATAGAAACAGGCGAGCGTACCGTTATCGACCTTGGTATTCATGGCCTGCACCCTGAGTTGGTTAAGATGGTAGGGCGTATGCGCTTCCGTTCTTCCTACGGACAAAATTTGCTACAGCACTCCCGTGAAGTAGCCAATCTTTGTGCCATCATGGCTGCTGAACTTGGGCTTAACGTAAAGCAAGCCAAGCGTGCCGGACTTTTGCATGACATTGGCAAGGTATGGCCTGAAGAATTGGAAAAACCACATGCCATTGTAGGTATGGAACTGGCCTTAAAGCACAAAGAACATCCTGTAGTTTGTAATGCCATTGGTGCTCATCATGATGAGATCGAGATGACAGGCATTCTGTCACCCATTGTGCAGGCTTGCGATGCCATTAGCGGGGCTCGCCCTGGGGCAAGACGTGAAGTCATGGAGCAATACATCAAGCGCTTACGTGAGCTGGAAGACGTTGGTTTGAGCTTCGAGGGTGTAGAGAAGTGTTATGCCATCCAGGCTGGAAGGGAGTTACGCGTAATTGTTGATGCAGAAAAAGCAACAGACGAGCGAGCAAGTCAGCTGAGCTTTGATATATCTCAAAAGATAGAACACGACATGCAGTATCCCGGTCAGATCAAGGTAACTGTAATCCGGGAAATGAGAAGCGTGGCCTACGCCAAGTAAGGTTGTCTCATGGAAATCAAGCATAAAGAAACTGAGACCAAGGGGTCATTCTATGTAGGTGATGACCCGATTAATGCTGAGATGACCTACTCTAAAGCTGGTGATAGCCTGATTATTATTGATCACACAGAAGTAGGAGAAGCACTAAAAGGCAAAGGCGTAGGCCTTCAACTAGTGCAAGCTGCTGTTGAGTATGCAAGAAAGCATCGTCTTAAAATTCTACCGCTGTGTCCTTTCGCCAAATCTGTTTTTGAGAAAAAAGAAGCGCTAAGAGATGTACTCTAAAATCTAATTCCCTTTATAACCTGGACCTCTCACCACTCTCCCTGGTTTAGCCCCTGTGTGTTCACCGTTTGATAGTACTTGTTCGCCATTGACAAATACATGAATCATTCCTGTGCTGTATTGATGAGGTTGCTCAAAGGTGGCATGATCTTGAATCTTCTGGGGATCAAACGCAACAACATCTGCATAAAAACCAGGCGTCAGACTGCCTCGCTTCTTGATCTTAAGGTTACTTGCTGGTAAAGAGGTTAATTTTCTGATTGCCTCCTCCAAAGGAATTACCTTCTCATCCCTCACATATTTTCCAAGCAATCGGGCAAAATTGCCATAGGCTCTTGGGTGGTCATTAGATTTAAGAAAAATACCTTCCGCTGCTGGCGACCCGGCATCTGACCCAAAGCTTAAATAGGGCAGGGCGATCTGTCGCTTAATATTTTCTTCACTCATCATAAAATAGGCAGTGCCTACGCGGGTGCTGTCGGCAATTACCAGGTCCATCGCTGTCTCTTCGGGCGATTTTCCGTAGATTTTTGCCACCTCCGCAAGTGTCTTCCCTGTAAACTGTCTTAAGGAGTCATTGGTAAATCCAAGTAGCAAAACATTATCAGGGCTACCCGACATCAGTAATAAATTCTCCCATTTGTCAGATGGCTTTCTCATTTCGGCCAATGCTTGTTTTCTGATTTGCGGATTCTTCATCCGTTTAATCCATTGCTGAAGACCACCTTCCTGTAACCAAGGTGGCATTGATGCATCTAATCCAGTGGCACCTGCTCTATACGTGTACATGTCCGCTGTAATTTTCAAGCCAGATCTATTGGCCGCATCAATCATGGCCAAAACTGAATCCAACTTATTCCAATTATCAGCTCCCGCCATTTTGAGGTGATAAATCTCAGCGGGCAGCCCTGCTTCGCGGGCAATTCGTATAGTCTCATCAACAGCAGCAAATATGCCATTCCCCTCGCTGCGCATGTGTGTGATGTACATTCCACCGTACTCTGCAGCTACTTTACAAAGCGCAATCAGCTCTTCGGTATTAGAGTAATTGGCAGGTGCATAAATTAAGGAAGAGCCTACTCCCAAAGCACCCTCTTCCATGGCTTTGCGCACCAGGTCTTGCATGCGGGTAAGTTCTTCTTCGTTGGGCAATCGATTTTCATAATTGAGCTCATGAATCCTTACTGTAGTAGCACCAATAAAAGAGGCCACATTGGGTGATATTCCTCTTCTTTCTAAAGAGGTGAGGTATTCATCTAAAGTTGTCCAGTCGATATCATATGCATAGTCAGGATTACGTCTCATGTCATCCAGCATTCCCTTTCGCATATCTTCATTAATGGGCCCCATTGATCCTCCTTCACCAAATACTTCCAGGGTCACTCCCTGTCTAATATCACTTTGAGAATTGCCATCTAAAATGAGTGTCTCTACTGCCCAGCTCAGCATATTTATAAATCCTGGTGCTACAGCCAACCCTTTTGCGTCTATTTCCTTCTTACCTATCGCCTTAGAAAGATCTCCGATAACTGCTATCGTGTCTGCATTGATACCTATATCAGCAATTTTCCCCTCAGCTCCTGATCCATCATACACCATACCTTGTCGGATGATTACATCGTATTCCTCTTTCTTACAGGCCAGAACAGAAATAACTAATATTAGCAGAAGTACAACTTTTTTCATGATGATAGGATTTAGGGAATTAAGCTACATAATCAGACCGACATAATAAAACAGTATTGTAGCTCAACCCGTAACGACTAATGCATAATTATCCGTATAGAATCATTTTGAGTACGGGCTTTGAGCCATGACTCAATCTTTTCGGTTTGAGATTTAGATGGTTTTCGCTGCATTTTTAAATAAGCGGTCAGCGCAGTATCGTATTTATTTTTCTCTACACTATAAAATACAGAAGGAAAAATTGATAATTCATCAACAGGACTCACCACAATACTTAATTCCTCTGTCATACTCTTTATTGGCCACACTACTGGTTTCAATTTGTCCAATTCACCCTGCAGAGAATCAATTATCCGTTCACGCTGTCGCAAGGATTGTTCTGTATTCTTATACAAATCCTCCAGCACTCCAGTTTTAATAGCGTTATAGTCTATTGGATCAGACTTATCTATGTCTTGCCTTATCCTCAACTCAGTCTCTGTGAGGCCATACATTGCCATTTTATCTTTGATTAGGGCAAGCTGATCATCATCCAATTTCTCGCCAAATAGTAATACTTCGATTTTTCTTTCTTTGCCGTCAATGCTACTATTAACTATCTGCGTATCCGGAAAGTCAAACTCCTGATTGATGAAATTGATCGCACTGCGTTCATAAAGTGATTTGGTCACAATTTGATAGCCCATGAATATACTGGGGCCAATGGTTAAAATTACAACGATGGCAATTGATCTCCTGACTCTTTTTTCCGTGTGCGCATCTACGAAATTGTAAAGTGAAAATCGTTGATACTTTACCATCAGATACGTTGCAATAGCAATAAAAATACTATTGATGAAGTAGAGATAAAACGCCCCCATAAAAAACGATAAATTACCTGAAGCAATTCCATATCCCGCAGTACATAAAGGAGGCATCAAGGCGGTAGCAATGGCAACACCAGGTATCACATTGCCTTTTTGTTTGTTGGTATAAGCGATGATGCCGGCCAACCCACCAAAGAAGGCAATAAATACATCCCAAATGGTAGGAGTGGTTCGTGCCAGCAATTCCGAACTGGCTTCACTCAGTGGTGTAATCAGGAAGTAAATGGTTGAGGCAATCAAGCTGATGATGGTGGCCACACCCACATTGCGTAAAGCTCTTTTAATCAGATCAAAATCATTGATTCCCACACCCACGCCTAGCCCGATTATTGGTCCCATCAAAGGTGAAATAAGCATGGCGCCAATAACCACTGCCGTGGAGTTCATGTTAAGGCCTATAGAAGCAATAAATATGGCAAAAATGAGAACCCACAGGTTCATTCCACGAAACTCAACACTCCTCCTTATGTCATCAACAATCTGATCTTCCTGCGACTTGTCAAAATCAAGATTAAACTGATAACTCAGGAGTTGCCTGAGCGTTTTTACCAATGTCTTTCTTGGTGGTGTTTCATTTACCTTTGGCTTCTGTTCCATCCTCGTTATCAACAAATGGAGTTAAACTTTTTTACAAACATTATTTTGCCCTTCGTATGGTTCTTCCAGGATATTCATGAGTGGCCTTACCATCCCAATATACTTCTTTCCCACTTACCATTACACGACTTATTCCTGTAGACAATGCATGGGGCTGATCTGATGTGGCCAGATCGGAAATCCTTTCAGAATCGAATAGCACCAAGTCAGCAAAGTAACCTTGCTTGATTTCTCCAACTTTTTTTAGATTCAGATTATCTGCTGCTTGCTTCGTCATTTTGTGGACAGCTTCTTCCAAAGTGAGAAGCTTCTCTTCTCTTACGTACTGCCTTAATATTTTTGTAAAAGACCCATGCCCACGCGGATGTAATCCCTCGCTAGTACCATCAGAGCAAATATTGGTGTAGGGCCAACGCATGATGCGCTTGATGTCTTCCTCTGTCATACTCGTTGCAATAATGCTTTCATCCCCATCTTCCCTTTCCACCATGGCAATTAAGTCCATCAGGGTTTGAACCGGATCAGCATTTCTGAGTGCTGCAACCTCCGCTAACGTTTTGCCTATGTATTCTTTTTGTGGTGAAAAGTCTCCTATCAATACACCTTCTGGCGTAGTCAGTTCCGATAATGCAAAGGCGGCAGACTTCCGATCGTTGAAATCCCTTGCAGGAAATAAAACCGTCATAGTAGACTGCCAATAGGGGTAAGGATAAATATCTGCTGTTATTTCAATTCCCTGTGCCCGAGCAGAGTCCAACAGCTTTATCATTTTTTCAGATTGACCCCAAAGGCTTTTCATCGCCAGTTTGGCATGTGATATTTGAACAGGAACTCCGGTTTGCTTGCCAATATTAATAATCTCCTGCAGCGCCTTCCAGAAATAGCGATCCTCGCTCCTCATGTGACTGATGTACCTGCCTTTGTAAGGAACTAAAGTTTTGGCTAATTCCACTACCTCCTCCTTATTGGAATAAATGCCAGGATCATACTCAAGACCTGTAGATAACCCGAGCGAACCAGTTTCAAGGTCCTTTTTTAGTAATGCAATCATTTGATCGACCTCTTCCTGAGTAGATTGTCGTTGATACTTCTCACCAAGTACAATTCTTCTTAAACTATTATGTCCTGTATAGGAACCAACATTGATCGCAACTGGCATACTGTCCAATTGATTCAAAAAATTTGATAAAGGCACATGGGAACCACCATCCTGCCCCACAATCATTGTTGTAACCCCCTGACTGGTAAGCGCAATCATATCCGCATTGTCGAACATCCCGCGATCGTGATGACTATGGGTGTCTATAAAACCAGGGGCTAACACCAATCCACTGGCATCAATCACATGTGTTGACACAGCTTTTGACAGATCTCCAATAATGGCAATGGTGTCGGCATTGATCCCCACATCTGCTTGGTACCCAACTGCACCAGAGCCATCAACTACCAAAGCATTACGAATAATAACATCGTAGCGATTCTGATTACAGGCGCTAATTAAAATTGAGCACAGCAAAATACTGAGTAGTTTATTCATAGGGTTATCAATTTATTCGACCTAGTCTTAAAAATACAGGAAAATAAACTGATTCCTTTTCCTTCTTCCATAGTGGTTTTATCTTCTCGGTCAGCTCGTCTACCGGATTGTAGCCGTTTTTTTTAATAAAATTTTGAACAGCAGACCATGTTGAAACATAACCGTGAACATCTTCTACTGACCAGATTAAGTTAATGCTAAATTCCGGAGATGGAATTTCTTCGAAAGGAAATGAAATGGTTTGATACTGATCTTCTACCACTTTTCTCTCAGTATCCCAGTAAGGATAGATGACATCATAGTAAAACCAATTCAATATCTTATCAAAAGCCGATGTAGATCTCACTGGATTATAGCCAAAGGCAGCGATGATACCGTTAGGCTTTGAAATCCTCATTACCTCCTTATAAAACTTATCTCTGTCAAACCAATGAATGGCCTGGCCTACTGTGATTAAATCAAAACTGTTGTTTTCGAAATTTGTTTGTTCTGCGCCCTGATTATGGTAAATAATATTTTCTTTCTTAGCAGCATGTTCAAGCTGCCTTGCGCTAATGTCTGAGGCATGAACTATTGTAAAAGATTGAGCCAACACATGCGCTACCTGCCCATTGCCTGTACCACAATCCCATGCCTGATCAAACTTTTCAACATATTGATAAATAAATTTATAAAGTGCCTGGGGATACACGGGCCGGAAAGCTGCATAATCTTTAGCATGACCGGAGAAGAGATCTTTGGACATGGGTTATCAACTAGTTTTTTAATAACAAATCGAGCAACTCCTTGTAAAGTTTGGCCGCCAACATTGCTGTAATGCCTGATTGATCTCGCACAGGATTGAACTCAACCAAATCAGCGCCTACTACATTGCCTTTAATATGTTGAAGGATAGATAATATTTCACGAGAGGTGAATCCACCCGGCTCGTGATGTGACAACCCGGGGGCAAATGCAGGATCTACCGCATCCATATCCAAAGAAATATAAACAGGCCCTTCTAACTGAAATCGAATGTTTGGGCTCCAATCTTTCATTTCAATCACTTCCACACCAAACCGTTTTACTTGCTCTTGCTGGTGTGTATTCATAGTACGGATACCCACCTGAATTAGTCTGCTGGCTAATCCTTCTTCCATGATTCTAGCAAATGGACATGCGTGTGAATACTTATTTCCCTCAAAATTGTCATACAAATCGCCATGTGCATCCAAATGAAGCAAGGTGAGCTTACCAAATTTGCGATTGAAAGCCCTAACCACAGGATAGGTAATGGAATGGTCGCCACCAAGAGTTAAGACTTTATCTGATTTATTCAGCTGATCAAAGATGGCGCGCTCAATGGCGTCAATTGCTTTTACTCCTTCTGGTAATACCAGATCACCCTCATCTTTCCATCCCGGGTGATCTTTAAGACTTTTTATGCTTTCAGTAAAATAATTGGCCGAATCGGAGTGATAAGCCTCCCTGATCTTTGGTGGCGCTAGTGCCGGGCCGCGCATAAAAGATGAAAATTCATCAAAAGGAATACCAACAACTGAAATCATAGCTAAGTGGTCCAGAATACTATAAAAAACATTACAATTCGATATACAAATTGTGTTAATAGAAATCCAAAAATAACTAGCAAAGTTTTCATCAACGACCAAACCTTATTTTGCTCATAGAATTTTCTTAACGCTACAAAGGTGTAAATCGCAATGATGCCAAAAAAGAACAAGGGAAAGATTCCTCCTAAATTCCATGCAAAAAGAAAGTTAAACAACAGTAATAGCGCATACATTACGATTGCTAACAGCATTACAAAACCCATGTAGTATAATGAAAACACAAAGTGGTCGGCATAATAATACTTTTTTCTGCTGTAGAACCAGTACATGAAAAAAGCCAAAATTGGCACATTAAGTATAACCAGTGATTTGGATAAGGATAAGGACTGGCTGTTATACAATGCTGCATAGGCATCAAAATCCTGTCCATTGGTTTCCAATTTATGGTTAACCATCTCCTCTATCAACGGCCAATAAACCTGTATTCTTTGTTCATCCAGAGAAAGACTTAAATCGCTGAGTGGATTAAATATAAAATACAACAAGTTGATGAGCAGAAAGAGTGAAAAAGGAACCATGTGTTGTTTCCTTCTTCCCATGATGTAATCCTTGGCCAGGTAGCCTGGGCGCAACAAGAGATCTCGAATATTTTTTAAAAAATTATTTTCAAGAAAAAAGGAGGCACCAAAGAATTGATAAATCAAATGACGAAAGGTTCTTTCTTTCTCCTCAAATTGTTTTTGCCCGCATGCATGACAATAATCACCCAATAATGCAGTGCCACAATTGCGACAGGATGAGGTATCAACCGCTTCAGCCATTCATGAATTTACTTAAGTTTATGCCTCGCGCAAATGATTTTATTAAGCTCCAACTGTCTTCTACAACCTTTTTACTCGTGCTATTGTTGCCAGCAACAAATCGTAAAGTATACTTATTTTGTAGTTTCGTTTGAGTCAACAGTATCTTTCCCGTGCTGTTTAATCCCTCCAGTAAGTGCTGATTTAAATCATTAAGTTGATTTTCGTCTATCATATTCGCTGGCTTATACCTAAAACATACCAGATTAAGCGGTACAGGTGCCAACAATTCAAAATCACCTTCTTTGTCAACCTCCTCTTTTAGCCACTGACCTATACTTATGTGTTCACCAATAATTTTCTTTAATCCCTCAACGCCATAGCTCCTGATTACAAACCATAATTTCAGTGCTCTGAACCTTCTACCCAATGGGATGCTCCAGTCACGGTAGTTGTTGACCAAATGATCCTGAGGCGTTTTGAGGTATTCAGGCAAAATGCTAAACGTGCTTGTTAAAGCTTTCTTATCTTTTACAAAGTAAGCCGAGCAATCAAAATTGGTCAGCATCCATTTATGGGGATTAAACACAAAACTATCTGCCAGCTCTACTCCATCACTCATCCATCTCAGCGCTGGTATTAACAATGCTGTTCCAGAATAAGAGGCATCAATGTGATGCCAACATTTATATTTTTTACAAATTAAGCCAATGGCCTTGATGGGATCCACAGCTGTAGAGCTTGTTGTGCCAATCGTGGACACAACACAAAGTGGGATGAACCCAGCTTTCAAATCCGCCTCAATGGCTTTCTCCAATGCATCCGCATTCATGGCAAAAGATTTATCCACTTCAACCTTCACCAAATTGCTGATCCCAAAGCCTGCAATCTTTACACCTTTATCCACTGATGAATGTGCCTGCTCTGAAGTATAAATTCTGAATCTTGCCTTTCCTTCAAATCCACTTTGATTGATTGAATAACCTGAATGCACCTCACGCGCAGTAAGCAGCGCAACGAGTGTGGAGGATGAGCTGCTATCCTGAATCACTCCTGTAAAGTTATCTGGTAAACCAAGCATACCTCTCAACCACACCATCATTCTTTCCTCGAGTTCTTCAGCCGCAGGTGAAGTCAACCATATCATACATTGTGCCCCCATGGTGGACGACAGCATTTCAGCCAATACCGAGGGTCCACTTGTACCTGATGGAAAATAGGCAAAGAAATTCGGGTGTTGCCAATGAGTCATCCCGGGCAATATAATTTTGTTGAAATCTGAAAAAATAGCCTCGAAGTCTTCCGATGTTTCAGGAGCCTCGTGTGGAAGTTGTGCTTTAATATCACCCGGATTGATATTGGGTTTTACTGGATAGGTGCCAACGTTATCCATATAGTCAGCCATCCAGTCTACCAATTCATGTGCTGCTTTGCGAAATTCAGTGGAAGTCATTGTTCGTTTTCAATGTTTCGATTCAAGTTAACATGAAAATTAACAAAAAAAGAGGGGTGCTTTCGCACCCCTCTCTTACATTAAAAAGTTAATTAAATTAGAAGCCGGGATTGGGTTGAATGTTTGGATTAGCATCCATTTCCGCTGCAGGTATTGGAAGTATAAACCTGTCATTTGGATATGGGATGGTGCAGACTATTGAAGTACATTGATTTCTAACCACACCTTGCTTTTTGCGCATCAAATCCCACAGTCTTTGACCTTCAAATGCAAGCTCAATCCTTCTCTCACGTGCTATATCATCCAGCAATGTTTGACCTGTTGAGGCAATTGGAGTTGCAGAGGGTAACCCACGAAGTCTTATAGCATTAACATCTGACTGAGCTCCTGTTTCCTTCCCCGTTTGCATAGCTCTTGCTTCGGCTCTTATCAGATACATTTCTGAAAGACGAATAACTTTTGTGTTATCCTCTCCTGTTATGCTTGGATATTTATTCATTCTAAATGGCGCAAAAGCACCTGATAACCCAGGATCAGCCTTATAAACCCCTTGTCGGGCGTCACCAGGAGGAATTAATGAGTATACATCGTTAGAAGGCAAATAATCACCATACCCCTGTACAATGTACATTCTCCCCAATGCATCCGAACCTCGATTATCAGATGGTGTCATTGATATTTCAAAGATAGATTCAGAACTGTAATCAGTAGCCCAGGAGCTTACATAGTTAGCATTGGACACAAGTGTGTACTTACCGCTATTAATCACCTCAGTGGCCATCGCTTCAGCATTCACCCAATCGTCCTTATAAAGATATACTCTGGCAAGTAAGGCCTTCACTGCAGTTGCAGATAAGGTTGACTTATTTCCAGATCGCGGTGTATCCTTCATCAGTGTCAACGCCTTTTGCATGTCACTGATGATTTGGGCATACACTTCAGCTACGGTATTACGAGTAGGTTGACTGAGTTGATCAAAGTCCAACACAATAGGAACGCCCAGGTGACTTGCATTTGCAGTGTACTGATAATGCTGCGCAAACATTCTAACCATATCAAAATAGATCAAGCCTCGAAGTGCATAGGCTTCACCAACAATGTGATCCTTATCTGCCTGAACAGCTGCCGGCACTTCTACTTTGCTATTGATGATGGCATTGTTGGCCACATTGGCTTCATACATCACCTCCCACATATCTTCTGCTTGAGCATCCGCGACAGTTGCCACATATTCTGCGTAATTTCTTACACGATTGGCCTGGCTGTTTTGCTTTACATCGTCAGACATTACGTCTGGAATCAGGAAAAAATACCTGCCATAGTAATCAGAATTTGACAAGTCATTGTAAACACCGGTAATTGAAGATTTAAAATCCTCCAATGTTGTTAATGCATCTGTGTCAGCTACTGATTGCTGAGGTTGTAACTCTAAAAAGTTATCTGAACACGATAGCATCACCAATGTGAGTATAGCCACCGTAAATATTTTCTTTAAATTTTTCATTTCCTTTAATTATTTGATTTCTATAGTCCAATATCAATACCAAACGTAAAGGTCTTAATCGCTGGAGTAAGTCCATTTGCGATACCATTAATCGCCTGTTCAGGGTCGAGGTATAAATCTTTGTCCTTAGTGATTGTCCATAAATTTACCCCGCGTGTATATGCTCTCAAAGATCTCAGCTTCAACCTTGAAACAATTGAATTGGGAAAATTGTACGCAACTGTAAGGTTTCTCAATCGTACAAAAGAGGCGTCATGTAACCACCTGGATTGATCTCCAACATTGCTATTCATGTTGCCTCCCCATCTGTGTTGTGGCAATTTTGCATCTGTCTTGCCAGGGAGCCATCTGTTATTAAAACCATAAGTAGTGGTACTTCTTGGAGTTAATGCCCCATCTCCGTGAATAAAGCGTTCATTGGCATCATAGATATAATTTCCGGATGAATAGGAGAATTGAGCGCTCAACGATATTCCCTTATAGGTAAGTACTGTATTGAATCCACCAAAATGGTCAGGTGTTGCACTTTTTCCTATCAAAAAACGCTCTGCACTATTAATATCCGAAGTGGTCTCACTACGTGTTGAATCTGTATACCACAGTGGTTGACCATTAGTCTGATCTACACCAGCCCAGTCATATAAGAAGTAAGATTGAAAATCCTGTCCTTCTTGTCTTCTTTTAGTACCGTCAGTAAAGTCATCCTTTAGCTTGGTCAACTTATTCTTTAGGAAGGTAGTATTAAAACCTAAACTCATTGAGAAGTCAGTAGTTTGAACAACTGTGGCATTCAATGAGAGTTCAACGCCATTGTTCTTCATCTCTCCAAAGTTCTGTGTTAAACTTTGAAATCCAGTAGTCCTTGAAATGGGTACGTCTAATATCAAATCGGAAGAGACCCTGGTAAAGTAATCTACAGTACCACCCACCTTATTAAAGAGCATAAAATCAAGTCCAACATTGAAGTTCTCCTGGCTTTCCCATGTTAATAATGGGTTGGCAATTTGTGAAGGCGCTCCTCCAGGAGCTCCATCGTAGTCCTGTCCATATTCATAAAGTCCTACTGAAGGAAAGTTACCAATAGCAGCATTTCCAGTTATACCATAGGATGTCCTTAATTTTAGGTTATTGATAAATGTAGCTCCTGAAAGAAAGCTCTCTGCTGTAATGTTCCACGCTCCTCCTAAAGAATAGAACGTTCCCCATCTAACATCTCTACCAAATCGAGATGAACCATCCCTTCTAAAACTCGCTGAAAAGAAATACTTACCATCGAAATCATAGTTGGCACGAGATAATATAGAGTTGAAAGTGAAACCTGTCCGGGTACTTTCTGTGTCATAAGCTGCTGCCGCACTGGCCAGGTTCCTTAACTTATCATTTGGAAAACGCTCACCGTAGCCATATACAGTCTTTCTATTAGACTCCTGAGCCTCATAACCAATTAAGGCTTCCACATTGTGTCTTCCCCCCAATGTTACTCCATAATTCAAAGTTTGAGTACCTACCCAGTTTTTGTCAAGCACGGTATTCTCCTGGGCATATCCACCACTATTTCTACCGTCTCCATACCGGGGATTCTTGTATTGATACTCATCTACTTGAATTGCATCTACGTTCCATTGAGAACGAGCGGTGAAATTTTTAAGAAACCTTACCGTAACCGCAAAATTATCAATCAAACGCAGCTGCGTTGTATTTCTAGCATCATCACCACTCAAGGCGCCAACAGGATTGTTTCCACCCATCGGATAATAGTTTTGGTGTTCAGCATTGAACCTGCCCTGATCATCACGAATCGGAATTAGTGGAGAAAGCAGGTATGCGT
Organism: Flammeovirgaceae bacterium UBA2371; assembly: GCA_002345965.1. Lineage (GTDB taxonomy): Bacteria > Bacteroidota > Bacteroidia > Cytophagales > Cyclobacteriaceae > ELB16-189. The sequence continues at coordinate 89,294 of DDTF01000038.1, forward strand.
TGTACAACGGATTGGCCCAGGCAGATCCATCTACCATTCCATTTTGATCCGTATTGGATACGCTCAGGTTATTAGAAATCGTGATGTAATCATTTACCTTCATCTCTAAATTCATCCGCGATGAAAGACGTGAGAAATCTGTACCTATAACATGGCTTTGCTGATCAAAATAAGATCCTGAAAAGAAATATTTAAAATTATCATTCGCACCGCTGGCGCTAATGTCATAGGATTGATTGGCTCCAGTTCTTGTTACCGACTCCAACCAGTTGGTATCAGTTCGAAGTCCTGTTATAGGATCAGTTAATTGTGTAAAGCGGTTGTCAAAATTAGTTTGTGCTTGCGCTGGAGTATCCCCTCTGTTGGTATATCCTTCTAAAAACAGTTGGGTATACTGATCCGCATTTAGTGGTTGTAGTAAATTATTGGACGCTACACTATTAAACCCTACCTGAGTACGAACGTCTATTTTTGTTTTACCAGTCTGTCCGCTTTTTGTCGTAATCAATATTACACCATTCGCTCCTCTTGATCCGTAAATGGCAGTGGAAGAAGCATCTTTGAGTACAGTTACGCTAGCGATATCATTGGGATTAATCCCGGCCATCACATTGGCGCTTCGATCCCCATTGTCATTCAATTGAGCAATATTACCTGAAGTTACAGGAATACCATCTATAACGTAGAGCGGTTCACTTGAAGCAGTAATAGAACCAATACCTCTTATCCTTACTTGTGTATTAGCACCAGGCGAACCATCTATGCCCGAAGCTTGCACACCGGCAATATTACCTTGAAGCGTTTGCTCAAATGAAGCCATCGGAACCTGCTCCAACCTTGTATTATCCAGTGAGCCAACAGCCCCTGTAATGGATTCTTTTTGTTGGGTTCCATATCCAACAACAACAACTTCAGCTAACTGACCAACTTCCGACTCTAAATTAATGTTGATCGATGTTTGATTACCAATCGGCACCTCTTGTGTTTTAAACCCAACAAAGGAGAACACTAACGTTCCTCCTCCACTTGGTTTGTCCAGTCTGAAGTTTCCGTTTGCATCGGTTACTGTACCTTGTACGGTACCTTTCAGAATGACATTAACTCCTGGAATTGCCGTGCCATCATCAGATGACACCACCCTACCTGAAATTACTTCATTCTGTCCAAATGTTACAATCGCTGCAAATAGCAACGACCCCAACAGTAGAAGTTTTTTCATGATTTTTGGTTTAGGTTAAAAATTTGTTTAAAGACAAATGAAAATGATCATTTGAATGCATCTATAATTTACCACCATTAGCACAGAGGTCATAGAAATATTTTATAAATGTCAACTAACAAATGTTAGTAAAACACTACCTGAGAAATAGTGATGAAATTTTGACAAATACATTACATATTTTGGCTATTTCACCTCGCTTATTTGTAAGGTGTAACACATAGTATGAGGAAAATCAAAAGAATTTAATTTCGCTATTGTTACTTTTTGATTTGCTACTATTTAATCACAAAAGAAATGCGCGATCTAATAATTAGCAGAATAGACAATCGTAATTGAATAATGCGATGCAGATGTTACTTGGGACAAAATGTGATATAAGAAGTGGCCCCGGCAGGAATCGAACCTGCATCTTCAGAATCGGAATCTGAAATTCTATCCATTGAAATACGGAGCCAAATGATCGGTACTGACCAGGAGTGAGTCAGAATTAAATACAATCACATCCGGTGCAAATTTAGTCCTTTATTTCAATTCGAAAATCTCATTCAGCCCGTTATTTACGAATGTCGCACCATACCCGGCTCAATGGCTATAAACTGAATTGTGTCAAAAACCGGATGATTTTTTGAAAAAAGATCAAAAAATCTGTCCTGATCATAATTTTTTTTTGACGACTAATCCCTTGTTGTTGTTTTCAAAATAAACCGTTCCATTGATCTCAATTTTTTAAAAAAATAAACCAACCGAAATCACATAAATCGGAATGATCCTTTTAAAATTCATTTGCGTACCTCAACATTTTAGTTTTTTCTACCACGCAGTAGTGAGTAAAATGTTTGTTTTTTGATTTGTTAAGCAGTTTTAGCACAAGTTTTGTTTTCTGTTGCTGCTATCGCATCACTTATAGTAGCACTTGAAGTAAAAATTCAATTCTTATAGTGCCAGCAATAAAATCATCTAGCAGTATTCTTATTGAATTAGATTTTTGTGATGCTTAAAAGAAATTTGTGTTCATTTTTGTTGACAGTGAATTGACACAAAGGAAAAGTAAATGCTCTTTTTTTTGGTTTTTAACAATTTAGTTACGTATTTCAAAGCGTATTTGTTAAATATGTTTAATTAAAAACACAAAAAGCTATGGCAAAGAAAGCTAAAAAGGCAGCTAAGAAAAAAGCTGCAAAGAAAAGACCTGCTAAGAAAGCAACTAAGAAGAAAGCCGCTAAGAAGAAAGCCACTAAAAAGAAGGCTACTAAGAAGAAGGCTACCAAGAAAAAAGCAACTAAGAAAAAAGCTGCTAAAAGAAAGAGATAGTTTACATCTCTATCAAACAAAAAAGGTTAGCAATGTGCTAACCTTTTTTGTTTTGTGGAGCCGCAGAGAATCGAACTCTGGTCCAGAGAAGATAAATACGTAGATTCTACATGCTTAGTTAACTTTAATTGTCGGGAGCAGCAAGGCAGTTAACGACCTCAACTTCTCCTTAGTCACTGTGTCTTATCCACGATTAGTAACCTCACGCAGAGCAGTTCCGACAAACGACACCGCATATACACTACCCGCAGAACAAAGGCAATGAGCGATGTTGGCCTCTCCGATCTTATCGGAGACAAACTCATCTAACGTATCGTCAGATTAAGCAGCCAAGGCGTAGTTAGACTCGCCAAGTATGGTTGTAGGACTATCTTTTAAGGCTCTCATCCCATGAGCCTGCATGCTGGCATACGTACTCACACATCCTGTCAAAACCGGTCGGCCCCATTTATTTAATGAGTAATGGTTTTAATTCAGCGTACAGCCACTATCAAAGAACGTAATCTAACTACAAAGATAGACGTTAATTAGTTCATTTAATAAAGCGACTAATCACTGTTCAAATTTTTTGCCGAGGGCAGATACAGCCCCTACATTAAAAAATCCTACTGCGGGCTGACCTCCGGTGGTTTTATTAAAGATGTTAGTTGAAACATTGGATAATGGCGTTGCAAATAATTCAGAAAACCCTCCCGGTCTGTTGGTTTGGATGGCTACTTCATTTAAGAAATTAAATGCCTGCAATGAAATGGAATGAATTTCAACGTAAACCGAATCACCTGGAAAATAAGGTGAAAGAGGTTCATCATTATCGTCCTGTTCAAATGGATTGATCCCTTGGCGAATGGGTGTAATAAAAGTTACCCCGTCAAAATTTCCTCCAGCTGAAAACCCAGCGTCATAGGCCAGGTTCAACTCAGTTGGCTTGTTCAGCAAAACACCATTCTTCCAGGCCTTAATCCTATAGGTGTCGTTGGGTCCTTTGAAATCAGTAGCCCAAAATTCTGCGAGATAAGAATCAGGCTGAAATGCATTTTCAGGCTCAAAGGTAAATGTTATGCTATCAATGACTGGTACCCGGCCCATTTTAGAGACAGCATAATATGACTCTCCGCCAATTTGTGCATTCAACGTATACGTACGACCTACTGATCCCATGACCTCACTACCAGAAGGTGTCCACACGTAGCTACCGGCTTTTGCAGGATCTTCGGTAAACAAATAAACGCTTCCCAAATCATCAACCACCGATACACTTGCGCCAGATACTCCCGGAGGCAAAGTATTATCAAAATATGCTTGCGTTTCCGTGATGGTGATAACCTGCTTACCGGGCTTATCAGTAACCCATGCGTCAATTACTACAATGCTATTCGCCTGCTCCAGATCAGGTGAAATTTCATCTTCACATGATATGAATAAGCCCGCCAGGGCAAGCGTTAAAAACAAAGGGATATAAAATCGTTTCATCTTATTCATCTAAAGCTTTTAAAACTTGAAGTTGTACGAAATTGATGGCACTACTGTTCCAACAATTGAAAGCTGTATCGCCTGCGAATTGATAGGTGTACCTTGCGGCACTCTTTCATCTCGCTGCGAAAAATAGATCGAAAATGGATTTTTTCTTCCATATACATTGTACAAAGAAAACACCCAATAATCACTGTTCTTTCTCTCCTTCCCTCTTCTTACCTTTTTCCCTTCCAATCGAAGAGAAATATCCAGTCGGTTATAGCTTGGAAGTCGGACATTGCTCCTCGACTCGTTGACATTATAGGGAATGAGTATGTCCTGTATTACAAATCGCGATGTGGGAAAGGTAGTGGGAGTACCACTCACAAACACAAAGTCGGACGACACGGACCAGCGTTCGTTGATATCGTAGAAAGCAGCTACTTTAAAATTATGCGTCTGGTCAAATCTGGTAGGATACCATTCTCCTCGATTGATTCCATTTACCTTCAATTCCGTTCTTCCCAGTGTATAACTCACCCAACCGCTCAGTCGCCCCGTTTTTTTCTGAAAATACGTTTCTAACCCATAAGCACGCCCTATACCACTTAACAGATCCCCCTCTATGTATTCGTTGATTAATAGATCAGCGCCATCAATGTAGTCGATTTGATTCTCCGTAGCCCGGTAATAACCTTCCACAGAAATCTCATAGTCTCGCTGCGCACCCAAATCTTTAAAGTATCCTAATGTAAACTGATGACCTATCTCCGGTTCTATCATTCTGGAGCTTGGAGCCCACACATCCAGCGGATTCGAAGCCGTAGTATTGGAAATCAAATGCAGGTATTGAGCCATTCTGTTGTAACTGCCTTTAATGGCACTTGTAGGTGTAGACTGAATTTTGAAAGAAGCTCGAGGCTCCCAATTGTTGTAGTCAACAATTGATTCCCCGCTTTTAAATTCAGTTATCCCAACTGGAGATCTGCGTATTCCGGCTGTTGTATCATTATACTGGAAAACCTTTCCCGGTCCAAAGGATTGAAAATGTGAGAATCTTAAACCATACTCAACCGATAACACATTATTAATCGTCTGGCGGTTTCCTATATAAAGTGCCGTTTCCAGGTTATACTTTCTGTCCAAACTCACATCAATAGCAGCACCATTTGAAATACCTACCGCATTGGCTGGTTCAAAGGTGTAGTAAATAGCCTCTCCGCCAAAATCCAATTCATTGTTACTGTTGATGAAGTAGGTAAATTGTGGTTTCAAAATAAAATTGGAAATAGAAGAATCCCAATTGAACCGATCCAGGTTATCATCCCCAAACTGAAGCTTATAGTCATAGTTGCTATAAACAAAAGTTAGGTTAGAGAATAGTCTTTCATTAAACAAATGGTTCCACCGAAGTGTGCCAGTGGTATTTCCCCAACTGAATCCCTGATTGGCATCAAATAAGAAAACATCGCGACCAAAATATCCGGAGGCATACAATTTGTTTTTGCGGTTAATTGTGTAATTCGTCTTAAGAGTTAAATCATAAAAATTAAGCGCACCTCCGTCTTTTAGTAAAGGAACAAACGGACGGGCAATCACATCAATATAAGACCTTCTGGCGGCTACAATGAAAGAGGCTTTATCTTTGATAATAGGTGCCTCAATGGCAAGTCGGCTGAAAAGTGAACCAATTCCACCATTGGCTTCAAAATTTTTACTATTACCCTCCTTCATGCGCACATCCAATAAAGAGGCAAGTCTGCCCCCAAACCTGGAGGGAATGGCTCCTTTATACAATTTTGTATCCTTAACAGCATCAGGATTAAATACAGAGAAAAATCCAAACAAATGAGAAGAGTTGTATACGGGTGCCTCATCAAGCAATACAAGATTTTGCCCCACACTGCCTCCCCTAACGTTGAACCCAGAAGCTCCTTCTCCTACCGTACTCACCCCCGGCAATAGTAATAGGCTTCTGAATACATCTGCTTCACCTAAAAAAGTGGGCACCTTTAATATGGTACGGATGTCCAGTTTATTGGTGCTCATCTCCATATTCTCCACATTGGCTTGCTCCAGGTCAGCAGTTATCACAATTTCCTCCAGCTCTTCGCTTTCCATAACCAGATCTATATTGATCTCTGTGTTTCTGCTCAAATCGACATTTTGCGATACGGTAGTATAGCCAACGTAACTATAATTGACAGTATAGCTTCCAGGCTCCAGCGTAATGGAATAAAAGCCATACACATTAGTGATTACACCATTGCTAATTTCTTTTACATAAACTGTAGCTCCGATGAGCGCCTCCCCATTAGAAGCATCTTTTACATAACCATTAATGGTCAATTTATTCTGAGCTTGCAAGAATTGTGGAGCCAGAATCAATAATAGCAGGACAATAATGAGTTGTTTCATGGAAAAAGTGAATCTTCTTCTATATCGCAACAAGCGATAAATTGTTTCGTTTTACCTGTTATTTAATTATTAATCAGGCTAAGGGGTTACTGAGAGGGGACTTTGTTGAGAATGAATCAATTCCTTTAGCCCCACTTTTTCAATAATAAGATAATCGCGCTTGGAGAGCGACTGCATTGCCACCATCTCTGCCAGATAGCCCGTAAGAAAGAGCTGCACCCCAATCACTACGGCTACCAACGCCAAATAGAAAATGGGCTGATCTGTAATATCTCTTTTAAGTGGAATCTGTGAAATAAACAGAGAATCTATCTTATCATAAAAAATTTTGCCTGTGAAGATGAATCCAAAAAGAAACGAAACTATACCAAGACTACCAAAAAAGTGCATGGGGTTACGTCTGAATTTCCCCACGAACATAATGGACAACAAATCAAGAAATCCCTTTACAAATCTTTCCCAGCCAAATTTGGTGATGCCATATTTACGCTCTCTGTGTTCTACTACTTTCTCTCCAATCCTGGTAAAACCCGCCCACTTGGCAATCACAGGAATATACCTGTGCATTTCACCATACACGCTAATATTCTTTACTACTACCGACTTGTATGCTTTCAATCCACAGTTAAAATCATGCAGTTTTATTCCCGACATCACCCTGGTGATGTAATTGAAAAACTTGGAAGGAATGGTTTTAGAGATCGGATCGTGTCTTTTCTTTTTCCATCCAGACACCAAATCATAGCCATCCACAGTAATCATTTTGTACAGCTGAGGAATTTCATCTGGACTATCCTGTAAGTCTGCGTCCATTGTAATCACTACTTCCCCTTTGGATGCCTTAAAGCCAGTATGCAGGGCTGCCGATTTGCCAAAGTTGCGATTGAACTTGATGCCTTTAAAGGCAGGGTTCATCATATTAGCCTTGATGATTTCCTTCCAGGTATTGTCAGTGCTACCATCATCAATAAACAAAACTTCATAGGAAAGACCAGCCTTGTCCATCACGCGCACAATCCACTGGCATAACTCGGAGAGAGATTCTTCCTCGTCTTTAGCTGGAATTACAATAGAAACATTCAGTTCTTCTTCCATTTAAAATGGTGCCTCAGGATTATTCTTTTTGGTAAAAATTGTAATGACAAGAGCCATAAGCATAGTAAAAAACAATCCGCCAACAACTCCAATTACCCAAAATAGTTTGCGGGTCCACTCCAGTGAAGTTTCAATTATGCTCTCAGGTGCTCCATTGGCAATCATATCATCTTCCTGTTGCAGCATAAACATTTCAAAAGGACCATTGTCTATAAAAGAGGTATAACTGTATGAGAATAATACAGAAATTGGCACGGACACCAAGGCTATCCAAAAAGCTACTCCCATGCCTTGACCATAACTCATAAATCCATCCCCTTCATCTTTGAATTTTTTTTGCGCAAGAAATATGGCCGCCACAGTCACTCCTGTACCTACCCAGTTCCATACACCTTTAAAGGGGTTGGCACCCATCACGGCTGGTATTAAAAACAAAACTATCGAAACAACTGCCAGTATGGCTCCATATTGAAAGCCAACGCTTCTGGTGCTCGGGGCTACAAATTCCTCATTATTTTCCATGAAATCTAAGGGTTAGGTTTTGGGCTGCCTTCTCAAAATTACTGATATTATTATGCTTAAAAAAAAGCTGATTATAAACGATTGCACAAAATACCTGGACGCCAAAAAATAGGCATCAGCCTGTTTTAATGACTCAATACCTGCATTATAAACATCTCTTCCAATTCTATCAATATCCTCATCCGAAAAGGCCTTCACCTGCTCCAATGAAAGATTAATGTAGGACTGAACAAATTCAGGGGTATTGACAGCAAACAGGTATAATGCGGAACTGGCGATAACTCCAAAAACAAGGGTGATCAAAAAAGTACCTACCATCCCCTGCCAGAATTGTAAAATGCCCTGAAAGTAATAATCCCTTAACTCCTTAAGTGCAAAGACAAAGACGATCGCAAATAATACTATCCGAAAATCAACGAAAACAGGAATTACAAAAGGATGATGATTGGTATAATAGAGCACTAGAAGAAGTACGAACCCGAGGGCACCGGTTGCTAATCCATAGCGCAGTGGCACCCGCACAAGCGCAGGCCATTTAGAAAAATTAAGCATCCATCCAAACCTTTGAATTGTTAAACACCGCTTTTGCTTTTCCCTTTAGCTCTTTCCCCAGCCAGGGAGAATTTTTCGACTTTGAATAATTTTGCTCTTCACGGAAAACCCATTTTGCTGATGGATCAAAAAGTGTAAGGTTTGCCACTTCATCCTTTTCAATGGCAGGAACTTCAAGTCTTAAAAGACTGCGTGGGGCGGTAGTAACTTTTTGCAGGAGTGTATGTATGTCTACCGACTCTGAAAGTTTAGACATCTGTGACGCGAAAGTTTGTAAGTTGATGATTCCAAAATCCGCATGATCAAATTCCAACACTTTGCTTTCTGTGTCTTGCGGTAAATGTCCGGAGGTGATCACATCTATAGTGCCATCTTTAAGTCCTGTGATTAATGCACTTAAGTCCGCTTTTTCCCGAAGCGGTGGGTTTACCTTATAATTGGTGTCAAAGTCTTCAAGCAACGAATCATCCAGCAAAGCCTGATAAGCCGCAATGTCGCACGTGAGCTGAAGTTTTTTCTTCTTGGCCATACGAATAAAGTCAAGAGACTTTGGAGAGCTCAATCTTGAAAAATGGAGTCTGCCGCCCGCATAATTCAGCAATTCGATGTCTCTGTTCACTGCCAGATCCTCGGCAATTTTGGGCATACCTTTAAGCCCCAGCAACGTACTGTTATGCCCTTCATTCATCTGACCAAACATATTAAGCCAAATGTCTTCAGGGTGGTTGACGAGTAGTCCATCAAATTTTTGAAGGTATTGCAACGATTTCAAAAGAATGTCAGTATTCCAAACTGGTTTCAAGCCATCAGTAAATGCTACTGCACCGGCAGCATTCAAGTCAATCATTTCGGTTAGCTCTTCACCTGCATTTTTTAAAGTAACAGCCCCCATAGGATGAATTTGTACCAGTCGGCTACTGTTTCCTTTGGTGATGTAATTCACTTCATTTTTGCTTTGAACGCAAGGTGACGTATTGGG